>JAWUYU010000056.1:0-7299 GCA_034110645.1 Pseudomonadales bacterium
ATGGCCAAAGCACCTGCCGCCATCAGCCACAAATAGCCCCACCCAGAAAAACCATCCACCGACTGCAACAAAGGCACACTAGCTAACGCTACGCTAACTAGCAAACCTAATAACAGCCAACTTTTACGGAGCTTATTTTGAGAATTTAACTCCTGCAATAACAGAAAACTGGCTACCATTATCAATCCTAAAAACAAACTCCACATTATTAAAGGTTGTTCGAGTAAAAGCCAACTAATTAGTTTTGATAACAATAACAGCGCACTCACAATACCCAGACCAAGATTCACTAAAAATAGGCCATCAACATAGTGCCAGGCATTAGCTATCTGCCTGGCCGTGACCAGCTTTAGTAAATGCAAGTCGAAGTGGCCAATTGCGCCTAATAAGCGACCATAAATTCCACTCAGCAAGGCTACAGTGCCACCTGATATACCCGGCACTAGATCTGCAGCGCCCATGAGCATACCAGTTATGAATGTTCGCCATTGTATCACTGTGGTTTTACCATCATCATATTAATCCATTAACTAAGGGCACAAAATTAGCCGCTTCTACTTTTTGTTTACTAAAGTAATTACCAGAACGAGTGATTTTTAATAAATACTGGTCATCATCACCTACGGGGATAATCATACAACCCCCTTCAGCTAGCTGCCACTGTAACGCTTGAGGCACCTCGGAAGGTGCCGCTGTCACTATAATGCCATCAAAAGGCTCACGCACTGGCCACCCTTCGTAGCCATCTCCATGTTTATAAAAAACATTGTGAATATCCATCTGCTGTAAGCGCAGTTTAGCTCGATTGAGCAAAGGTTCAATACGCTCCATAGTTAGCACTCTTGGTACCAACTGAGCCAAAATACAGGTTTGATAACCAGAACCGGTGCCTATTTCTAATACTTTTTTAGCAGAGCATGATGCTAACAACAACTCACTCATGCGCGCCACAGTATAGGGCCGTGATAAGGTTTGATTATGACCAATAGGTAAAGACACATCTTCGTAAGCTCGATGAGCCAAAGCCTCATCTAAAAACAAATGACGAGGGGCTGAGCGCATCACGTCCAACACTTTAGTATCTTGTACACCAAGCTCCACTAGCACATCAACTAAACGCTCTCGAGTTCGCTGAGACGTCATACCTATGCCCTGCCGATTGGCGATAGTACGTTTAGGATCTGTGACATTGTAGTGCATCAATACGCGCCCTGCAGCCAATCTGTTACGGTATCAAAGGCACTATGGCAGGCCATATCCGGCGATAAGGGGGTCACCGATACATATCCATGCTCTATCGCATGGAAATCAGTCCCTTCACCACCGTCCTTAACTTTACCTACTGGGCCAATCCAGTAACATTTGTGCCCTCGCGGATCCTGAGCATCTATAGCAGAAGCCCCAATTTCTCGACTACCTAAACGGGTAACTTTAACACCTTTAATTTCTTCGTAAGGCACGTCTGGCACATTAACATTAATAATACAGCGAGGTGGTAAATTGAGCTGCTGTATGTGAGTCACTAGCCGCCTAGCCACTTTGGCAGCTGTTAGAAAGTGAGTTTTACCTACTAAAGAAACTGCTATTGCATGGTGTGTAAGATAGCGCCCTTCCATCGCTGCTGCCACGGTGCCTGAATAAAGTACATCATCACCTAAATTAGCCCCATGATTTATGCCAGACACCACCATATCAGGAGTAATATCTAGCGCGCCATTAATACCCAAGTGCACACAATCTGCAGGGGTGCCATCGATGCCAAAAAAACCATTGTCTTGTGGAATAACCCTAACTGGTCGTGACAAAGTTAACGAATTACTAGCACCACTCAAATCTCGGTCGGGGGCAATGACAGTTACTTGATGATCTAGCACTAGCTGTTGTACCAAGTGCGACAGTCCTGTGGCATGTACTCCATCATCATTCGAAATTAGTAATTGCATTGTGACACTCCTTATCTTAATTACTTTTGTCTGTGGTCATTGAGGCTGTTCTGCTTGGGTTATTTCGCGCACCAGTGCTGTGGCATAACTACCTCGCATCAAATGAAAGTTTAGCTCCAGCACATCGTCTTCACCCCAACGCCAACTAAAGTCTTTCGGCCATAGGCGTAAACTGCGTCTTTGGGCGGTTAAATCTTGTTCAACTAAGGCCGCTATCCAAGGCTGCCACGGTTCTAGAATTTGGGCTTCATAGACGCTAGCAGGAGTTACAGGAGGGTTGCCAATACGTCCAGCCATAACACCGGTCGGGGCTAAATCACCAGTATCGATACGTTGTTGAACACTCGCTAGGTCAGTTGGTTCACAGGCATCAAACTGGCTAAACCCATCACTAAACATACAGCGTTCGCCCACAGCTGCTTGTAGCCAAGAGCCATCGTGCACACGCTGACTTAAAAGCTGATTAAACAAATAAGAGCGCACTGACGACAATGCCATACCACGCTTAAATCGATCTTTTATACGCTTACCTTGCATCATAGACAAAGCAAGGCCCAGATTTCCACCATGATGTCCAAATCGCTGATCACCGAAATAGTTAGGTGCACCTTGCTCAGAAATTATGGTTAATTTTCGCTCTAAAGCATCACCCGCTTTGATATTTCGTAACCGAATAGCAAAAAAATTACCTTGATGCACACCAGTTTTTAGCTTACGTAGATGCCTCACCACTTGGTGCAGGTGAACCTCTGGGCTTTGCAAAAGCTGCCAATCGGGGTCTACTACTTCTGCCTTGCCTGGAAGGTGCACACCAAACCATTGCCGGGTGATCCCTCTGCGGTCTTTTAGGCCTGAATAATTCACTTGTTTTACAGGCACCCCCGCAAGTTTGGCAATGCTGCGCGCCAAAAAATCTGTATTGGTATCAGTTTTGGTAATGTCCAGATAAACGTGCTCACCCTCACCACAAGGCTCGTAACCGAGGTCTTCTGTGACTAAAAAATCATTACAATGGGTTTTAATGTGAGCATGAGACTGAGGTATGCCGGAGGCATAGGCCCATTCAACTGGCCATTTCAGGGGCTGTAGTTCAGAACTAGTCATTAATCTTCCACAAGTTGGTAAAAGGTTTCATTAGGTTTGATCATACCTAGGTCATGACGTGCACGCTCTTCGATGGCAGCGATCCCTTGCTTCAAGTCCAATACTTCGGCATGTAGCTGCCGGTTGCGCTTAGACAAACTCGCATTCACTAATTCCTGAGCCGAAACACGCTCCTGAAGAAGTGCAACTTCAAACAATCCAGACTGCCCCCACCAAAGGCTGTACTGCATAGCCACTAAGGCGACTAAAATTAACCCAACTAACCATTTCATAAATGTATCAACAAAAAAGGGAGCTAACTTTGACCATATTTAGCCAACGTGAACTCCCTAGACGAGGTCAATAATTGTTATTGACCTTTGATTTCCTGACGTCCGTGATAAGGAGCATCAGCACCTAGTTCCTGCTCTATCCGTAGTAAACGGTTATACTTTGCCACTCGATCTGAGCGACATAACGAACCGGTTTTAATTTGACCAGCAGCAGTGGCTACGGCCAAATCTGCAATAGTAGTGTCTTCAGTTTCGCCTGAACGATGAGAAATCACCACACTAAAACCTGCTTTTTTAGCCATACGTATGGCCGCCAGAGTTTCAGTAAGGGTTCCGATCTGATTAAACTTAATCAAGATTGAGTTGCCAATACCTTGTTCAATGCCACGGCTCAATATTTTGGTATTAGTAACAAATAAATCATCACCTACTAATTGAATACGATCACCACACTTTTGAGTAAGGTCTTTCCAGCCAGCCCAATCACTTTCATCCATACCATCTTCAATAGATACGATAGGATGATTATGAGTGAGCTGCGTTAAATAATCAGCAAAACCAGCGGCATCGAAGGACTTACCTTCGCCGCTTAGATTGTATGTACCATTGTCATAAAACTCGGACGCCGCACAATCTAACGCCAAAGTTACATCCGCACCCAGATCATAGCCAGCATACGCTACTGCTTCAGCAATAACATCCAGTGCCGCTTCGTTTGAAGGCAAGTTGGGAGCAAAACCACCTTCATCACCCACAGCAGTACTTAAACCCCTGTCGCTTAGCACTTTTTTAAGGGCGTGGAAAATTTCCGCACCACAGCGCAAGGCTTCTGCAAAGTTAGGAGCACTCACTGGCTGCACCATAAACTCTTGAATATCTACGTTATTATCAGCGTGTTCGCCGCCATTGATAATGTTCATCATGGGCACAGGCATGCTGTATTGCCCTGCAGTGCCGTTAAGTTCTGCAATATGAGCATATAGAGGTATGCCTTTGTATACAGCTGCGGCTTTGGCTGCAGCAAGGGAGACTGCAAGAATAGCGTTGGCACCAAGAACTTCTTTGTTTTCCGTGCCGTCCAACTCAATCATAGCTGTATCTAAAGCCTCCTGATCAGTTGCATCCATACCCCTCAAGCGCTCTAGGATGGGCCCATGAATGCCCGCGATAGCGTTAAGCACACCTTTACCTAAGTAGCGAGACTTGTCACCATCGCGAAGCTCTAGGGCTTCTCGAGAACCTGTGGATGCGCCTGAAGGAGCACATGCAGTACCAAAGGCACCTCCCGCCAATAACACATCTGCTTCAATTGTAGGGTTGCCCCGAGAGTCCAATACTTCTCTGGCCTGAATGTTGGCAATACATTGGTCCAAAATATTCTCCTGTTAGTCAACTAGATTGAAAACTTGTTTATGTAATTATCTATTTTTCGGCTTGAATAACAGCTGCGTCAACAAACCCCTCAAACAGGCCGTGACCAGCACGAGGTGTTGAGGTGAATTCTGGGTGGAACTGGCAAGCTACGAACCAAGGGTGGTCTTCTATTTCCACCATCTCTACCAAACTACCATCCATAGAGCGGCCAGAAACTTTCAAACCTGCTGCTTCCAACTGACCTATAAAGGTATTGTTCACTTCATAACGATGACGATGACGTTCTGTAATTATTTCTTGTTTGTAAGCTTGGTGCGCTAACGAGCCAAGCTCTAAACGACACTGCTGCGCACCTAAGCGCATTGTGCCACCCAAGTCTGAAGATTCTGAGCGTTGCTCAATCTGACCAGACTCATCCTTCCATTCGGTAATCAACCCCACTACACAATGCTCAGAGTTAGCATCAAACTCACTACTGTTGGCGTCACTCCAACCAGCCACGTTACGGGCAAACTCAATGACCGCTACCTGCATACCAAGACAGATACCCAAATACGGTATTTTATTCTCACGCGCGTATTGAACAGTCTTTATTTTGCCTTCGGTGCCTCGCTCTCCAAAACCGCCAGGTACTAGAATGGCATCAACACCATCTAATAATGAAACACCTTGAGTTTCAATGTCTTCAGAATCAATATAGCGAGTTGTAACCTTAGTGTGAGACTTAATGCCTGCATGGCTAATAGCTTCAATCAAAGACTTATAAGCGTCCAACAGTTCCATGTACTTACCAACCATGGCAATAGTAACTTCACGCTTAGGATTAAGCTTTGCTGCCGCTACCGCGTCCCATTCAGACAAGTCTGCTTCCTTACAATCCAAGCCAAAGCGCTCAGTAACGATGCTATCTAAACCTTGGGATTTTAATAAACTTGGGATGGTGTAAATACTCTCAGCATCTGGCAATGAAATGACTGCACGTTGTTCAACGTTAGTAAACAAAGCAATTTTGCTGCGTTCCGGTGATTCGATAGCCACTTCTGAACGACATATCAAAATGTCTGGTTGAATGCCTATAGAGCGCAATTCTTTTACCGAGTGCTGTGTAGGCTTGGTTTTAGTTTCGCCTGCAGTAGCAATATACGGTACTAATGTAAGGTGCATAAAGAGTGCACGATTAGAACCCAGCTCAAATTTCATCTGACGAATGGCTTCCAGGAAAGGCTGTGATTCAATGTCGCCTACCGTACCCCCAATCTCAACTAATGCAATCTCTGCACCTTCTGAACCTTTGTATACTCGACGCTTAATTTCATCAGTAATGTGTGGAATAATTTGTACCGTTCCACCTAGATAGTCACCACGGCGCTCTTTACGTAACACGTGTTCATACACACGACCTGCCGTAAAGTTATTACTTTTTGACATTTTAGTATCAATAAAGCGTTCATAATGACCTAAGTCCAAATCCGTTTCTGCACCATCTTCCGTTACAAACACTTCGCCATGTTGGAACGGACTCATAGTGCCCGGGTCAACGTTGATGTACGGATCCAATTTCAACATGGTTACTTTGAGGCCACGAGCCTCTAATATGGCGGCTAAAGATGCCGAAGCAATGCCTTTACCCAAAGAAGATACAACACCGCCAGTAACGAAGATGAAACGAGTCATGAAATGCCCTATGTCTTATGTGACGCACAATACGCCGATTTGAACGAAAACACGGTAGAGCAACCACACAAAAACACTCGCGACCGTGGCGAGCAGATGCCACCAGTTAACTAGTGGATGGGTTATTCTAACGTTTATAAATTTTTTGCCGTGTAAAACAAAGCCCGTTTTCAGGTTTTATTTCTCGACTTAAGATGGGAGCGTAGGATACCAGAATAGGCTAACCGGAACAATCAAAAGCTGCATTTTAAGTAGCCTCTTGCCAGCACCAAGCAGAGTCACCCAAGGCCGCTTCAAAGCCAGAATTTACCCATAAATCAGCCACCATAGCCAACCTACCATTAACATAAAACAAGGGTAATTGATCACGTTCCCATGCTGGCACTTTGGCTTCTTGCAGCAGCTTTTTAAGGCTTTGGCTATGCGCCCGCCCTAAGGGTTTGCAGCGCTCCCCCCCCACTCTAAAACGCCGCTCTAAATAGTCTCCAGGCGCTAACACCAAGCCTACTTGGACATCTTTTTTAAGGCACATTTTACCATCTGGCAAGATAATTAAACCACTCAATAAGGTCTGACTCTCTATACCACAATACCAACTCGCAGCTATCATGTTAGATTGATCAGATCGACGTATCAGTAGTAAATGACCTTGATTGCGGCGTAAGCACCAATCGTCTAGCTGCAAGTAGGGCTGACCATCTTGAGCACTATAAAGAAATTCTCGATCAATATTTTTCATCGTTGCGTGGTCAGGCATCGATATATGATGCCGATCTAGCCAATAGCGCAAGAGGTTATGTCGTCGAGCTTGGCTGAGATCTTTGAGCTGCTCGCAAGGTAAGCGCTCACCAACCCCAGAACCCTTACACATTGATACTAAATCAGCACAAGCTACCTCATCTAACAGCAATTGTGTATCGCCCATTATAGCC
>JAWUYU010000057.1:0-10485 GCA_034110645.1 Pseudomonadales bacterium
GATATTAACACCCTCGTCATCAATGCCGCTGAGTGTGAACCATACATTACCGCCGATGACCGTTTGATGCGTGAATACGCTGATCAAATCATTGTTGGCATCCAGTTATTACAGCAGCTACTTGATCAGCCTAAATGTCTCATTGGCATCGAAGATAACAAACCCGAAGCAATCGCTGCACTTAATCATGCTTCAAACCAGCGTATCGCCCAACACACACATATTGAAGTGTGTGTTATTCCCACTAAGTACCCATCAGGTGGTGAAAAGCAACTGATTGAAATACTTACTGGTAATCAGGTTCCCCATGGGGGTATACCTGCAGACATTGGTATTGTGTGCCAAAACGTAGGCACGGTTAAAGCCATTTATGACGCTGTCGTAATGGGTGAACCGCTGATCAAGCGAATCACTACGGTAACCGGTAAAGCTGCAGAAAATGCCGGCAATTACGAGGTACTCATTGGTACTCCCGTGGCAGATTTACTAGCCTTTGCCAAGGTAGACCTTACTCAAACATCCCGTTTAGTGATGGGAGGGCCAATGATGGGCTTTACCATACAAGACACCCAAACACCGCTAGTAAAAGGCAGCAACTGTATTTTGGCAGCTGCTGATTTAGAGCTAGCACCAGTGGCAGACCATCATGCGTGCATTCGCTGTGGCCAGTGTGAGGTAGCCTGCCCTGCAGATCTATTGCCCCAACAGCTATTTTGGTTTGCCAAAGCCGAAGAGTTTGAAAAGGCTCAAGACCATAACCTCTCTGATTGTATCGAGTGTGGTGCTTGTGCATGGGTTTGCCCAAGCCAAATTCCTTTAGTTCAGTACTATCGCTTTGCCAAAGGCCGAGTGAAGAATCTTAATAATGAAGCCCACTTGGCAGATCTAGCCCGTCAGCGTTTTGAAACGCGTGAGCAACGTTTAGTTGATGAAAAAGAAGCTAAAGAAGAAAAGCGTAAACTTAGAGCTGTAGCAGCTGCCGCAGCCCAAGCGGCTAAACGTGCAGCCAATCCTGCGGAAGAAGACCCCATTGCCGCAGCATTGGCACGAGTGAATAAAAAGAAACAAGAGCAGGATCCACAGGCTGCCATAGCTCCAAAAAGCCCAGAAGATGAGTATAAAGAGCTGAAAACTACGGCTGCTATTACTCGCACAAAGCTCAAGAAAACCAGTACAGCCTTAGCCAATGCCAAGGCTTTGAACCACGAACAAACAGCCGATCTACAGCAAACTGTAGACTTACTTACAGCCAAAGCCAAAACAGCTCAAGCCGACCTTAAAACCTATGAAGCTAAGCTAGGCCTTGATCCTGAGAAAGAAAAAGAGCTACAGCTTGCCGTAGCTAAAGCCAATGCAGCCGTGCGTAAGCTGGAAAAAATGTTATCTACAGCAGAAAATCCTCAAGCACTAGAAGAGGATATTATGGCAGCCAAAACCGCTTACCAAATGGCCACCCAAGCCTTAGCTGGCCACCAGGCAAACCCCGCTGCAAAGCCAGAATTGGCGCAGGAGTCATAATAATGGCCTTAATTAATTTATCGTCGCCCCATCATCACAACCTGAGCAAAACCTCGCGCTTAATGATGTGGGTTTTGTTGGCCACACTTCCTGGGTTAGCCGTACAAAGTTACTTTTATGGTTATGGCACCTTAATCAACTTAATATGGGCCAGTAGCCTTGCCCTTGGCTTTGAAGCTTTAGTGCTAAGGTTACGACGACGCCCTATAATGCCTTATCTGACTGATGGCAGTGCTTTAGTTACGGCCTTTTTGTTAGCTTTAGCACTACCTCCATTTAGCCCTTGGTGGCTTACTTTAGTGGCAGTGTTGTTCTCTATTGTGTTTGCTAAACACCTCTATGGTGGTTTGGGCAACAACCCGTTTAACCCTGCCATGGTAGGTTATGCGTTGTGCTTAATTGCATTCCCCGTATCCATGACCCAGTGGGCTGGCACAGAAGCCACACTAACTTTTACCCAGCAATGGCAATGGTTTTGGTTAGAGTCGATTAATAGCGACTCTGGTGGTATAGAAGGAATAGATGCTTGGACCAGAGCAACACCTCTAGACTTAATGCGCCACCCCAAGGGCCTCACTTTAAACGAACTGGCTGTTAGTAACCCTCAATTAGGGTTGGGCCTAACAGCGAGCATGTGGGTAAACCTAGCTTATCTTTTAGGTGGTCTGGGGCTACTGGCCAAACGAGTCTTCACCTGGCACGCCCCTGTGGCCATGTTAGCTAGTTTAGGCTTTTTTGCAGGGCTGTTTCACATGGGTGAGCCCGACCTTTACCCTAGTGCCTCCCAACACTTACTAACTGGCGCTACTATGATGTCGGCCTTCTTTATCGTTACAGACCCTGTGACTAGCGCCACCAGCCGTAAAGGTAAGCTGGTATTCGGTGTGGGCGTTGGTCTTTTGGTATTTATCATTCGTAGTTTTGGCAACTACCCCGACGCTTTTGCTTTTGCCATACTATTGATGAATTTATCAGCACCATTAATAGACACATACACTCAGCCAAAAGCTTACGGACATCAACCTAAAAAGTCTCACTCGCAAGGTGAAAAGTAATGAGTTTAGATGCCCCAACTAGTTTAATAGCATCCATTCGTACCGGAGCCATAAGTTTAGGCGTGTTCGCAGTGCTTACTGCAGCAGCAATTAGCCTTACATATGTTGCTGGTAGCGACAGCATTGCCGCCAACAAAGCTGCAGCTAAGGCTCGTGCATTATCTGCTGTAATGCCCCCCCACTTATATGACCAAAGCTTATTATCGTCGCCTCGAAAGCTAGTCGATTACGCCCAACTTAACCTTAGCTCAGAAGCTATTGGTTACGCTGCAGTTAAGGCTAACGAGACCTTAGCCATAGTATTACCTGTCATCGCTAAAGATGGTTATAGTGGTGACATCTCCTTGTTAGTGGGCATAGATCAACATGGTGTTATCCAAGGTGTTCGTATTATTGAACATAGAGAGACTCCTGGTTTAGGTGACAAGGTAGAGCGTAAAAAATCGCCTTGGGTAGACAGCTTTAAGGGTCGATCTCTAACTAACACACCCTTAGATGACTGGGCGGTGATTAAAGATGGCGGTGTGTTTGACGGGTTTACCGGCGCCACCATTACCCCTAGAGCCGTAGTCAACGCAGTACATCAAGGTCTGCTGTATCATCAGCAGCAGCATAGTGCGCTTTATAGTGCCCTTGATAGCGATACACAGGAGAATTAACATGGCTTCAGAACAAACAAAATTAGTGATGGAAGGGCTTTGGAATAACAACCCTGCCCTGGTGCAATTATTAGGCCTGTGTCCATTATTAGCAGTGACCGGCAGCGTTGTGAATGCACTAGGTTTAGGTTTTGCCACGTTATTGGTTTTGGTGGGGTCCAACTTATTAGTGTCGTTAATTCGTAATCGCGTGGCCGACGACATCCGTTTACCTGTGTTTGTTATGATTATTGCGGCTTTAGTGACTATTGCAGAACTCACCATGCAAGCCTTAACTTACGAGCTGTACCAAATATTAGGTATTTTTATTCCTCTAATCGTCACCAACTGTGCCATTTTAGGCCGAGCAGACGCCTATGCTCGAAAGAACCCTCCTCATTTAGCTGTGCTGGATGGGTTAAGCATGGGTCTAGGGTTTGCTGTAGTGCTGGTGGTCCTTGGTGCGATGCGTGAATTGCTAGGACAGGGAACTTTGTTTGCAGATATGCATTTATTATTTGGACCTATGGCACAAAACTGGACCTTAGTGATTATCAATGATTATCGGGGCTTCTTATTTGCAGTACTGCCTCCCGGTGCATTTGTTGGCATGGGGCTTATCATTGCCGCTAAAAATTGGTTTGATCATTATCAGAAAGTACAAAAACTTAAAGCTCAGCCTCTATCAGAAGCGGGTAGTAAGAGAGTGAGAGTAACGGGTACTATCGCTTAAAACATAGAATAAGCAGGCTCATCTCTCACTTGGAAACTATCAATGAACAAAGGTAAGCGTAAAGAGATTTTTGCCAGGCTCAAGGCGGAAAACCCTAACCCAGAGACTGAGCTAAATTTTAGTAATCATTATGAATTGTTGGTGGCCGTAGCTCTTTCTGCACAAGCTACAGATGTGAGTGTGAACAAAGCCACCCAACATTTGTTCAAAGTAGCTAACACCCCGCAGGCTATGCTTGACCTTGGATTAGACGGGCTCAAGCAACATATTAAAACGATTGGTTTATATAACAGCAAAGCTAATCATGTAATACAAGCGGCTCAATTATTGGTTCAGCACCATAATGGCATAGTGCCAGACACTAGAGAAGCTTTAGAGGCCTTACCCGGAGTTGGTAGGAAAACGGCGAACGTAGTACTTAATACGGCCTTTAGGCAAATTGCCATGGCGGTAGATACACATATTTTTCGTTGGTCTAATCGCACCCGTGTGGCTCCTGGAAAGGATGTTGTGGAAGTAGAAAAACAACTTCTCAAATTTGTTCCTAAGGAATACTTATTAGATGCACACCATTGGATGATACTTCACGGACGTTACGTGTGCATTGCCAGAAAACCACGCTGCGGCTCTTGTACTATTGAAGACCTTTGTGAGTTTAAACAGAAAACATCAGATTAGATTTTTACCACCACACCTTGGCATTTATACTAATCTGCACCATACTTATCGTCTAATTAGAATAAACCCATTTAAAGACTGCACCCTATGCTAAGGCTTTTGTTCCGTTATGCATTATTACCTCTTATCGCTCTTCTACTGATTGGCTACGCAGCTATTCCTTTGTGGGTTCCAAGCTTTGCAGTAATGTTACTCAAACCCTATGGTTGGCAGAACGTTGAGTTAACTGTAGGTTATCCAAGTCACAAAAGCTGGCTTATAAAACGGTTAAGTTGGAACCAAGTCAGTACGGCTGGCACCTTCTCTACATCCCTCAAAGAAATGTCTTTGTCCTATTCATGGCAGTCTATAAAAGCCCGCCAATGGCCTACTTTTAATATTGATAACGCTCTGAGTTCCATAGAAGTAAACCCAAAGGGCCTGCCGCTCATTTCTAGCATCACTTTAATACCCAGCCAATGGTTATACGAGTGGCCAGAATTTAACGTTAATACGTTCAAGCTAGATCTCACTATCCAAGGGCAACCGTTTGGTTTTTCTGGGCAATTAAAAAACCAGAGTAAAGGCCTGAGTATATTAACTAAACTCTCAACACCCACACAGCAGCAACTTTATCTAGACGCAACCTTAAGCACAGACAATAAAGTAGAAGCTAAAATATTTGCCTCCCAAAACAGTGCTCCAGTGGCAAAAGTGACCTCTGCTATTAATCGCCAAGCTAATACCTATGTTTGGCAAGGCCAAGGCGCTATTAACTTAGCCTATGGCCAGAAATTTTGGTCTGATCTATTGCCTCTTGATTTAGCAGAAACCACAATTACCCAGGGAAAACTAAACAGCCATTGGAAAATCACCTTACCGGCTGATACTAACGAAGGTAATTATGCAGATTTTGATACTTGGATAAGCCAAGCCCAAGGAGAGTTACAAAACCAAATACAGTTGGCTGCAAGCAACCCTAATGTAAAAGAACTCTACTTAGACGCCAGCCTAACTCAAACATTAACTCCCAACACTGCACCACAATGGCGTTTAAACGAAGGTAGCATGTTGCGAGTGTCTCCAGCTTGGGACAATACAAAAATAGATTCAAAACTGTACCAATCACTGCTCCTTGAGCAAGCTCAACTTACCTTCAGCGCAGGTAGCCCTGTCATTATTGAAACGCTTAAACAAACGAACTTATTGGGCTCCAAAACAGGCTTGCGCTTGCATGGCAATATAAATGTTACGCTAGAAAATACGCACTCTGTGTATCAAGTATTTGGCCAACTGTCAGAACTGCAAGTAAACGCTCTTAATCATTGGCAAGGGTTTGCTAATTTAAGTGGTTATTACTTAGCTCAAACCGATGCTAACCCATGGATGGCACAGCTACCTATAGATTTACGCCAACTACAGCTTTTGAGCACTGTAGAGTTTGATTTTAATCCTAAGCAATGGCAATTTAACGTTCAGGCTAATAGCAAACTCTCTGCAACCCAAGTGGTAAGCCGCCGTGAGTCGGGTTCTGTACAGCTGTTTGCCAATGACAAACTTAATCTAACTAATGATCTACCTATACAGCTAGCCTACCTGCCAGACCAAGACTATTGGACTTGGTCAAATGCGTCCATTCATCTAAGGCCAGAATCAATTCCAAGCCAAGGCCTTGAAGTGAATTTTGGAGAAGGTTCAACTTTATTATCTAACCGTCCAATTGAAGGGTCTTTTAAACTTCGCCCTACATCTGTAAACCTACCCAATTGGCCAACCTTCCAAGCGCTCTCCACAGGCCAGTTAAGTTGGCTTGATGGCCAACTTAATATCAACTTTACATCCCAGCTGCCACCTTATATTAACACCTTCAACGGACAGTATATTTGGCATGCCAATAGTGCAGATCATCAACTTTTAGTGGACGTAAAAAACGTAGATTTACCTCCTTTAATGCCGCAACTTACTCAACTTGAAAACGCCCTTGACCTACCCAATCCATTGTTAGCCAATATCACCCGTGGATTAGCAGATTATGAGGCTGATTGGCGCTGGAATAACGACCAAATAATTGGCATACAAAAATTCAATTATACTGGCCTTGATGCCCAAAGTAGCAGACCAAACACCAACCTGAAAGTAACTGGTTTAAAAGGCAGCAGCCAGTTTGACTATAGCCGTAACCGCGCCAATAATAACAACGTTGGCAGCCAGTCCGATATATCCACACAATTAACTGGCAAGCACCAACTCAAAGCAGAGCAGTTAAGCTGGACGCCTAGTACCGGTGCAAACCTGCTCAAACCGCAATTAGAGTTCCGCACTAAAGGCTGGTCAGCCATTGAGTATCAGGTAGATAAAGTGGATGCTACGTGGCTAGGTGGACGAATATTCGGGAAAAACGCCTCTATTCATCCAGAACGATTGAACACCTTGCCAATAACCTTACAGGGCATCAAGCTCAACCAGCTTATAAAACTAACTAAGACCCCTACCCTCAATGCAACAGGGGAAGTTTCTGGCGTTGCAAATATGACTTTAGATTTAAGATCTAGTGGCACTAATGCGTGGGCTGTAGCTGATGCAGACCTTTCAAGCAGCAAAATGGGAACCATTCAATATCTCAAAAAGGACAATACTCTCCCGTCAGATAAAACCACCTACTTACAAGAAATTCTTAGTGAATTTCAATTCCAACATCTGTCAGCACAACTGACTCACAATAAAGACGGTGATTTGCAGTTATTAACTCGCATCGTTGGCTCTAACGAAAGTTTTAAACAAGGTACAAAAGTTGACTTTAGTCTAACACTTAACCCTCAACTTCATTAAGTAAACGGTTAAGGTAAGTCAGTGGATGCTCAGGCTTAGCGTTAGTTTGTTGGTGGATTTGACTACGGCATGAGTAGCCCGTAGCCAATACGGTACCGGTATTATCTATGGACTCTTGCACGGGCTGCTGCCAACTCATTTGATAGAGTTTAATGGATAAATCACGGTGCTTGGCCTCATGACCAAATGTACCCGCCATGCCACAACAACCTACAGCAGGCGTATGTAAGTCTATTCCAAATTTGGCAAAAATAGTGCGCCATTTGTCTAAACTTTCAGTCACTAATGCATTTTCTGAACAATGACCCAGTAAAGATACCTGTGATTGAGAAGTGAGTGGCTTAGGCAGCTTTATCTCATGTAAGTGGTGCATTAACCACTCCTGTAATAACAACACTGGCGGCACCTGTTCTGCACCTAATCTCTGGCAATATTCATCACGGTAAGTGAGGCCTACACTGGGATCAACAGCAACCAACTCAAACCCTTGCTCCCTTACCACTTGTAGCTGCTTTAGAACCTTACTGGCTTGGCGATCAAATGCGTTCAAAAAGCCTTTAACATAAAGTGGTTTACCAGAAGGCATTATTGGCATCACCAGAGGTTTAAACCCTAGGCTTACCAGACAAGATAATATTGCTTTCATTTGTGGCAAATCGTAACAACTACTAAACACGTCTTGCACTATGACAGGATGCTGCTGCTTAGCTATGTCTGACAGGCCTGAAAAGAGGTTTTCATGCCACATTTCAACACCATCAATACGGGTCAATTGATGTATATGATAGGCATGGACTTTAGGCATATTAACCATGCCAAAAAACCTTTTCGTAAACCACCGAGTAGATCGTAATTGAGTTAACGTATTCGTTAGCCATGCCGCTTTGCTAGCATAAAGCCCGAAGTGCTCTACCAGAGCAACAGCGTAGTCTCCTAACGGCCTTGTGTGACGATTATAGTACTGTTGTAAGAAACGACTGCGATACGTTGGTATATCCACTTTGATAGGGCACCCTGTAGTACACGCTTTACACGCTAAACAGCTTTGCAGCGATTGATAAACCTGACGTTCTAGCTTGGGGTCTGCGCCGCCTTGAGCCTCTTGCCGCAACCACTCTCTTAACAAGCTTGCCCTGCCCTTGGGCGACTGAACACGATCTTTAGTAGCCTTGTATGAAGGACACATGGCCGATTCTGGCTGATAGTTAAAGCAAGCACCATTACCGTTGCAGGAAACAACTGGTTGCCAATGCTCAACTATGGGTTCACCTATTTGGCGGTCTTGAGCCCCGCGGGTACGGGGATCATCCACCTTGACCAGTTCTTTGTAGGCATCTAAGTTAGAATCTAAGTTAGATTCTAAGGCACCACATATTTTGCCAGGGTTAAGTTGGTCATGTGGGTCAAACCATGTTTTTATACGACGCATGTCATGAAAAAGCTCTGCACCTATGGTTTCTTCGGTGTACTCACTGCGAAACCCTTTACCGTGCTCACCCCACATCACCCCTTGGTATTTTTGTACTAAAGCTTGTACTGCATCGGAGATCACTCTTAGCTTTAACGCATCGTTAGGATCTCTCATATTTAACGCAGGCCTCACATGTAAGCATCCTGCATCCACATGGCCAAACATGCCATAGGACACTTCCATGCTATCAAGTAAGCGTCTAAATTCAACGATATAGTCTGCCAAGTGTTCAGGGGGTACGGCAGTGTCTTCTACAAACGCGATGGGACGTTTTGTACCTGCAAGGTTGCCTAACAAGCCGACGCCCTTTTTACGCAATTCCCAAAGGTTTGCCATACCCTCTTGAGAAGTCACTCTTTCATAATTAGCTTGCTTAGCCGTTAGCTCCGTGCAGATTGCGTCTACTTTAGCCGCAAGTTCAAGGCGGTCCATTGCTCCAAATTCAACTAAGTTAATAGCCGCTAACTGGTCAATGTTTGTTTCATCTGTACTTTTGTCAAAATAATTAGACACTAAGGGCCAAATCATATCTTTTTTGGCTAGATTTAGAATGGTGTCGTCTATAGTTTCTATAGCGTCAGGATTTTGTTTCACTAACAAATTGGCATCGCGCAATGCAGCATCAAACGAGTGGTAGCGAAGCACCAACAATTCTTTGGCCTGGGGGATAGGGGTGAGCTTAAGGGTTAGTTCTGACACTAAGGCTAAGGTGCCTTCAGAGCCACAAATAAGCTTACTTAAGTCAAAACCTTCATCGTTGTGTATATGGGCCAGATTATAGCCCGTCATAAATCGATTAAGTTTAGGAAAGCGCGCACTTATGGTTTCCTGTTTTTGTATCACCAACTCACTTATCTGTTGATACAACTTGCCCACCTGACCGCCGGCTTCAATTTTTAAGCGTAAGGACTCATTGGATATAGCTTCTGTGGTGATCTGTCTACCATTTGCCAATACCAATGTTAATCCTAAAACATGGTTACTGGTACGGCCGTAGATACGAGAACCTTTGCCACAGGCATCAGTACTAGCCATTCCTCCAAGGGTTGCTCTGTTACTGGTGGAAAGTGTAGGGGCAAAAAACATACCAAACGGACGCAGATAATCATTGAGCTGGTCTCGAATCACACCGGCTTGAACTTTAACCCAGCCTGCATCTAAATCAATATCAAGTATCTGGGTTAAATGACGAGAACAGTCTATAACCAATCCGTCTGTTAAGGACTGGCCATTAGTTCCAGTGCCACCACCACGGGGGGCGAAGTATATATTGGTAAATTTTTCTTGGGCCGCCAGAGTGAAGATGGTTTTTAAGTCTGCTTCATGTTTTGGATAAAGCACTCCCTGGGGTAACAACTGATACACACTGTTGTCGGTAGAGGCTATTATTCTATCGGCTTGATGAGGCGAAATCTCACCTGAAAAACCACTTTTCTCAAGGGTATTAAGAAAGTGTAAAAACTGTTCTTTGGGTTCAATCAGAAACTGTTCTTTTGACATTTTTAGGTGGCGTCACATTAAGTTAATGGCGATACTTTAATTGTAACTCAACCCGCCCAAGTTGCCCATTATACAATTGTACCA
>JAWUYU010000058.1:0-14991 GCA_034110645.1 Pseudomonadales bacterium
GAAATATCAAAAGTTGGAAGCGAAAGGATAATTATATCTCGTGGCGGTCAATACATTGAACGGTTAAAACGAAACTCCCAATATATAGAGCCGAATCACTTCGTAATCGCCAGCGTGAATGGCACTCGTAGAATGGATAGGAGAAAGTTAGACAAACACTGGAAAAACATGATGATTGGTATTAATGTCCCAGACTATTCTGAAAGGAAATTGGTCTGGTATTCATTGAGGCACTTTGGAATAACTTGCCGTATCCGCGCAGGAGTTAAATACTCGGATATTGCTAGTATGGCTGGAACATCTGTTACGAACATAGAAACACACTATGGTCATTATGATGACCAGATGAAGATTTCTTCGGCTATTAAGACTTATGATATTGATGAGAACGGTATCATAACCTCAATATAGTCTGTCGGCTTTAATGCTTTCTGGTAATCGGTACGAAGAAAAACTAGGACTTGGAAATGCTGCGGTGTGAAGTTAAAGAAACGGACCAAAAGACTAGGCACTATTCCTACTTTTATAATAGGCATACACTCATAGTCACTAGAGTGTTAGTATTATCTTAACAGGCTTACCTGCCATAGAGCAGAAGGTAAATCGTCTACTAAAATTTTGATTATTAATAAGGAATGATACATCAATGAGCACCACCAGTAATTTCCCCGTAAAAACCACCACATATTCTTTTGGCTCCAAGGTTGCTATAACGCTATTTCTTATTTTATTCGTCGCTACATTTTCATTCGCAGTTTGGACTGCAATTGGGGGCGAGGTATGAACGATTCTGGGCGTGAGCATTACGACGACGAAATTGATTTATTTGAAATAGTAGAAATACTTTGGCAGGGCAAGTGGATTATTGTTGCATCTGTGTTTATCGCTTTGGCAGCATCATATGCTTACCTAATGAATAAAGAGGTTGTGTATGAATACAATTTGCCTTATTCGTCCATCACAGCACAAGATGCTGGAACATTTAGTCAATTTTTAACACTATCTGATGTCCCCTTCTCTCTAAATGAGAAAAGCAAGACGTTGTCACTGACCAGCACAAACCCAAACTATGAAGCAGTAATTAGTTCTGAGGCTGCAATAATTGGAAACAAACTCACCCAATCCTTAATAGAGGAAGCGAACCTTACAATCAAATGGATGAAATACAAATCCCAATCCTTAATAAATGAAGCGAACCTTACACTCAAACTGATAGAAAAAGATATCCCAGTCCAAATATTAAATTCGGAAACGGCTGCAAAACGTTACTTTGAAGCCAAATCAGTTCTTCAAAACATAACTGATGGCGCAGAAGATATCCCAGTCCAAATATTAAATTCGGAAGTGGATGCAAAACGTTACTTTGAAGCCAAATCAGTTCTTCAAAACATAACTGATAGGACGAGCGTTATAGAATTTCAGCCTGTTGTTAAAACTGAAAAATCAACAAAAATTACGCTCGTTCTGGCACTTTCTGTGGTGATGGGAGGAATGGCAGGGCTTTTCTTTATCTTCTTACTTCGTATGGTTGCCGCTTACAAAAAACGGCAGGAAGCCACTATATAAATTTAACCGATGAGCAGCAAGAGGCAGTTGCTACAGTCAAAAAACTGATACTCGAATTCAACCTTACAAGAGGTGATATTAGAGGCAAAGCGTGGAAGCAGTTAGAGGCTTAAATCGTTTTGGATTTGCGTTGAAAAGTTGATGCAAGGTAGGTATCCACTTTCTACGTCACGATTGAAACACCGCACCAAGTTAAAATAAATGCTTCAACTATTTAGTAAGCCGCATAATCAGGTATTTAATGGAACTGACTATCGAACAAGCACTGCAGCAGGGTGTTGCCGCACATCGAGAAGGCAAACTTCAAGAGGCTGAACGTTTATATCGGGCAATCTTGCAGTCCCAGCCAGCACACCCTGACGCTAACCATAATCTAGGCGTATTAGCAGTCTCTGTTAATAAAGCCGAGGCAGCTTTACCATTATTTAAAACTGCTCTCGAAGCCAACCCAAAGATAGAACAATTTTGGCTGAGTTACATTGATGCACTTATCAAAGAAAAACAGTTTGAGAATGCCAAGCAAGTCTTTGAGCAGGCAAAAATACAGGGTGTGGCTGAAGAAAAGTTAAATATCTTGGAAGCACAGCTCACACCAACGGTACAGGTAAATGAGCCTAAATTAGCTGCGCAAAATAAAAGCCTCACATTGTCACAGAAGCGCAAGAAATTATCTGAAAAAAAGAAGAGAAAGAAGGCAACGAAACAAAACCTAAAGGTTAACAATCCATCTCAGCAACAACTCAGTAGTCTTTTAGAGTACTATCAGAACGGGCGATTTGATGACGCAGAAAAGCTAGCGGTATCCGTCACTCAAGAATTTTCCAAACATCAGTTTGCCTGGAAAGTTCTGGGTGCTGTACTCAAACAGACTGGCAGAATAACTGATTCATTAACTCCTATGCAAAAATCTGTTCAATTAGCACCTCAGGATGCCGAAGCCCACAGTAACTTGGGCGTCACGCTACAAGAACTGGGCAGATTAGACGAAGCTCTAGCAAGCTATACACAAGCGACAGCGTTGAAGCCTGACTATGCCGAAGCCCACAGCAACTTAGGTATCACGCTCAAAGAGCTAGGCAGATTAGACGAAGCTGAAGCAAGCTATGCAAAAGCGATAGCGTTGAAACCTGACTTTGCTGAAGCCCACAGCAACTTAGGTAACACGCTCAAAGAGCTAGGCAGATTAGATGAGGCTGAAGCAAGCTTAAAGCAAGCGATAGCTTTGAAACCTGATTATTCGTCAGCTAAACATATGCTTGCTGCTTTAATTGGAGAAACAACTGCAACTGCACCTCGAGATTACGTCGAATCGCTATTTGATAATTATGCTGTTAACTTTGAAAATTCCTTAGTTAAAAATCTTGAATATAAAACTCCAAGAGTCATCGCAGAAATGATTATAAAAGATAGCGAGTTCGACTTATTGGGTTCAATAATGGATTTAGGATGTGGCACTGGTTTGTTTGGGGTAGAAATTAACCAATTTTGTAAGCATCTTGAGGGTATCGATTTATCAGAAAAAATGCTCGGCGAAGCAAAGAAAAAAAATATTTATAATAAATTAATCAAGCAAGATATTGTAGACTACCTGTCAAATGTGAGTTTGAATTTTGATTACTTTATCTCAACAGACGTTTTCGTTTACATTGGAGATTTATCTGATGTATTTCGATTGATAAAATCTAATAATAAAACAGGTGGAAAGTTAGCTTTTTCGACAGAACATTATGATGGAGACGGTTTTTTTCTTGAACAATCTGGGCGGTATTCGCATTCAAAAAAGTACATCGAAAGTTTATGTAAAACATTTGGTTATGAATTATGCCATTTTGAAACCCAAGCTATCCGTAAAGAGAAAGGTGAATATATTACCGGTGGTTTGTACCTGCTTGATTTCTAACATTGCCAAACTTAATAGATTTACCTTTGAAGCAGTTAATAGTCACTGATTAGTAGTTACGTAGTGCTAAAATGAAGTTAAAATGAACGCGTAGGATAGTTACAAAGTATGTAACCATTTTTAACGTTACTATTGAATTACAATAGGTTTTTTCGAAACAGAATTTATGAGTTTGAATATGTCGACTTACAAACTACTTACATACCATTTTTAAAAGCTATTTAAAACAATAGCTTACAAGGTGGAGAAAATGGAGTGGGAATAAGGCGCTACTGTAAACTATAGAGACTAGACAATGCAGGCGAATACCAATAACTCAGCCTTTACAGACCAAGATTTCATGGAGCAAGCCATGCACTTGGCAGTACAGGCTGCAGATATTGGTGAAGTGCCTGTAGGAGCTTTAGTAGTGTTTGATGGCCAAGTCATCGGACAAGGTTTTAACCAAACTATTAGTGCTCATGATCCCTGTGCCCATGCCGAAATAATGGCCTTGCGACAGGCAGCTCAAGCAATCGGTAATTACCGCCTTAGTGGCTGTGACCTCTATGTCACACTAGAGCCTTGCACTATGTGTGTTGGTGCCATTATTCATGCGCGTATAAAGCGCCTTGTTTATGCATCTACCGAACCTAAGGCTGGCGCAGTTGTTAGCCAATTACAGTTGTTTTCACTACCCCATTACAATCACATAGTGCAGGTTGAATCAGGCATTATGGCTGATGAATCCAGCGCTATGCTGAGTAATTTTTTTAAACAGCGACGCTTGGCTCATAAAGCTAACAAAGACCAAAAATCAGCGGTCGCTAGTTCTTCTTCCGTTATTGATCAATCCATAGATGCAGCTCTCTAGAGGCCTACCATGTTAATTCTTCGCGGCGCACCAGCCTTGTCAGACTTCCGTAACCAACGCTTACTATCTCGTTTGCAAGACGCGCTGCCTAGTGTTGAGGCTGTATACGCGGAGTTTATGCACTTTGTGTTGGTGGATGGTGAGTTAACTCACGCAGATTCAGATAAACTCAATAAAGTACTGCGTTATGGCCCCAATGTGGCGGTACAAGAAATGAGTGATAACCTAGTGTTGGTTATTCCTCGTTTAGGTACTATATCGCCTTGGTCTAGCAAGGCTACAGACATTGCTCATAACTGTGGTTTACAGCAAGTAAAGCGTATAGAGCGTGGCACTGCTTTTTATCTAGCAGCGGCCAAGCCTTTGTCGTCGCAAGAATACGCCCAAGCTGCTGCTATATTGCATGACCGCATGGTAGAGCAAACTTTAACGTCTCTTGATCAGGCGCAGGGTTTATTTGTACAAATGCAGCCAGCTCCTTTAGAGCACGTTGATGTTTTACATGGAGGTCGCGAAGCGTTGGTTAGTGCCAATATCAATTTAGGTATGGCCTTAGCTGATGATGAAATTGATTACCTTGTTGATGCCTTTGTTGAGCTAGGTCGTAATCCAACAGATGTGGAATTGATGATGTTTGCGCAGGCAAACTCAGAACATTGCCGTCATAAAATATTTAATGCTAGCTGGTCTATCGATGGCGAAGACCAAAGCTTGTCATTGTTTAAGATGATTAAGAATACCAATGAACTTAATGGTGACGGTGTACTGTCTGCCTATATAGACAATGCTTCGGTTATTAAGGGTCATAAAGCTGGTCGTTTTTTCCCGAATCCAGAAGGTCTGGAAAACGCTCAGGAATACGCCTACCATCAAGAAGATATTCATATATTGATGAAGGTAGAAACCCACAACCATCCTACTGCTATTGCTCCATTTGCTGGTGCAGCTACGGGCTCTGGCGGCGAAATCCGTGACGAAGGTGCAACAGGAAAAGGTTCTAAGCCAAAAGCTGGTCTTACAGGGTACAGTGTATCAAACCTACGTATCCCTGGTTTTGAACAAGCATGGGAAGTGGATTACGGCAAACCAGCCCGCATTGTTTCAGCCTTAGATATTATGTTGGAAGGGCCTATTGGTGGTGCGTCTTTTAACAATGAATTTGGACGCCCTGCTATCAATGGTTATTTCCGCACCTACGAAGCCTTAGTGGCAGGCGTAAACGGGCCAGAGGTTCGTGGTTACCATAAGCCTATTATGATCGCAGGAGGCATGGGTAATATTCGTGCAGACCATGTAGAAAAAGGCGAAATAGGTGTAGGCGATAAATTAATTTGTTTAGGTGGTCCAGCCATGCAGATTGGTTTGGGTGGTGGTGCTGCGTCCTCTATGGATTCAGGCGCCAGTGCTGAAAGCTTAGACTTTGCCTCAGTACAGCGCGACAACCCAGAGCTAGAGCGCCGCTGTCAGGAAGTGATCGACCGTTGTTGGCAGATGGGTGACCATAACCCCATTAGCTTTATCCATGACGTGGGCGCAGGCGGTTTATCTAATGCGTTCCCAGAGCTAGTTAAAGATGGTGGCCGTGGCGGAGCGTTTCATATCCGTGATATCAATAACGATGAGCTAGGCATGTCGCCCCTTGCTATTTGGTGTAACGAAGCTCAAGAGCGTTATGTATTGGCAGTGCCTCCAGAAAATATGGCTACCTTTGAAGCCCTTTGCGCTCGTGAACGTTGCCCTTATGCCCTTGTTGGTGAAGCTACCCAAGAGCACCACTTAACCTTAGGCGATACCCACTTTGATGAGCAGCCTGTTGATCTGCCTATGGCAGTATTATTTGGCAAGCCACCTAAAATGCACCGAGACGTTAAGCGTCAAGAAGTGAAGTTACCAGCACTAGACCTTGCTAACGTAGAGTTGGCTGAAGCCGCAAAGCGTATATTGAGCTTGCCTACTGTAGCCAGTAAAGGCTTTTTGATTACAATTGGTGATCGTTCTATTACCGGTATGGTAGCTCGTGAGCAGATGGTAGGCCCGTGGCAAGTGCCAGTGGCCAACTGTGCAGTAACTACCGCGTCTTTGGATTCTACCAAAGGTGAAGCGATGGCGATGGGTGAGCGTACACCGCTGGCCTTAATTGATGGGCCAGCATCAGGTCGTATGGCTATTGGTGAAACCATTACCAATATGGCGTGTGCTCTAATTGATCAGATCAGTGACATTCGCCTCTCTGCCAACTGGATGTCTCCAGCGGGTTACGCAGGTGAAGATGCCAACTTATACGACACAGTAAAAGCGGTAGGCATGGAATTGTGTCCAGAACTTGGCATATCCATTCCAGTAGGCAAAGACTCCATGTCTATGCGTACAGTATGGAAAGACGGCGATATCGATAAAAGTGTGACATCGCCGGTTTCTTTGGTGATTACAGGCTTTGCGCCAGTGTCTGATGTACGTAAAACGCTTACACCGCAGTTAGTCACTGATGCTGGCGAAACCACACTCATTTTGGTGGATTTAGGTAACGGACAAAATCGCTTAGGTGGTTCATGTTTGGCACAGGTGTTTGGCCAGTTAGGTGACACCGCCCCAGACTTAGACGATGCAGAAGATTTGTTAGGCTTATTTAGTGCTGTTCAAGGCCTCAATGAAGATGGTTTCTTATTAGCCTACCATGACCGTTCCGACGGTGGTTTGTATACCACCTTAGTGGAAATGTCCTTAGCTGGGCATGTGGGTATTGATATTGAATGCGCCCAAATGATTAGCGATGCCGATGATTTATTGTCTTGGTTATTCAACGAAGAGCTGGGTGTAGTGTTGCAAGTGAAGAGCCAACACAGTGCCGAAGTATTACGTCAGCTAAGCTCATGCGGTTTAGCAGAACAAAGCCGTGTGATCGGCACTCTTAACGATGATGACCAGATTCGCTTCACTATAGAAGGCGAAGAAGTATTAGTAGATTCAAGAACACAATTGCACCGTGTATGGGCTCAGACTAGTTATCGTCTACAGGCCATGCGTGATAACGCAGACTGTGCTCAACAAGAATACGATGTTTTGTTGGATGCTACTAATCCAGGCCTTAACTCATTACTTACGTATAACAGTGATGAAGACATTGCAGCTGAGCTAATCGCTAGTGGCCAGCGCCCGCGTGTTGCCATACTACGTGAGCAAGGTGTGAACGGTCAGATAGAAATGGCTGCAGCGTTTATGAAGGCTGGTTTTGATTGCGTAGATGTACACATGAGTGACATCTTAGAAGGGCGTCGTGCTCTGAGCGAATTTAAAGGTTTGATTGCCTGTGGTGGCTTCTCTTACGGAGACGTTCTAGGTGCAGGAGAAGGTTGGGCTAAGTCTATTTTATTCAACCCTCTTGCAAGGCAGGAGTTTACCGACTTCTTCCAGCGTGAAGATAGCTTTGCCTTAGGTGTGTGTAATGGTTGTCAGATGTTATCTAACTTACATGAGTTGATTCCTGGCAGTGACCATTGGCCGCATTTTGTGCGTAATCAGTCTGAGCAGTTTGAAGGCCGAACAGCGCTAGTTCAAGTGCAAGAAAACGACTCCATATTCCTACAAGGTATGGCTGGTTCACACATGCCTATTGCCATTGCTCATGGTGAAGGTCATGCGGAATTTGCCAGTGAGGAGCAGCGCCAAACCTGTGAGAACAAGGTGGCACTTAGGTTTGTAGATGGTTATGGTCAAGTCACCGAAAGCTACCCAGCCAACCCTAACGGCTCTGTTAGTGGTATTACTGGATTAACGGCTGCCAACGGTCGAGTAACCATCATGATGCCTCATCCGGAACGAGTGTACCGTAGCTGCACTAACTCATGGGTAGACAGTACTTGGGGTGAAGATGGGCCTTGGATGAGAATGTTCCGCAACGCCCGTGTATGGGTAGGTTAGATTGTGGTGACGTTTGAACGATAATATTGAGTAATAATTATGGCCTTACAGTTTGAAATAATTCCAGTGACGCCGTTTCAGCAAAACTGCAGTTTAGTGTGGTGTGATGAAACGATGGAAGCAGCGTTGGTTGATCCAGGTGGTGAATTACCGCGTTTGTTAGAGCGAGTATCGGCGCATGGCGTAGAGCTAAAACAGATTTTGTTGACCCATGCTCACATAGATCATGCCGGTGCAGCAGGTCAGTTATCTGAAGACATGAGTTTGCCTATTATTGGCCCTCACGAAGGCGATCAATTCTGGATAGATGGCCTAGCCGATCAAAGCCGTATGTTCCAGTTTCCAGAGGCCAAGCCTTTTGTGCCAACACGTTGGCTACATCAGGGAGATCAAGTGACCGTAGGTAACCAAACTTTAGATGTACTGCACTGCCCAGGGCACACCCCAGGGCATGTAGTGTTTCATCACCAAGGCCAAGGCTTGTTGTTTGTGGGCGATGTATTATTTCAGGGTTCCATCGGCCGCACAGACTTTCCTCAAGGCAATCATGGTCATTTAATTGATGCCATTAAAACCAAACTGTTAGTACTTCAAGATGATGTGAAATTTGTGCCGGGGCATGGGCCAATGTCTACCATTGGATCCGAACGCCGAAGTAACCCTTACTTGCAAGGGTAAGGGAGAGGCATGGACAGAGTAGGTTGTAAGGTTAAAAGTCGATGTGATGAAGTTGTTTAACATCTTGCTTTCGGTCTTCAAAAAAGCGTTTTAGTGTCTGGGTGATAGTCCCAAAGGCTATGTCATCCCATGGGATATCAGCTTCGTCATAGAGCTCAACCTCTAGACTCTCTGGGCCAGATCCATATTCGGCTACGGTCATGTGGGCTAGGTAAAATAGATGCACCTGGTTACCTTTGGGTAGGTTGCACACGCTAAACAAGGGCCCTAGCTGAGGTGTTGCATAGGCCTCTTCGTAAGTTTCTCTAAGAGCTGCTTGTTCCGTAGTTTCGCCATTTTCCATGAAACCTGCAGGTAACGTCCAATACCCTAATCGTGGCTCTATGGCGCGCTTGCACAATAAAATTTTACCCTCAAACACGGGAATGCAGCCAGCAATAATTCGAGGGTTTTCGTAAAAAATAAACTCGCACTTATCGCACACATACCGATGGCGGTTGTCACCCTCAGGAATAATAAAACTGACGAGAGCACTACAATGACTGCAATGTTTCATGATATGTTGAAGACCTCTCACTTAGATAGTTTGTTTATTGTAAGATAAATGTACTCCACTATAAACAAAGAACTGTAGATTCAGCCTAATGCATCAGTTTATTGCCAAAAAATTAGCACAGCATCAGCCAAGAACACTTGCCTCGCAGTTACAAATATCAGCTGCTGTGTTGTTGGCGATCACGGACGATAAAGATAACCCAGAGGTTATCTTAACGCGGCGATCACTACACATGCCGACTCATAAAGGCCAAGTGGCTTTCCCTGGTGGTAAGGCAGAAGATGATGATGCAGACTTAGTAGCAACCGCCCTACGAGAAGCCTATGAAGAAGTTGCGCTCAAACCGCAAAGCGTAATCGTGGTGGGCCAGATGGGGCAGGTACTCTCTAGGCAAGGGTTTCTAGTGACTCCTATTGTTGGCGTTGTGCCGGCTGGTGTCGTTAACCAACTGATACCTAATTTGGATGAATTAGACCGCATCTTCACTGTGCCGCTGAGTTTTTTTATTGACACTAAACCGGTGATGGATGCCTTGCCCATAATTGCAGGAGTGAAGCAGGTGCCCAGCTTCTATTATGATGAGTATCGAATATGGGGTATGACGGCTTTTATTCTGGCTGAATTTGTGAATTTAGTTTACGATGCGCGCATTGATCTTTATAGCAAACCTAACACCCAGCTTAAGCCAAACCCAAAGCCCCACCCAAAGGAAGTTTGAACGTGTCAGAAAAACCCATAGCCTCACCTTGCGTTAACGTATGCTATTTAGATGATTACGATATTTGTCAGGGCTGTTATCGGTCTGGGGAAGAGATTATGGCGTGGATGCGGTTGGACAACGCAGGTCGTAAAAAAGTGCTAGCCAAGGTGCGAGAGCGTGAATTGGCTAGCCCATTTGTAACTATTGTGAAGGTTTAATGCACCTCTTCTGCAGAAGTAATAACACGGCGTAAACGTACAGTTTTAATGAAGTTACCCCTAATTTGCACAGTTTCTAGGTGGTATTCATCCAGCTTTAAGCACATATTGAACTGAGGTATTTCCTCTAGCCTTTCGGTTATTAAGCCGTTAAGGGTTTTGGGTCCATCAATCGGTAAAGTCCAATTAAGCGCTTTGTTGATGTCACGCACAGTCGTTGTACCGTCAATAAAAAATGAGCCGTCTTCTTGAGGGTGAATGTCTTCATTTTCATGGTCCTGTTCTTCGGCCATATCTCCCACAATCTCTTCCAAAATATCCTCTAGGGTGGTTAGGCCTTGTATATCGCCATATTCATCCACCACCAAAGACATCCACTGTTTACGCTTCTGGAAATTAAGCAGTTGAGTATTCAAAGGCGTACTTTCGGGCACAAAATAAGGCTCGCGGGCTAGCGCTAAAAACTCTTCTTTAGTTGGATTTTCTGCATACATAAGAGGCAATATTTGCCTTACATGTACAATACCTACCACATTATTTAGCTCTTCTTGGTACAAAGGTATGCGTGTATGTGGGCTTTGGCTAATGGTATTTAAGATGGTATTTATATCGTCATCAATATCAATACCAACGATTTCGTTACGAGGAATCATAATGTCTTCCACGGTAACGGTATCTAGATCCAAAATGCTTAATAACATGGACTGATTACGACGAGGAATGAGTGCACCAGCTTCATGTACGATAGTGCGCAACTCTTCAGAGCTCAGGTGATCACTTGCTTTAGCGGCGGCATTAAAGCCGAGCATACGAAGTAAACCATTACAAATGGTGTTCACCACCCACACAAATGGATACAGTAATTTAAGCAGAGGGGAGAGGATTAAAGAGGCAGGAAAAGCCACTTGCTCTGGCTTAATGGCAGCCACCGTTTTAGGTGTTACCTCTGCAAAAATAAGAATCACCAGCGTAAGTACTGCTGTAGCTACGGCAACGCCAGCATCGCCCATCAGGCGTAAGGCAATCATGGTGGCAATTGCAGACGCCAATATGTTTGCAAAGTTGTTGCCAATGAGAATTACACCAATCAGCCGGTCTGGCCGATCCAAAAGTTTGCTTGCACGCATAGCTCCGCGATGCTTTTGCTTAACTAAGTGGCGTAGACGATAGCGGTTGAGGGACATCATGCCAGTTTCGGAGCTGGAAAAAAATGCCGACAATAAAATAAGGAACGCTAAGCTAGTAAATAAATAGCTTAAAGGAATTTCGCTCAAGGCGGGTGTAACCTCGTATCAGTTATGGCTCTCAATTCTTATGCCTGAGGCTCTTCCTGTCAAGTGTTGAGACGTTATAAGAAGAATTCTAAAGCCAATTTAGTGCCGAAAAAGGCAAGAACCAAGTTTCCAAAGCCCCATAGAGTCCATCGTATTGCCGTGCGCCCGCGCCAGCCTAAGCGATAATGGCCAAAAAGAAGAATAGAAAAAATAACCCATGCTACAAGGCTTAAAATTGTTTTATGAGCCACATGTTGGGCCCACAGGTCGTCTAAAAACAAGACTCCCGTTAATAACGCTATGCTTAAGAAAACTTGTCCAGTAGCTAATACGTCAAAAAGAAGGCTTTCCATGGTTTGCAAAGGCGGGAGGCTGGCAGCTAGTCGTGAGGGTTGGTGTTTTTTTAAATGGCGGTTTTGGTAAATAAGCAATACTGCCTGACAAGCAGCAACGGCAAATAAAGCATAACTTAAGATAGAAGTGACAATGTGTAGCAATATACCAGAGCTAAAATGACGACCTTCAAATTTAGGAACGCTAATGGTATCTATAGCGATTGCTACGGCAGCAATAGGCGCGGCAAATATAAGTAAGCTGGATACAGGCTTACGTAAACTGCTGATCAGAATGACACCAATAACCGCCCACGCTGCTAAGGATAAGGTGGCGCCTAAGTCTAACAACAGGCCAGCCTTGGTAAATAAATGAAGGTATAAGTGGAATCCCTGCAGCATCCATGCAGCTAAGCTAAAGGTATAGCCTCTTTTAGACGCCTGTTTCAGTGGTGTGTTATTTTGGGTCCAAGCACTCAACAAATAGAGAATTATTGCGCTAAGGCCAATTATTAAAGAAATCATGGTGATTATTTTTATCCTATTAGTGTCTCTATCATAATCAAGCAGGGCAGTTATGCCTAGGCTTAGTGTTAAAAAAGACTAAAACTAGCGCCAAAGAGAGGCTGCGAGGGTATACTAGTGCCAATATATTGGCGTACCACAGAGACTATTTATGTTTGACAATTTAACCGACCGCTTAGGCAAAACGTTACAGCACATCCGTGGCCAGGCGCGCCTAACCGAAGATAATATTAAAGGCACGCTGCGCGAAGTACGTATGGCGCTATTGGAAGCCGATGTGGCCTTGCCGGTGGTTAAAGAGTTCATAGAGCAAGTTAAAACTCGTGCCGTAGGTACAGAGGTTAGTCGCAGCTTAAGCCCTGGCCAAGTATTTGTGAAAATCGTCCAGCAAGAGCTGGAGTCGATCATGGGTACGACTAATGAAGACCTCAACTTGGCAGTTCAGCCTCCAGCCGTGATCCTTATGGCTGGTCTTCAAGGTGCAGGTAAAACCACTTCTGCTGCCAAGCTCGCTAAATTTCTTATTGAAAAGAATAAAAAGTCAGTCATGCTGGTTAGTGTGGACGTTTATCGCCCAGCGGCTATCAAACAGTTACAAACGCTTTCCGAAGAGGTAGGCGCTCACTTTTTCCCAAGTACTGTGATGGAAAAGCCCGTAGCTATTGCGAAAAAAGCCATTAACCATGCCCGTGAACAGCATTACGACGTAGTGATTGTTGATACAGCAGGTCGTCTGCATGTAGATGCCGATATGATGGATGAGATAAGAATCCTCCATTCCACAGTAGAGCCGGTAGAAACCTTGTTTGTGGTTGACGCCATGACAGGCCAAGACGCTGCCAATACAGCAAAAGCGTTTAACGAAGCGTTGCCTCTAACGGGTGTTATCCTGAGTAAAACTGACGGTGATGCTCGTGGTGGTGCAGCACTTTCAGTGCGCCACATTACCGGTAAGCCTATTAAGTTTTTAGGCGTGGGCGAGAAAGTTGAAGCTTTAGAGCCGTTCCACCCAGACCGTGTAGCGTCACGAATCTTGGGTATGGGCGATGTATTATCCCTTATCGAAGAAGTAGAGCAAAAGGTAGATAAGGTAAAAGCAGAAAAGCTAGCCCAAAAGATCAAAAAGGGTAAAAGCTTTGACCTAGAGGACTTTCGAGACCAGCTTCAACAAATGAAAAACATGGGTGGTATGGCTGGGTTGTTAGAAAAAATGCCTGGCATGGGCGGAATGGCGCAAGCGGCTTCCAGTGCTGGAGCAGAAAAGAACTTTGATCAAATGGAATCCATTATTAATTCCATGACCCCTAAAGAGCGCTCACTACCAGACACTCTTAATGGTTCCCGTAAGCGCCGTATCGCTTCAGGTTCAGGTACTCAGATCCAAGACATCAACCGCCTAATTAAGCAGCACAAGCAAATGGCTAAGATGATGAAGAAGATGTCCGGTAAAGGTGGCATGCAAAAAATGATGCGCGGTATGCAAGGTCAAATGCCCCCTGGAATGGGTGGTGGAGCTGGAGCAGGTGGAATGCCACCAGGAATGCCTCCAGGAATACCAGGTGGGCTGCCAGGATTAGGCGGTGGTTTCCCCTTTGGTAAGAAATAACACCAGTAAGAAAATCATTCAATATAATTGAAAAATAAGACTTTTATTTCTAAAACGGTTGGGGTAATATACGCGCTCTCTGCGGAGAGGTGGGTGAGTGGCTGAAACCAGTTCCCTGCTAAGGAACCGTACCTTTTAAACGGGTACCGAGGGTTCGAATCCCTCCCTCTCCGCCATTTTTTGAGCGCCCGTAGCTCAGCTGGATAGAGTACTCGGCTACGACCCGAGCGGTCAGAGGTTCGAATCCTCTCGGGCGCGCCATTTTCCTTTTTAAGGCGCTGTTTTATAAGGGTTTTTTCGTTATTACAAATAACGGAACCGTCAAATAGACCGTCATTTGTATTTATTTTTTGTGCTAATGCTCTATTTGATTCCCATGCGGAATTAGATCGTTCAGCACGCCTCTACGACTGCGTTTACGTAGTTTATCCAATACAGCATTATCCTCCCCAGTATATCCCATAGTATTGCCAAATTAGTATGTGTTTGCCTGCGGCCATCCTAGCCTCGCAGACTGGGCTCATGCAGAGAACGTTCCACTTCTTAGTGCTTAGTTTTTATAGATTTATTAGTATTCTTAGCGCTAGCTTATTGATTGGTCGGTGTACCCTGTGGGCAATAATGGCATAGCCATTTTGTCCATAAGTACACGGACTCTAAAGCCTATGCTTTGGGTACATGCCTATGAATAGCTATCTGGTGGTGTTGACTTGTCTGCTTGGTAAAGCACTTCCTACGTCCTTCGTCGTTGCGCTGGCGCTGCACTCCTCGCACTACTGAAGTGCTTTGCCTGTGCATCCCAAGTATTCAGCACTATTTAAAATAGGTGTGGGTATTGTTGCTAGTTTTAGATTGGATTAAGTGT
>JAWUYU010000059.1:0-11424 GCA_034110645.1 Pseudomonadales bacterium
TCCGCCACGGTATTACCCCAACAATCACCTTTACGACTCATGCGGCTCAAGGGCCATCTTTAACCCATTATAGACCAATTTCGCTGTCATTTTAGATCCCATGCTCCAACCTACAATGCGTCTAGAGCAAAGGTTGATTACGATTGCTAAATAAAGCCAACCCTTTTGTGCCCAAAGGTATGTAATGTCTTGAACATAAACCTGATCTGGCGCTTCTAGTGCAAAATCTCGATTCAGTACATTTTCAAACAAAGGTTCGGCATGGTTAACTAAATTTGGTCACAAGTTATTTGCGTAAGGTTTATACTGTCAATATAAATAGAGACCTTTGCACAAAGCAGGCACCAAGGTGAAATGGTTAAAACTAGCCTAATTTTCGTTGGAAAACTTGATAATAGCTAGCTATTACCTGTGTTCCCCGCCTCAACTAGACTGATTTTCCCTCATTTTCCTTTTGTCGCCCCTTCATGCAAAGGTCTCTAATATCAGGCAGATAACTTTGGGGGTCTTTTTGTCATCAGAAAATAGTATTAAATTGATTAGCAAATATGTTGATGCCTTATGGTTAGAAAAAGGCTTGAGCAAAAATACACTTTCTAGTTATGAAAGAGACTTACGGCAGCTGGATGAATATTTGCGCGCCGGTGGGTGCAGCTTAACAACGGCTCAAAATAGTGATGTGATGGATTTTCTGGCCCACCGCTCGCAAGGTGGTATTAAACCACGCTCGTTAGCACGTTTTTTGTCTAGTATTAAAGGTTTTTACCAGTACTTGGTACGAGAAAACCTCATAGTGGCTAACCCAGCGTCACTCATTGAAGCACCTAAACAGGGCCGACCAATCCCAAAATCTCTCACCGAAGCCGATGTAGAAGATCTGTTAGCGGCTCCCAATGTGGATACAGAGTTAGGGCTTAGAGACCGAGCAATGTTGGAATTGTTATACGCCTGTGGTTTACGAGTAAGTGAGTTGGTTGGCCTGGAAATGGGGCAGCTGAACTTATCCGCAGGCATTGTTAAAGTATTTGGCAAAGGATCTAAAGAGCGACTAGTTCCCATGGGTGAAGTGGCGCAAGATTGGCTGCACATATACATAAAACAAGCCCGGCCCCAGCTATTAAAAATAACCTCAAGCAGTGTGCTATTTCCCAGCAATCGTGGTCAACATATGACCCGCCAAACGTTTTGGCACCGAATAAAACAGCACGGTTTAACAGCGGGTATAGAAAAGCCATTATCACCCCATGTATTACGCCATGCCTTTGCTACCCACCTTTTGAACCATGGGGCTGACTTGCGTGTGATTCAGATGCTCTTAGGACATAGTGATTTATCGACCACACAGATATATACTCACGTAGCTACCCAGCGATTACAAAACCTACATTCACAACATCACCCTAGGGGTTGAACCATATTATGCATTTTATGATGACTAAATTCGCTGCTGCATTATCCTTTGTAGTTATTTTATTAGCACCCAATGTATGGGCTGGCGAATACACGGAACTAGAGTCTAGTTTGGCCCGAATTAGCCCAGACCTAAAGGCTGAAAACATCGAAGTAACTGCAATGTTTGGCATTTATGATGTTTTATTAAATTCGGGTGACCGTATTTATATGAGTGCGGATGGCGAATTCTTCTTTGCTGGCACAATGTACAAAAACACTTTTGGTGAGGGTTTGGTTAATTTAACAGAGCAAGGCTCTGTAAAGGCTAGGGTTGAAGCAATGCAAAGCCCAGCAGCACAGCAGCCATGGGTGTTTCCTGCTCTGGGCGAGAAAAAAGCCACTATTACCATATTTACTGATGTAGATTGTTATTACTGTCAAAAGCTACATGCGGAAATGCCGGCTATTAATGCCCTTGGTATTGAAGTGAGGTATTTGGCTTTCCCAAGAGCGGGTTTAGGGTCTTCTAGTTACCAGGTGATGGTTGATTCTTGGTGTGCTGAAAATCCCAATGAGTTTTTAACTGAAGCCAAGGCGCGTTCTCACAATAAGCAAGCACTGCAAGCCTCGCCAAAGCCGTGTAATAATCCAGTGACGGATCACTACACCTTAGGGCAGCAAATCGGCGTTACTGGCACTCCGGCTATCGTGTTAGATTCAGGTGAGCTTCTGCCAGGCTATTTGCCTGCCAGGGAATTAGCCAAGCGCGTGGGCGTTCTCTAGCTAGGGTTCAGGGTATGGATTCTATATTTTTCTACGTTGCCAAATTAGCTTGGCTGCTGCTGGCGGTCGATAGTGTGCTGGTAATGTGGCTATGCTTAGGTGTGCTGTGCCTGTATATGGGTAAACTTAAGGCTGCCCGAAGGTTATTGCTTACTTTGTCTTTAGTGAGTTTGACGATTGCGTTATTGCCACTTGGAGAGTGGTTATTCTATCCGCTAGAACAGCAAAATCCACCTGCTTCGCGCCCCGTACAAGTGGATGGCATTGTGGTTCTTGGGGGCGGCGAAAATGTAGGCTTAAGCCACGCCTGGCAACAGGTTGCCTTAGGTGAAGGTGCCGAGCGTTTAACAGCTATGGTAATGCTGGCCAACGCCTACCCCCAAACACCTATTGTATTTACCGGTGGTTCCGGCAGTATGGTGGAGCAGGGCACCACGGGGGCCAAAGTCGCTAGTGAGTTTGCCCAATCTATGGGGCTTGCACAAGGCCGGTTAACGCTAGAGTCTCAATCGCGTAATACGGTAGAAAATGCCCGGCTAACCAAGGCGATAATGCAACCACAGCCTGGTGAACGTTGGTTGTTAGTGACCAGCGCCTTCCATATGCCAAGATCCCTTGCAGTGTTTTGCAAAGTCGGCTGGCCGATGCAGCCCTTTGCGGTGGACTATCGCGCCCAAAAAGGAAATTTGTTGCGCGTGGATTGGGGCTTTTCCAAGCATTTAGGGAACCTTAATCAAGCCTTTAAAGAATGGCTGGGTCTGGCCGCTTATAAGCTGACAGGCAAGGCCTGTTAGGCTACAATATCTGCCATATTTTTTATACATTAATTAGATACGCGCATTTGGCGCAATGGGGTTTGCCTTGAAACCGGTAAGAGTTGGTATTTGTGGATTTGGCACCGTCGGTGGCGGTACGTTTAACGTATTACAGCGTAACTGCGATGAGATTACTCGCCGTACGGGTCGAGCTATAGTGGTAGAACACATCGCTCAACGTCGCCCTAACGTTAATTGCGATACCGGTGACACCACCATTACGGATGATATCTTTGCCGTAGCCAATAACCCCAATGTTGATGTACTAGTAGAACTGATTGGTGGCCATGAACCTGCTAAAGAGCTTGTGCTTACAGCTATTCGTAACGGTAAGCACGTAGTTACAGCTAACAAAGCCTTGATCGCTGTACACGGTAATGAAATTTTTGAAGCTGCTCGTAAGCACAACGTGGTAGTAGCGTATGAAGCTGCCATCGCTGGGGGTATTCCTATTGTTAAGGCGTTGCGTGAAGGCTTAGCTGCTAACAGCATCAACTGGTTGGCTGGCATTATTAATGGCACTGGTAACTTTATCCTTACAGAAATGCGCGACAAAGGTCGTACCTTTGTCGACGTGCTTGCAGAAGCGCAAGAGCTAGGCTATGCAGAAGCAGACCCTACCTTTGACGTAGAAGGTATTGATGCTGCACATAAGCTCACTATTTTGTCTTCTGTGGCTTTTGGTATTCCGTTGCAGTTTGATCAATGTTACACCGAAGGTATCAGCAAGGTGTCTGCCGAAGACGTAACCAATGCAGAATCTTTAGGTTACCGCATTAAGCACTTAGGCCTAACGCGCCGCACTGGCGCAGGTATAGAGCTACGTGTACACCCAACCTTGATCCCAGAAAAGCGTTTGATTGCTAACGTACATGGCGTAATGAACGCTGTGTTAGTAGAGGGTAATGCCGTTGGACCCACCATGTATTACGGTGCTGGAGCAGGCGCAGAGCCTACTGCTTCTGCCGTAGTGGCAGATTTGGTAGACATTGTGCGCGATATGGCTGTAGACCAGAACGTGCGTATGCCATCCTTGGCCTTCCAAAAAGACGCCATGTCTGATAGCCCAATTCTGCCGATGGAACAAGTAATTACTGCGTTTTACATGCGTATGACCGTTTCAGAAAAGCCTGGCGTGTTAGCCCAAATCACACAAATCCTCGGCGATGCAGGCATTAGTATTGAAGCTATTCGCCAACAAACTCATGTCTCTTCTCAAGTGCCTGTGATTATACTCACTCGCCCTGTGCAAGAAGGGCATATGAACAATGCCATTGCGGCCATTGAAGCTTTATCAGACGTTAATGGTGAAGTGACTCGAATTCGTGTAGAAAACTTAGACGGCTAGGAATAAACATGCGTTATATCAGTACCCGCGGTCAGGCCCCAAGCCTTAGTTTTGAAGATGTATTGCTTACTGGCCTCGCTAGCGATGGCGGCCTTTATGTGCCAGAAACCTTGCCACAGTTTAGCCCTCAAGAAATTGCCTCTTGGTCTAAGCTGAACTATGCCGATTTGGCTCATAAGATTTTGTTACCTTTTGTTGAAGAAGACATTAGCAGTAGCGAACTTAAACTTATGGTGGATGAAACTTATGCAGTGTTTAACCACAAGGCTGTAGCGCCGTTAATTCAGTTGGATCACAACGAATGGGTACTGGAACTTTTTCATGGGCCTACCTTAGCGTTTAAAGATTTTGCCTTACAGTTGTTAGGCCGTTTAATGGACCATGCGCTCATTAAGCGCGACAAACACTTAGTGATTATGGGAGCTACTTCTGGTGATACCGGTTCTGCGGCTATTGAAGGATGCCGACACAGCGAACGTGTGCAGATGTTTATTTTGCATCCACATGAGCGTGTGTCAGAAGTGCAACGTCGCCAAATGACCACCTTAATTGGTGACAATATACATAACATTGCAGTACGTGGTAATTTTGATGATTGCCAGCAAATGGTTAAACAAAGCTTTTCTGACCAATCTTTCTTGAATGGTGGCCAGCTAGGTGCAGTGAACTCCATTAACTGGGCCCGTATCATGGCTCAGATTGTTTATTACTTCTATGCAGCTGTTGCTTTAGGTGGGCCTCATCGCCCGGTGTCCTTTAGTGTGCCTACGGGTAACTTTGGTGACATTTACGCGGGCTATTTAGCTAAAAAAATGGGCTTGCCTATTAAGCAGCTGATAGTAGCGACTAACCAAAATGATATTTTGCACCGTTGTATCAGTGCTAACCAATACAGCAAGCAAGGGCTAGTACAAACCTTGTCTCCAAGTATGGATATCATGGTGTCTAGCAATTTTGAGCGTTTACTGTTCGATTTGTATGATCGTGATGGCGTAGCCTTAAGCGAGTTAGTAACAGGCCTTAATGACGGTACCGCTAATCGCTTAGAACCCAAGCGTTGGGAACAAGCACGGCAACTGTTTAGTAGCCATTGTGTAGGTGATGAAAAAACCTGTGATGTGATTAACCAAGTGGCCTTAGAGCATAACTATTTACTTGATCCTCATAGTGCTATTGGTGTGGAAGCAGGGCGTGTGTGTAACCAACACCCAGAAGTACCTATGATCACTATGGCTACTGCACATCCGGTTAAGTTTCCAGATGCAGTGATTAAGGCTGGCCAAACGGCACCACAGCTACCGAGCCATCTAACCGATTTGTTAGAGCGCCCAGAGCGTTGTGAAGTGTTGGATAACGACCTTGCTACAGTGCAAAAATATATGATCAGCAAGCTCTAAGAGCGCCGCGTATATGTCTGTCCGTTTGCGTCTTGGTAGCTCTAATGCTGCCTTAGACGCTGCCTTTGATCCATTGGTAGCCCGTGTGCTTGCTCACCGGGGTATTAGTGATCCTGCACAAGTTGATTATCAGCTTAAAAAGCTCTTACCTTACCATCAACTTAAAGGCATTAATGAAGCTGTAGCTTTGTTGGTGAATGCCCTAGAAGCCCAGCAACACATTGTTATTGTTGGTGATTTTGATTGTGATGGTGCCACCAGTACCAGCCTAGCTATGTTAGCGTTGGGCGCTATGGGGGCCAAAAATATAAGCTACCTAGTGCCTAATCGGTTTGATTTTGGTTATGGCCTAAGCACTGCTTTGGTGGATTACGCAAAAGCCAGTGAGCCCAATTTAATTGTCACTGTAGACAACGGTATAGCTAGCCACGAAGGTGTTATTCGAGCCCATGAGCTAGGTATAAAAGTATTGGTAACAGACCATCACTTAGCGGCTGAAACCTTGCCCGAAGCCGATGCTATTGTTAACCCTAATCAGCCTGGATGTGAATTTCCCTTTAAATCTACTGCTGGGGTTGGGGTTATCTTCTATGTTATGTCGGCCTTACGACGCCAGTTACAAACCCAGGGTTGGTTTGACCAACAAGGCATAACGCCGCCTAACATGGCGCAGTACTTAGATTTAGTAGCTTTAGGCACTGTAGCAGACCTAGTGCCTATGGAGCATAACAATCGTATTTTGGTGGCTCAAGGTGTAGCTCGCATACGTGCAGGCAAAGCTAGGCCGGGTTTATTAGCCTTACTAAGTATTGCCAAACGTCAGCATCATAATTTACAAGCTTCTGATCTAGGTTTTAGTGTTGGTCCACGGCTTAACGCTGCAGGTAGGCTGGACGATATGAGTTTGGGTATTGAGTGTTTGTTGAGTGATAACGAACAGATTGCTGCCCAGCTAGCTCAGGAATTGGATGAGCTCAATGCCCAAAGGCGCAATATAGAAGCCGATATGCAGCAGCAGGCTGGTAATATTTTAGCTCGCCTAGAAGCTAGCCAAGATGAGGTGATGCCTAAGTGTGTGTGTTTGTATCATCCTGATTGGCATCAAGGCGTGGTAGGTATTGTAGCCTCTCGAATCAAAGAAAAGTGGCACCGCCCAGCATTAGTATTTGCCAAAGGCGATGAAGATACACTAAAGGGCTCTTGTCGTAGTATTTCTGGTTTCCATCTGCGTGATGCATTAGCGGCGGTAGATGCGAAGAATCCAGGCCTAATTATAAAGTTTGGTGGCCATGCTATGGCCGCAGGGTTAAGCATTAAAGCTGATAATCTAGGTGCCTTTGAAGAGGCATTAAATGCTTATGCGGATAAGCACTTGCCAGACAGTTTGTTGGCCCAAGAGTGGCGCTCTGATGGTGAGTTAGGTGCCCAAGAATTACAGCTTAACCAAGCCTTCCTTTTGCAACAGGCAGGGCCTTGGGGGCAAGGTTTTGAAGAGCCTACTTTTCATGGCCGTTTTATGTTGGTGCAGCAGCGAGTGGTGGGGGAAAAACACTTAAAGCTGGTATTGGCTCATCCACAAACGGGCGAACTAGTGGATGGCATTTATTTCAATATGGATTTGGCTATTTGGCCCAATACCTGTGAGCAGGCAGACCTAGTATATCGATTAGATATTAATGAATTTCGTGGTCGCCAGAGTGTGCAGCTTATGGTGCAGCAGATGACAGCTGTACTGTGAGACCTTTGCACAAAGCAGACACCAAGATAAAATGGTTAAAATCAACCTACTGTTCGTTGGGAAACTTGGCAATAGCTAGCTATTACCTACGTTTCCCGCCTCAATTAGACTGATTTTTCCTCATTTCTCTTTTGTCGCCGCTTTATGCAAAGGTCTCACTGTAAGTCAGTGTAGGCCTGCGCTTATATTAAATTTGTTTGAGGTATTAGAGGCTCAGCTAAGTTGAGGTCTAAGTTAACATCGCCCGCAGCCTTGGCTTGCTTGCGCTCCAACATACGTTGGTAACGTCTGGCGCACAGTTTCATCACCTGAAGCTGTTGCCCTGTATTCATGTTATGCCACTCAAACCGCTCATCCCTAGAACGCATACAGCCTTTGCAATAGCCCTTAGGGCTATTTTCGCATATGCCTATACAAGGGCTAGGGGCTTCGAATAATTCAGTTTGTTCCATGGCGCGCAATATAGCAGTTAATGCGGGTAAAGTCCCCATTCAGCTGTATTCACCACTTTCCACCTGTACTTTTTCGAAACCTACCATTCTGGTCAGCTCCTAGGTAGAGCAGTGCGCTATGGCAAGGTGATAGTAGCAATCATGGGTAAGTGATCTGATATATGCAAAGTGTTTTCTTGTATTACTTTAGCTTCACCAACCTGAATGTGATCGCTATACACAAAATAATCAATAGTGCGGTCTGGGCCAGACACTTCTTTACGGTTAGGGTAATGAGTAAACCAGCTTTTGGCATCCACTCCATTTGCTTGTTCTATACTAGGGATAACATTGAACTGGTCATAAATACGGGCAAATTCACTATCAGGCTGGTAGTAAGTGCGCGCTGTAGCATCCATATTTTTATATTGACCAGGTGGTAGTAAGTTAAAGTCACCGGCAATGATCCATGATTCTCCGTTTTCGTTTTTACCATTCAACAGCTGCTCTAAATAAGATACTTGCTGCTGCATCGTGTCGGATCCTTGGGCAAAAGCATCAAAGTGAGTGTTCATTAGAGTTAGTTTATTGCCACCAGCCACTGGTAAGTTTACTTCTTGAATAGCACGACGGAAGTTAAATTGATCACTCACTAGGTCTGTTTTTATAGTGGCTAGTTGGTGGCGCAGCGCACTACCTAACTTATACTTGGAAATAACCGCTAGCTTCATACCCACTGAGCCCATTATTTGTGGCAGAGGCACAAACCCTGCTTTCCAATAAAAGGTTTCGCTGTAGTTGTTGTATTCAGGGGGCAACATGGTGAGTAGGCGCTGGAGCTGATCTTCATAATCTGTACGTTTTGCATTGTCATGCAGTTCTTGTAGCAAAATAACGTCTGGATCTTGCTCAATAATTAGCTGTGCAATTTGATTAAAAGTTTGCTCGATATCAGCTGTGCTAGCACGAATATCTGGTCCGTCACCGTTTAAACGGTCATACCAGAATTCGTAATTTTTACCAGACATATACTGTACATTCCAGCTGAGCACCTTCACATTTTGGCCAGATTGCAACATTGGAGCGTCGGCTTGGTTAACCACAGCTTCTTCTTGTAGTGCGGGTGGGTGAAAGGTAATGCTCCAAATTAACAAAGCCAAAGCAGCTACTAAAACCACCAATCTGATGGTTATCCATTTAATAATTTTCATTAAAAAGGCGAGCATTTTATATTCTCGAATGATGATATTTTAGCTTAAATAAAATAGTTGATGGTCAGCAGTGTACTAGCCTGCATGGCTATTCGTCCAGTATGACAATGATTGTACATTACTGCACATTCAGGTAAAATCTTTATTGAACGGGCATTCAATTAAAAAATGCATAAATACCAAACTTAATTTTTTTGGCTTAACTACATGAACCATACACAGCTTTATATCAATGGTGCTCATCAGAGTGCAACTTCTAATGAAACCTTTACCAGCACCAACCCTGCCACAGGTCGACCATTAGCTACTATAGACCAAGCTAGTCAAGCCGATGTGGACGCCGCTGTTGTGTCTTCTCAAGCTGGTTTTCTTATTTGGTCTACAATGATGCCTGTAGAGCGTGCGCGCATTTTACAAAAGGCGGCACGAATATTACGCGAACGTAATGATGAACTGGCAGAGCTAGAAGTATTAGATACGGGTAAGCCGTTGCAAGAAGCTAACTGTGTAGATATTCTATCGGGTGCCGAGGTGATTGAATATTACGCTGGCCTCATTAGTGGTATGCAAGGCACGCAACAAGATTTAGGCAAAGATGCCTTTTTTATGTCACGCCGTGAGCCTTTAGGTGTGTGTGCGGGTATTGGCGCATGGAATTATCCTATCCAAATTGCATGTTGGAAATCTGGCCCTTGCTTAGCGGCTGGTAATGCCATGGTATTTAAGCCTTCTGAAGAAACCCCATTAAGTGTGATGAAGTTGGCGGAAATATTTACTGAAGCAGGCGTACCTGACGGTGTGTTTAATGTGGTGCAAGGTGACTACCGTGTAGGCCAAATGCTTACGGCCCATAAAGGCATCTCTAAAGTCTCCTTTACTGGAGAATCGGGTACTGGTAAAAAAATCATGGCCGATTCTGCATGCAACCTTAAACAGGTGACCATGGAGTTAGGTGGCAAGTCTCCTATGTTGGTGTTTGATGATGCCAAGCTAGATAACGCAGTAGCCGGTGCTATGTTGGCTAATTTCTATACCCAAGGGGAAGTATGTACCAATGGCACGCGCGTGTTTGTTCAGGCTGGTGTATATGATGAATTTGTAGCTAAAGTCGCTGCGCGTGCTAACACTATTAAGTTAGGTGATCCGCTGGAGTTAGACACACAAATGGGTGCATTGATTAGTGAAAAGCACCTAGAAAAAGTTTTGGGCTACATCGAAGGTGCCAAAAAAACCAGTGCTCGTTTGGTCTGTGGCGGCAAACGTCATATTTCTGCAGCTACTAAAGATGGTTACTTTGTAGAGCCTACTGTATTTGCAGATTGTACTGACGAGATGGTGCATGTGCAGGAAGAAATATTGGGCCCAGTAATGTCTATCTTGAAGTTTACCGATGAAGATGAAGCGATTGCCCGCGCTAATGACTCAGATTATGGCTTGGCGGCAGGTGTATTTAGCCAAGACATTAGCCGAGCTCACCGAGTGATTAATCAGATACAAGCTGGTATTTGTTGGATCAACAGTTGGGGTGACTCACCAGCCGAAATGCCCGTAGGCGGTTACAAACAATCGGGTGTTGGCAGGGAAAATGGCCCAGAAACACTGCTCCATTACACCCAAGTGAAAAGCGTTTTTGTTCGTTTAGACGATTTAGAATCTCCTTATTAAGGCAGGCTGGCAAAATGACCAAAAAATACGATTATATTATTGTTGGCGCAGGTTCTGCTGGTTGTGTATTGGCGAACAGGCTTAGCCAAAGTGGCGAGCACCAGGTGCTTTTACTAGAAACTGGTGGCACTGACAAAAGCATCTTTATTCAAATGCCTACGGCCTTGTCGTACCCTATGAATACAGCAAAGTACGCATGGCAGTTCCACAGCCAGGCGGAAGCTGGATTAGATGGCCGTGAAATGCATTGTCCACGTGGCAAGGTGTTGGGAGGCTCATCCTCTATCAATGGCATGGTGTATGTGCGTGGCAATGCTATGGACTATGAGCAGTGGCAAGAGCAAGGTGCAACGGGTTGGAACTACGCTGATTGCCTGCCTTATTTTAAGCAAGCAGAAACTTGGCAGGGTGGTGAAGACGATTACCGTGGTGGTAGTGGCCCAGTAGGAACTTGTGGCGGCAACAATATGCGCCTAAATCCATTGTATCAGGCGTTTATTGATGCCGGGCAAGAAGCAGGCTACCCGCACACTAAAGACTATAATGGCGAGCAACAAGAAGGTTTTGGTGCTATGGACATGACCGTTAAAAATGGTGTGCGCGCCAGTACCAGTAATGCCCATTTACGCCGAGCCCTTAAGCGA
>JAWUYU010000060.1:0-8599 GCA_034110645.1 Pseudomonadales bacterium
GATTGGACCATGCCAGAACCATGGATGTGGCCTTGGGTTATGGCCGTTGCGTTAACAGGCTTGGCTGCCCATTATTGTGTGTCTAAATCTATGCAACTGGCCGAAGTAAGCGTAGTGATTAGTTTGGATTTCTTACGCTTACCAGTTATTGCCGCAATAGGTATGTGGCTTTACGGCGAGCCATTGGAAGTGTCGGTAATATTTGGAGGGGGGCTTATGTTATTGGCTAATTTGGTTAACCACTGGCACACTAAAAAGGCTGTCTAAGGCTTACACAGCCTAGCGCTTACAACCTGTAAGTAACCTGTTTGTATATTGCTTAATAGATTGCTACTCATAAGCGCAGCATCTTTACCGAGTGCTAGGGATGGGGTAAACGGCGGTTTTAGCGTTTGCCCACGAGCCTGATGTATCCATGCCAATGCAGCTTCCGTATTATCCTCAAACTTGTCTACTTTAAAGCCAATCGATAATGCTAAATCCTTAAATGTAGCCCAATGGCACAAGTGGCTTTCATTTTTGCCTTGTGCCCAAGGCGTAGGATAAAGCACATCGATCTCATTGGCTTTGGGTTGAAGCATAATCTCATGGATTAACAGATGGCCTTGAGGTTTAAGTACACTGTATAAGCCTTTAAGTAAGGTTTCTTTTTGCTCAATATTCATCGATGCGTGTTGGCTAATCACAAAGTTGAACGTGTGCTTTGGGAACGGTAGATTTAAGCTGTTGCCCACTACAAACTGGCATTTAGGCTGTGGTGTAATAGCTTTATTAAGTAAAGTGGCTGCTTCAATGTATTGAGGATTAAGGTCTAAACCCACCATTTTACAGCTGCGCATATCAGCTAAAAGCCGGCTAGTGCCTCCAAGGCCACAGCCAATATCAAGGCCACAGCCAATATCAAGGCCGTTAAGCTCGGAGCCGCCCTTGTCTTCATTAGGTAGCCAGCTAAGTAACTCTAATGTGGCAGGCACTCCACCTAGATGTAACTGATCAATGCCTGAAAAGTCTTCAGCATTCCACTTTCTCGATGGGCTGTGTTGAAGTAATTGCTTTAACCTATGCAGCATAAAATTATTCTAGTTTGAAAGCTCAGGCAGGTTAACAAATAAATCCAATGCTTCTGGATTGGCTAAAGCGTCTTTATTGTTAACTTTTTCACCATGAATAACCTTTTTAACGGCCAGTTCAACAATTTTCCCACTGATGGTGCGCGGTATAGCGGCTACTTGTATCACCTTAGCTGGCACATGGCGTGGCGTGGTATTAGCGCGTACTTGCTGCCTAATAGTTTGGATTAGGTCTTCTGTGAGTACTAGCCCTGGCCGTAAAACAACAAACAAAATTACGCGGACGTCATCCTGCCAATTTTGGCCTATAACGATACTTTCTAATACGTCTTCAATCACTTCTACTTGACGGTATATTTCTGAGGTGCCTATACGCACACCACCCGGGTTCAATACAGCGTCGGATCGGCCATGGATAATAACGCCGCCGTGCTGGGTTATTTCGCCATAGTCACCATGGGCCCATATATTATCGAACTGGCCAAAGTAAGCATCATGGTATTTTTGGCCATCTTCGTCTTGCCAAAAGTAGATAGGCATAGAAGGGAACGGTGCACTACATACTAGTTCACCCTTGGTCTGGCGTATGGATTGGCCGTGGTCATCAAAGATGTCTACCGCCATGCCTAAACCACGGCATTGAAGTTCACCCCGGTATACAGGAAGAATAGGGCAACCTAAAGCGAAGCAAGACACGATGTCTGTGCCACCAGAAATAGAGGCCAGTAATACATCGCTTTTAATGTCTTTATAAACGTAATCAAAGCTTTCATGAGCAAGGGGTGAGCCCGTAGAAAGTAGGGTTTTTAAGTGCTGTAAATTATGGCTTTGGGCAGGTTTAATGCCTGCTTTTTCTATGGCCGCAATGTACTTGGCGCTAGTGCCAAAAATGGTGACCTTTTCTTTTTCTGCCATATCCATAAGAATGCTTGGCGTTTTGAAAGGGGAGCCATCATAGAGTAATACAGTACAGCCTAATGATAGGCCGCTCACCAGCCAATTCCACATCATCCAGCCACACGTGGTGTAGTAGAACAATACATCGTTTGGTGTTACGTCGGTATGTAAGAAGTGCTCTTTATTGTGCTGCAATAAGGTGCCGCCTATACCGTGCACTATGCACTTAGGAACGCCTGTGGTGCCAGATGAATACATAATGTACAAGGGATCATCAAAACTACAGTCTACAAAGTCAATCTCTGTGGCATCAGTGTTTATAAAGTCTTTAAGGTGTATGGCTTTATTAGGGACAGCCTCTTTAAGTAGGCTTAAGTCTGCAGATTGTGTGACATGGTCACACACTACGATGGCTTCGATAGAGGGTAGTTGGGCGGCTATACCTGCTACTCGCTCTAGGGAGTTTAGGATTTTACCGTTGTAGTAGTAGCCGTCTGTGGTGAACAGTATGCGTGGCTCTATCTGGCCAAAACGGTCGAGTACGCCGTTAATACCAAAGTCTGGTGAGCAAGAACTCCATACAGCACCTAAACTTGCTGTGGCCAGCATCGCCACCACTGAATCGATAACGTTGGGCATAAAGCCAGCAATGCGGTCACCAGGCTGAATGTTGTACTTCTTTAAACCATTCACCAATTGAGCTACACGTTGGTAGAGCTGGGCGTAACTAATTTCTTGGCGTGCGCCGTCTTCACCGCAATAAATAAGTGCAGGTGAAGCATCGCGCACTTTGAGCAGGTTTTCGGCAAAGTTTAACTTAGCTTGGGGGTACCATTTGGCCCCTGGCATTTTATCGCCCTGTGCTAAAATAACACTGCCTTTGTGGCTAGATACTAGGTTACATTGCTGCCAAATTTGGTCCCAAAAGAGATCGCTATGGTCGATGCTCCATTGGTGTAATTGATGGTAATCAGTAATGTTCAGGTTAAGTGAGGCATTGATGGATTGTATAAAATGCCATAGATTAGTCTGTTCAATACGGCTTTGGCTTGGTTGCCACATAGGCTGACAAAGGGTGCTAGTCATACTGATCCTTAATAAGTTAAACGTGAGCGAGAAAACGCTCTAAATGCTGCCAATTTAAACTAATAAAATGATCAGCACCTTCACTAAAACCGACCAACTTGCGCGTTCAGCGCTTGGCCAGCATTAGAACCGTTGGAGCGGCCCAATAAGTCGCTAATATTTTGGCCAACACGTACTAATCGATCAAGCTGAATGCCGGTAGTTATGCCTAAACCGTGCAGCATATAAACTAAGTCTTCTGTGGCAAGGTTGCCACTAGCACCTTTTGCATAAGGGCAGCCACCTAAACCAGCTACAGAACTATCAAAGGTGGTTACACCTGCTTCAAGCATAGTAAGTACATTGGCTAGAGCTTGGCCGTAAGTGTTGTGACAATGGCCTGCTAATTGGCTTACAGGGGTGTTTTTGCTAACCGCGTTTAGCACTTCCAACATGCGAGACGGTGTGGCCGTACCGATGGTATCACCTAGGGAAACCTCGTAACAGCCCATTTGTATCAGTTGCTCGCTAATCTGTGCCACTACAGTGGGTGACACTGCACCTTCATAAGGACAATCCACTACCACAGACACATAACCCCTTACCTTAAGCCCAGCGTCTAAGGCTGCTTTTGCTACAGGTTTAAAACGAGCAAGCCCCTCAGCAATGGAGCAGTTGGTATTGCGCTGGCTGAAGCTTTCACTGGCTGCACCAAATACAGCTACTTCATTAATACCAGCTTTTAAAGCGCGCTCTAACCCTCGCATATTAGGTGTAAGGGCACTGTAAGACACATGTTGATGACGAGTTATAAGTTGCAGCACTTCGGCACTGTTGGCCATTTGAGGCACCCATTTAGGGTGTACAAATGCAGCGGCTTCAATATTAGTGATGCCTGCTGCGGCTAGTTGATCAATAAGGTTGGCTTTTAGGGCCGCATCAAGCATGGGTCCTACTTCATTTTGCAAACCATCACGAGGGCCTACTTCTACAACTTTAACGTGTTTGGTTATGGGCCTGCTAGTGCTAAGTAACATCCTTATGCGTCCTTTTCGATGAGTTCTAAAAGCTGAGATTCAGCATCTACTAAATTGCCCACTTTAAAATATAGTTCACCAACAATACCGGCGTAAGGGGCCGTGATAGTGTGTTCCATTTTCATGGCTTCTACCACCATTAAAGCGTCTCCAGCGGATACATGTTGTGCCTCTGTAACCAATACGGCAATGAGGCTGCCATTCATAGGGGCTTTTATACCTCCAGTAGTAGGCTCATTGTTAGATATGAAATCATCTATGGTAGGCGTTTTAATAGTCACCACTGCCTTGCCTTGTGGGGTGAACAAACTAAGTTTACCATCGTTTAAACAATAGCCTGCCTTATGTTGGCCCACCCCATGTTTACTGCAAGTGTGCTGCAATACCAAATAATCTGCGTGCAACGTGCCGTTAGTATTGCTAGGGATGTCAAAGAGGTTATTTAGGTACTCAACAGCTAAGGTAAAGGAGTGGCTGTTGTTAGGCTTATTTAGCCTCATTGCTGTTAAAGCACCATATTGATTTAGAGCCTGTTGACCCAGCACTAGCCCAGCCATGGCTAAGACTATAGCTTCATCATGGGCAGCAGGGGCCATTAGGTGGGTTTGATTTTGTTCGATAATCCCCGTGTGTAGCTTGGCATCAGCAAACGCATCTAATGTTGCAAGGCGTCGCAAAAAGTCGATATTGGTGTGAATGCCATCTAAGTGATAGTCCTGCAGGGCAAGGTCTAACTTGGCTAAGGCCTGTTCACGGTTGGGTGCCCATACGATCAACTTGGCAATCATAGGGTCGTAAAAGGGGCTTATTTCATCGCCTTCACACACGCCGGTATCTATACGGATAGTGTCATTTGTGACAGGGGTTCGTAAATGTGCAATACGTCCGGTAGAAGGCTGAAAATCCTGGCTTGGATCTTCGGCATAGATACGTGCTTCAAAGGAGTGGCCACGTAGGAAAATTTGGTCTTGAGATAGCGGTAAGGGCTCACCTGCAGCTACTTTCAGCTGCCATTCTACTAGGTCTACACCAGTCACCATTTCGGTAACAGGATGTTCTACCTGTAACCGCGTATTCATCTCCATAAAATAGTAACAGCCATCGCTGTCTAGCAAGAATTCAACAGTGCCCGCGCCCACATAATCAATGGCTTTGGCAGCATCTACAGCCGTAGTACCCATTTTTTGACGTAATTCATCAGACAAACCAGGTGCTGGGGCTTCTTCTATTACTTTTTGGTGGCGACGTTGTGCTGAACAGTCGCGGTCGCCTAGATAGACACCATTACCATGGCGGTCACAAAACACCTGAACTTCTACGTGACGTGGGGCAATAAGGTATTTTTCTATTAATACGTCACTGTTACCAAAGCTGGCTAAACCTTCGCGCCTTGCACCGGCTAAGTGAGTAAGGAACTCTGGGCTGCTATCAACCACGCGCATGCCTTTACCACCACCACCAGCCACCGCCTTGATTAACAGGGGATAACCCATTTGATCGGCTTCACGTTGCAATAAGTCATCGTTTTGATCGGCACCGTGATATCCCGGCACTAAGGGAATATTGGCTGCGGTCATGATGATTTTGGCGGCACTTTTACTGCCCATTTGTTCTATGGCGGGCACATCTGGGCCAATAAATACAATGTTATTAGCCTGACATGCGGCAACAAAGCCTGCGTTTTCAGACAAAAATCCATACCCAGGGTGAACACTATCTGCACCCGTTTGGGTGGCAATAGCTAATATTTTGTCGGCCCTTAAATAACTGTCTGCTGCTGCCGCTGGGCCAATATTCCAGGCTTCGTCTGCTTCTTTTACATGCAGAGCGTTGGCGTCTGCGTCTGAATAAACAGCGATGGTACGCATTCCAATAGCTTTGGCACTGCGCATTACGCGGCAAGCAATTTCCCCACGATTGGAGATCAATACAGATTTCAACATGCTATTCACTCTTTCCATGGGGCTAAGGTTTTAGTTAAAAATGCCTTTAAACCCGCTTGGCCATTAGGGCTCACGCGACTTTTAGCGATAGCGCGGGTAGTAAGGCTTGTGGTTGTAGCTAAGTTTCCCTTAGCTGTGGGGGAGTGGGTATTAAATAATGTAAGAAGGTTTTTTATTTGTTCCACTGCCTCTGGGCTATTGTTTAATGTGCCTCTAATCCATTGTTCTTTAGCGCTATTTAACTCACTGAGTGGCACTACTTGATGAGCTAAACCGTTTGCTAAGGCTTGGTTTGCAGTGAATACCATGGCACTGGTCATTAGGTGACGGCTCCATGAAATGCCCATTTTATTAACCACAAATGGGCTGATAACAGCAGGGATTAGCCCAATACCAACTTCGCTCATACAAAAGGAAGCACTGTCAGCACTAATCACACTATCACAACAAGCGATAAGTCCCACGGCGCCACCAAAAGCTGCGCCATTAACAAGGGCTAGAGTAGGCTTTGGAAAACGATCTAATAAGTGCATTAACAAGGCTAATTGTTCGGCGTCTGCCAAATTGGCTGCCTCGTCATACTCTGCCATGCGCTGCATCCAAGCTAAGTCTGCACCTGCGGAGAAGCTCTTGCCTGCACCGGTGATAATAAGGCCTCTAACGCTGGCATCTTGAGCCAGGTTTTGTAATTGAGTAATAAACAGTTGAATGAGGTGATCATCAAATGCATTGTGTTTATCTGGTCGGTTTAACGTGATGGTAGCTATGCCTGTAGTTATGCCTGTAGAGCTCAGGTCGCACGTTAACCAGTGGGGTGATGGATTCACGTTTGTTATAGTTGTCATGTTAGTCACCCCTTTATTACATACGGAACACGCCAAAGCGCGTTTCTTGTGCTGGTTTATTGAGGGCAGCGGCTAAGCCCATGCTGAGTACTGCACGAGTGTCCTTTGGGTCAATTACCCCATCGTCCCATAGTCGAGCAGTGGCGTAATAAGGGTGGCCCTGATGTTCATATTGTTTAAGTATGGGTTCACGCATGGCTACAGCGTCTGCATCACTAAAGGTTTCACCACGAGCATTAAGTTGGTCTCGTTTTACTTGGGTTAATACCCCAGCAGCTTGTTCGCCACCCATCACCGAGATGCGGCTGTTGGGCCACGTCCACATAAAGTTAGGTTCAAAGGCGCGGCCACACATACCGTAATTACCAGCGCCATAGCTGCCGCCTATAATTATGGTAAATTTAGGTACTTTGGCACAGGCTACGGCCATCACCATTTTTGCACCGTGCTTAGCGATACCTTCGGCTTCGTATTTTTTACCCACCATAAAACCGGTGATGTTTTGCAAGAACACTAAAGGAATTTCGCGTTGGCAACATAACTCTATAAAGTGCGCTCCCTTTTGAGCCGACTCAGAGAACAATACCCCGTTATTGGCGATGATACCCACAGGATAGCCGTCAATACGAGAAAATCCACACACTAAGGGGGTGCCGTACAAGGCTTTAAATTCGTCAAATTGTGAGTCATCCACAACCCGAGCGATAACGTCGCGTACGTCAAAAGGTTTACGCAGGTCTGTGCCTACCACGCCATAAAGCTCTTCGCTGGAGTAACGCGGCAAAACACTTTCATGACGTAACAGATGATGCCCTGCAGTTTTTGGGCAGTTGGCAATACACTGGCGCGCTATTAATAAAGCGTGTTGGTCTGATGCAGCATAATGATCAGCCACTCCAGATGTACGGCAATGGGTGTCGGCACCACCAAGTTCTTCAGCGCTTACTTCCTCGCCAGTGGCAGCCTTTACTAACGGGGGGCCTGCTAAAAAGATGGTACCTTGTTGTTTAACAATGATCGATTCATCAGCCATAGCGGGCACGTAAGCGCCGCCAGCAGTACAAGAACCCATCACTACTGCAATCTGAGGAATACCTTGGGCTGACATAGTGGCTTGGTTGTAAAAAATACGACCAAAATGTAGTTTGTCTGGGAATACTTCGTCTTGTTGTGGCAAGTTTGCGCCACCTGAGTCCACTAGATAAATACAGGGTAAGTTGTTTTGTAGAGCAATGTCCTGGGCTCGTAAGTGCTTTTTTACCGTAAGGGGGAAGTATGTGCCGCCCTTTACCGTGGCGTCATTGGCGATCACCATGCAGTAACGTTCGCTCACTAGGCCTACGCCACAAACAATGCCGGCGCTAGGCACGGCCATGTCATACACTTCATGAGCAGCAAGCTGGGCTACTTCTAAAAATGGTGAGCCAGGGTCGAGCAGGGCATCAACACGCTGTCGTGGAAGCATTTTTCCACGGCTTAAGTGTTTGACCTGATACTTTTCCCCGCCACCTAACTGAAGTTTTTCAACCTGAACCAGTAGATCGTCTACCAAGGCCTGCATGGCGTGGGCTTTGAACTGATATTCGGCACTTTGAGTATTAATGTTGCTGGATAAAGTTGCCATGTTAGTGAGACTCGTTAAATAGTTCACGGCCGATTAACATACGGCGTATTTCGGAAGTGCCAGCGCCTATTTCATAAAGCTTAGCATCTCGTAATAGTCGGCCGGTAGGGCATTCGTT
>JAWUYU010000061.1:0-10701 GCA_034110645.1 Pseudomonadales bacterium
CGAACCGGGGTTAGCGGATTTGCAATCCGGTGCATAACCACTCTGCCATTCGGCCTAAATTTGGAGCGGGAAACCGGATTCGAACCGGCGACCCCGACCTTGGCAAGGTCGTGCTCTACCAACTGAGCTATTCCCGCTACATATCACTGGTTTAAGGCTGTGATGCGCCTGTTACTATTATCACCCTAAACACTCATTTTACAAAGCGTTTTTATTGGCATCCCGTAGGGGGTTCGAACCCCTGTCGCCGCCGTGAAAGGGCAGTGTCCTAGGCCACAAGACGAACGGGACGCTATAGCTCTGTAAAGAGTGGAGCGCATATTATTGATTTTACTGAATTATGTCAACTGATAATTGGAATATGTGGGTAATATTGTGTATTAAATAGTTAATGACAAGAATCTTCTGACGTATAGACAGCAAATAGCTTTTTCGGCTAATTGATCAACGCATCCATGCTAGCTATTTTTAATGTATTATTTGTAGGGGATAAAACAGGGCGATATGAGGCCGAAAATGCTCATTGAGCAATTAGCCATTAGCAATTAGGGGGAGTGTTTTTGATGTTTTAAAAAATGGAGCGGGAAACCGGATTCGAACCGGCGACCCCGACCTTGGCAAGGTCGTGCTCTACCAACTGAGCTATTCCCGCTACATATCACTTGTTGAAGGCTTGTGATTAACCTTTACCATTTAGAATTGCAGTTCGAAGGCACTTGTTTTATTCAAACAACTGAAAGCTAACTGCAGTCCAAAAAATAGTGGTATCCCGTAGGGGGTTCGAACCCCTGTTACCGCCGTGAAAGGGCAGTGTCCTAGACCACTAGACGAACGGGACACATTCGCGGTTGATATTGCCTGCTGGCCGTACCAAACTGGAGAGCGCATATTAGAGATTATAGGAATTTCTGTCAAGCACTAATATGAAAATAAACGTGTTTGTTTCAACTACTTAGTTATTTATTGTAACCGCCGATTATATTAGTAAAGTATTTGAGTTTGAGCAGCCCCTCAGCCACAATAGCACCACTTCATATTTTTGGATTGCTAACATGGCCTTTACCCTTCATGGTGCGCCGCTTTCTCCTTTTGTTCGCAAAGTTATGTACCTGTTAGCGATATCTAAAACGCAATACACTCTTAAGGTAGTGGTACCTGGCTCTGTACCAGACGACTTCGTTAGCATCAGTCCGCTGAAAAAAATTCCAGTACTTCAAGAAAGCGACTGGTATCAGGCTGATTCCAGCATTATTTGCAATTACCTTATTGAATCCTTAGATCACAGTTCCTTAACCGATATGATTCCAACCAATGCTAAGTCACGGGCACAAATGCGCTGGTTGGAAAAGTTTGCAGATTACGAGCTGGCTCCCCTACTTACTTTCACAGTGTTTCGCCAACGCGTGTTACTACCCATGGCTGGCAAAGCGCCCAATGAAGAGCGGATACAAGAAACTTTATCCAAGTATATCCCACCGTTATTCAACTACCTTGCCAGCCAGCTAGGGACTCAGGACTACTTTGTAGATAATCATTTCTCTTTAGCAGACGTCGCCATCACCAGCCAGATGATCAGCTTTATGCATGGTGGAGAAGTGATTGGCAATAATTGGCCTACCCTATCAGCCTATTTTGAACGTATGTTAGCTCTGCCTACATGGCAAGCTTTAGTGCAGCGCGAGCAAGTGACTCTAAATAAAATTCTTGCCTCGAATACTGCACTTTGATCCAACAACTTAGAGGCTACAGCTTAGCAGCGGGCACACTTTTAAGCGTGCTAGCTTTGGCATTTCCGCCACTGTACCTTATTGCTGGAATGCTGCTATGGGGATTTGCGATCTCATCTTTCGGGCTGCTTGCGCGCCGCTGTTTAGTTCAATCTATGATATTAATTGGAGTTGGGTTAGCAGGCCTGAGCTACAGCCTCCTAAATGGCGCCTCTACACCACTTTTTCAGCTTATCAATAGCAACACTCAACTGCTAGCCATGCTGGCCGCAGTGAGCTTTTTAAGCCTCATTTCCACCCCCTCCAAACGAAGCAAACAAAGATCACCACCAGCAGGAAAAAAAGGCCTTATTAGCACCTTAGCTTCAGGGCATTTTTTTAGCGCCATCATTAATATGTCAGCACTGTTAATTATTGCTGAAAAACTCAGCCATAGCCGTACGATAGACCCACGTACAGTGAGCCTACTTACCATTAATTTTGGCGTATGCGCCCTTTGGTCACCGTTTTTTGCGGCCATGGCATATACGTTAAGCCTTGTGCCAAACATGAACATGCTAACAGTAATGAGCGTTGGTGTGCCTATGGGTCTTATTAGCCTAGCTATGCTGTATTGGCTACACCAGGAGCCTGAATCACACCTTACTGGCTACCCCCTTAAGGGCCGCAGCTTAGTTCTTCCTACACTATTGGCTATAGCAGTGATTACCGCCCATGAAGTTTGGCCCACCATTGCAATCACTCAAATCATTGCCATTAGTGCGCCGTTACTGGTTATTGTGGTATTACTTTACGAAGGTCGCACAAACCAGCTGCACCTGCACATATCTACCCGCTTGGCCAACATGCACAACGAAATCATGTTATTTTTGGCAGCAGGAGTATTTGCTATTGGCTTAGGTGAGTTGTTCAAGGTAATCCCACCATGGCTACCATTTACCCATTACGGCCCTCTAGAAGCCTGCTTAACCTTAGGTTTTTGTTTGATAGCCGCTCGTTTAGGCGTTCATGCCATAATGATCATGGCGGTGATCGCACCACTGTTACTCACATTAGAGCCTAACCCAAACTTACTGGCCATGACCTTTCTATCGGCTTGGGGCTTAGGTAGCGCCATTAACCCTGTTTCGGGCACACTACTGTCTATGCAAGGAAATTACCACATCAAGGGCAGCCACATAGCCCGCGCCAATACACTGCCCATAGCCGCACTGTATGCTATTAATTGTGTTGCTTTCTTTATTTATTCGGCACTGGATTGAATTGGTAATATTGTTTTGGCCTGGCCTATTGAGTCAGGTGGGTCAGCGTATGGGGTGAGCACTGGGTGCTAATTAATACAAGTCACTCATGCTACTTTATGGTTCTGACTAATTAGGCCCACACCCAACGTAAGGGTTCACCAAAGTCATCGTATATCCATTTTTTTGTGGGTCGGCGGTTGGCCTGGACGAGGGTAGGTTTGGATTGACGGCGCTCTTCTTTACGCTTTGCAATAGCCTCAACTTCAGACGACAGCAACGTACGTGTTTGTAGCGGAACAGCTACGGCAGGGCGTTGCTGATTAAAACAGCCATTAACTAACGCGGTTTCACCTTGCCTAACCCGTTCTACATTTCCACCACGCGCCAAAAATTGCGCTACATCATTAGCTAACGCTTGCTTAACCTGATGTTTATTAGGTGGTAACCTAAGTTGTGATTTTGGACGGCTGGACTGTGTCATAAGGCGACGGCAAATAGAAACGCAATCGCCCATGATAACACAGCTTTTATTTAGAGGTTTTATTTAGAGCTACTTAGAACAGTAAACCTACTCTTGACTATCGACATGTATTGGAGGATTCCACATTAAAGGAACTTTTGCAGGCATCATCGATCTGAGATAACATTATTTATTGCTTATACAGCCTTAACAAAACAAATACTAGGCACCACACTTTTATGACAACGCTCGCTATCAATTACCAAGACATTATCACTGCTAGCCAACGAATCCAGGGGCACGCAGTAATGACCCCTTTACTTGAATCACCCCTGCTTAACCAACAATTAGGCGGACGAGTATTATTTAAAGCTGAGAACTTGCAGCGCACTGGTTCCTTCAAGTTTCGTGGTGCCTTCAATAAACTCAGCAAACTTGCCCAAGCCAACCAACTTACTGGTGTGGTGGCTTATTCCTCGGGTAACCATGCCCAAGGCGTCGCTGCTGCTGCGGCACATTTTGGTGTCCCTGCCACCATTATTATGCCCGCCGATGCTCCACAGATTAAAATTTTCAACACCAAAGCCCTCGGTGCTGCAGTGGTGTTATACGACAGGAATACAGAGGATCGTGAAGCCATTGGTCTAAAACTGGCGAATGAACACAATCTAACGCTCATTCCTCCCTACAATGATGTAGATATTATGGCCGGACAAGGCACCCTAGGTTTAGAAGCTGCTCAGCAACTTGAGGTGTTAGGGTTAGTACCAGACCAAGCCATTGGCCCCATTGGTGGAGGCGGATTAATTACCGGCAGTGCCACAGCACTTAAGCATCACTTTTCAAACATTACTATTTGGGGGGCAGAACCTGAAGGTCATGACGATGCCGCTCTATCAATAGTCGCTGGCCAGCGCCTAGCCAATAACAACGCCCCCACTTCTATTTGTGATGCCATAGTGACACCTATAGTAGGTGAACTCACATTTCCAATAATGCAGCATTATTTGGCAGGTGCTAAAGCGGTAGGTGAGCAACACGTATTGGCAGCTATGGTGATTTGTATGCAGCAGTTAAAAATTGTGGTGGAGCCTGGAGGATGTGTAGGTTTAGCTGCTATTTTAAATAACAGTTTAGATGTAAAAGGTAAAAACACATTAGTGATTTTGTCTGGCGGTAATGCAGACCCAGCAACACTGGGACTAGCATTAAGCCTTTAGCTAATAATCAATAGTGATTATTCAGCAGGTGTTATGTCAACATTAACACTTAAAAATTCACCTGTAGTGTAAGGAATAGTGGTAGTCATTTGCCATATATTGCCACCAAATTCGATATAGGTTTTGTAGCCGGTTACCTGGCTCACACTGCGCTGCTGCATTTCTACATCGCATACTTCTTGCTGCTTATGGCCCACAATAACCTGCTTATTTTTACCTTTTTTATTGGCTATATCTGCACCAGCAATAGCACCAAGTAGCGTGGCTGCATCTTTACCCGAGCCTCCTCCAACTTGGTTACCCAACAAACCACCAAAGATGGCACTAGCAATCACGTCAGCAGTAGAGGCTTGTTGACCTCCAGCTTGAGTACCGTAAATAGGCAGTTGCTCTACCCTACATGATTTAACAGGCACTTCTTTATAAACCTGAGACATGATTTCATCAGATTTTTGTAATACTTGTACCAGCATAGTTTGGGCTTGCACACCGCCGGCTAACATCAGACCAGAGGCAGTTAAAGTAAGGTTTAAGGCAAGCTGCTTAGTGACTTTTTGAATGGTTTTTTTAGTCGATTTTTTCATGTAATCTTCCTTAATAGTAATAATAACAGTCCTATCTGTAGACTAGCACAATGCCAATTAATTCCCCTAACCTGTGTCAAACTAGGTAAAGATTGCCTGCGCTTAGAAAACCATGTCTTCACACTTTGATTTAGCTAATAATTAGGCAGTAAAAGGTATCACTGCAAAACTCATGTTACGGCATAGCTGATTTATCGATTTCTTCACCTATATAATACCTCCAACGGGCACTTTTAAACGCACTCAACCAATCACTTATCACCTAGCAGTAATGTATAATTAGCTTAGTTCATAAATCTACGCCACTAACTACACCACATTTTTTTGGTCGTACAATAGTGTTTTTAGCATTCTAAAGTGACCGAGGTATCCATTGAATTTACATGTTTCAGCATTTAGGAAAAGCCATATAGGGTGGCTCATATCTAGCCTATTTTTAACACTCACTTTACAATCTTGTAGTGTAGATGAAACCTTTAATAACACCGACCCAAGTGCTGTGCCAAAAACGCTAGGTGATGTGATCGAATGGCGCATCACAAAAGATCCTACACCAGACCGATTGGCTATTGAAATTTCTGATGAGTGGCAGAGCCTCACTCCTCAATCAACCGATTATGCTATTTGGATTGGGCACGCAACGTATTTACTTAACACTGGGGATGTAACGGTATTAACTGATCCCATTTTTTCAAAACGAGCATCACCTGTTGGTTGGGCAGGGCCTGAGCGGTTAATTCCACCTGCGATGTCAATAGAGCAGTTACCCAGCATTGATGCTGTAATAATTAGTCATAATCATTATGATCACCTAGACCTGCCAAGCCTCAAATCTTTACAAAAAAATAACCCTAGCATGATGATTTTAGTGCCTCAAGGAGACAAGACACTATTAGATTCGCAAGGCTTGGCTAATGTTTCCCAATTTAGGTGGTGGCAAACAATTAAAGTGCATGAAACTGAGTTTACTTTTACGCCAGTACAGCACTGGTCTGGTCGTTGGGTTACCGGGCGCAATGCCAGTTTATGGGGGGGCTGGTTTTTAAAGAGTCCTAAACTTTCACTTTACCATGCTGGTGATACAGGTTACTCCAAGGACTTTCTTGCCACTCAAGCGCGAATGGGGACTCCAGACTTTGCCTTTATCCCCATAGGCGCCTACAAGCCTAGATGGTTTATGAAAAACCAACATGTTAATCCTGATGAGGCAGTGCAAATCGCCCTAGATTTACAAGTAAAGCGTTCGTTTGGCATGCACTGGGGCACTTTTATGCTTACTGATGAGCCTGTTGATGATCCACGTAAAATGCTCGCTAAAGCATTACGTGAGCGCAACTTATCACCCGCCCTTTTTACAGCACCAACTCCCGGGGCAATAATTAACCTAGACCACTAGGCATGGCAACTGCTGCTACGTTGCCAAAAGCTCTAGCCAATGTTTAACAGGCACATTGGCCGTACCACCCAAATGTAGCTGACAGCCAATATTGGCGGTGACGATAAGCTGTGGTTTGCCTACAGTTAAATCTTTGATTTTTTGGTTTCGCAGCTGATGACTCAACTTTGGCTGCAGTAAGGAATAAGTACCCGCAGAACCACAGCACAGATGATCATTTTTAGTGTCTGCGGTGTCAAAGCCTAGGTCATCTAACAATGCTTTTACTTTGTGTGGTAACTGCATGGCATGTTGCTGGGTGCACGGGCAATGAACTGCTATTTTACCCACACTTGTTACTTCGTTTAGCCTTTCTTCATGTAACCTTACTTTAATGTCAGTAAGGTTTTCATGAGCCAAAATCTCCACGACATCCTTAGCCGCCTTCGACACTTGCTGGGCTTTGTCTGCATAAGCCATGTCATAACGCAGTAAGTGTCCATACTCTTGTAGGGCAGCCCCACAACCCGAAGCTGTAATCACCACCGCTTCTGCCCCTGCCTGTAATTCTGGCCACACCAAATCAATATTGTGTCGAGCTTGTTCTAGGGCTTTCTCATGGGCACTCAAGTGATGGTTAACTGCACCGCAACAACCACTTTTATGAAGCACTTTTAGGGTAATGCTAAGCTGGTCCAATACTTGTGCCGCAGCAATGTCGGTATTAGGCGCAGCACTGGCTTGAGCACAACCGGGCAAACTCAACATCACCCGCTTATGATTTGTCTTTGGGACCATGAGTTTGGCAGAGGATGAAGGGATGTGTTGCTTTAGTACCCTAGGCAACACCGGCCTTACCAACTGACCCAGTTTAAATAATGGGCCAAACCTAGATCGATAGGGCAACACTTGCCGTAAGCCCCAACGCACAATATTTTGGGCCACAGGACGCGGCGCTTTTTGCTCTGCCACCACTCGTCCTAAATCAACCAGACGGCCATATTCTACCCCAGAAGGACACGTTGTTTCGCAGCTTCTACAGGTAAGGCAACGATCCAAGTGATGACGAGTTTCTTGGGTGACTGGCTCGCCCTCAAACATGGCTTTCATCATATAAATACGACCACGAGGGCTATCACGCTCGTCGCCTAGCAGCAGGTAAGTTGGGCAAGTAGCGGTGCAAAACCCACAATGTACGCAGGACTGTAGGATACCTTTTACGGGGTTAAATTTAGGCTGATCTGCAAACTCTTTAGCAATAATGGTTTTCATAGTTTACATCCAAGAATATACGCGGCCAGCATTTAACACTCTATGAGGGTCAAATGCATGTTTTATACGCTGCTTCAGTGCCTTTTGGGGGCCCGTTATTGAACCATAAACCTCGGCCAATCGATCACCACCTTGGTGTTGTATCAAGCCATTTTTTGGCAGTTTTGAACTATCGGCTAGCACCCAACGTTCTGACCCTGCCCAGTTGATCAACGATGTATTTGGCACGCTATGAATAGGCGCATCACGCGGCCCACTCCAGCGCCATAATGTTTGGTTGTGTTGTGGCTGTAATAGGCGACCTTCCCTCACCGCCTGCCAAAATTCTTCTGCAGCGTTTGGCTCAACCTGTGCACCACCCAAAAGCTGACTGGCACTGGCAACGCCACTTTCTCCACCTTGTAAGCGTATGTAGAGCATATTTTTACTCTGCACATGACTCATGCCAGTAATGGGCAAGCTAAGGTTAGCCCAACGTAACATGGCCTCTAGAGCCTCTTCTGCAGCCATTTCAAACTTTAGTGTATGGCCAGCATTAAATTGCGGCAAAACTTTTATAGAAACGTCGGTAATTAACCCTAAACTACCCATAGCGCCGCACTGCAAACGTGTTACATCAAAGCCTGCCACGTTTTTCATCACTTGGCCGCCAAACTGCATCGCCTCGCCGTAGCCATTAATTAGCCCTAAACCTAGCAAGCTGTCTTTAACACCACCAAACCAGGGCCGTGCAGGGCCACTCTGGTTTGCTGCCACAGTACCACCTATAGTTGCTTCACCAGAGAAGGCTGGCGGCTCAAAGGGCAAGCGTTGTTGTTGCTCGGCTAACACCTCATTGAGTTGAGAAATTTTTGTACCTGCACGCGCACGAATCACCAATTCTGTAGGGCTATAACTGATCACACCACTATGATCAGCCACATTAATCACTTCATCTGAGGTTGCTCTACCAAGATAGGCTTTGGTATTACCTGCTTCTATTTTAAGAGGCATTTTAGTGGCATATGCGTGTTGAACTTGCTGCACCAACTCCCCAATTAAATCGGTCATACTAAATCACCCATGTTGTAAGCTTCGGTATTCTTGGCAATATTTAAGAGTAGGAATACCCTTCCCCGGATTTAGCAACTCTTCACTGTCAAAGGCTGCTTTTAAGCGCCTAAACTGAGCCAACTCTGCATCGCCAAATTGATAGGGCATTTGCGGCATTTTTTCTAATCCAACACCATGCTCACCAGTAATAGTACCGCCCACATCAACGCATAAAGTAAGAATATCTGCGCCTAGTAATTCTGCTTGTTCAAGCTCGCCATCAATACTGGCATCAAATAATATAAGGGGATGTAGGTTGCCATCTCCAGCATGGAAAACATTGGCAACTCTTAGCCCATAAGCTTGTGACAATTCACTGATACGAGTTAACACGTAGCCCACTTGGCTGCGAGGTATAGTGCCATCCATACAATAATAGTCGGGAGATATGCGTCCTACTGCAGGAAAGGCGGCTTTGCGTCCGTGCCATAGGGCTGCAGCTTCTTCATCATCTTTAGCAATACGAATATTCCAAGCACCATGCTGAGTAAAACACTCAGTCACCAAAGCTAACTGTTCTTCAACTTCGGCATCGGTGCCGTCTAATTCACAAATAAGTAATGCTTGAGCGCTGGTAGGGTAACCTACTTTAACAAAATCTTCCGCGGCACTAATGGCCAAGTGGTCCATCATCTCTAAGCCTGCAGGGATGATACCCTGCCCTATGAGCGCCGCCACTGCATCGCCTGCTGCAGTTACGCTGTCATAAGCAGCCATAAGTACTTGTACTCTAGGCGCACGTGGCAACAATTTAACCTTTGCCTCCACCACTACACCTAGCAAACCTTCAGAACCTGCCATTAAGCTCAATAGATCCATGCCAGGTTCATCTAAACCTTCACCGCCAAAGGTCATCAACTGCCCCTCAATAGTGACTAAGGTGACTTGGAGTAAGTTATTAACCGTAAGGCCATACTTAAGGCAGTGTACACCACCAGAGTTTTCGGCCACATTGCCACCTATGGTGCAGGCAATTTGTGAAGATGGATCTGGTGCGTAATATAAGCCAAAAGGCGCCACCGCTTCAGTTAGCTCCAAGTTACGCACACCAGGCTGCACCGTAGCCGTGGCAGCATGGTGATTGATGTGTACGATTTTATTGAGCTTGGTCATCACCAATAATACACCTTCTGCATGGGGCATAGCTCCGGCACATAGGCCCGTGCCGGCACCTCTTGGTACTAGTGGCACACGGTGAAGATAACAAAGGTGTAAAATAGCTTGCACTTGTTCTACAGTTTCTGGGATAACCGTAATTAAGGGCAGTTGTTGATATACTGCCAAACCATCACATTCAAAAGGCCTTTGGCTTTCTATAGACATAACCACACTGGATGCCGGGAGTAGTTCCTGCAAGGTGCTCACTAGTGCAGCCACGTTGCTCTGTGCTGGGCCTTGATTCACCTGCTTTTGAGAAGTGGCATTGTGGGTATCCATAGACATAACCTGAATCATAACTAGTATATTGGTAAGAGTTTATTACCCATATTTTAAACTAGGTTATTGAAGTGGTACAGTGATTTTGGTCACGTAATAGGCAGTGCTAACAGGCACTCAAATTATTACGGTGACACGATGACTGCAAAATCAAGACCCCAGTTTAACTCCTAAATTTTACGTTGAACGTGCTCAACTCGTTTTAGATCAGCGGTACTCCATTCGAGAAGCGGCTGGTGCTATAAACTTGGGGCCACTCCACCCTTGATAAGTGGGTTAGGAAATTGAAG
>JAWUYU010000062.1:0-15509 GCA_034110645.1 Pseudomonadales bacterium
GATTTTGGCAAGTACCTTTGTCTGGGTGACTTACCAACAGTTGATTTATGTATACGCACTAGTGGTGAGCAGCGCATAAGTAACTTTTTATTGTGGCAAATGGCCTATGCAGAATTTGTATTTGTAGATGCCCTTTGGCCAGAATTCAAACATCAAAAAATGGTGGATACATTAGTTCAATTTGGCCAAAGACAAAGGAGATTTGGCCAAACTGGTGCACAATTAATAGAACAAGAATCAAAGGTATAACCACGGAGTGGTTGGCCTCTTGGTATAATGTAAAATAATAATATGTTGAAATCTAGAATTGCTACAGCTTTGGTGATCGCTCCGCTAACTCTAGCGGCAGTCTTCTTTTTGCCCTCGCAAGCCTTTGCGTTGTTTATGGCGCTTATTGTGCTTATGGCTACATGGGAATGGACGGCAATGATGCGACTTGTCAGCCGTAGCCAGCGTACGGTTTATATGTTGTCGGTGCTCTTCGTTATTGTGGTTGCCCAAAAAGCCTTACCTTACTATGAGAAAGCTATATTTTCTGTAGCCACCTTGTGGTGGTTGGTGGCCACGGTATTGGTGGTACTGTACCCCAGAGCTTGTACTCTGTGGAGTGGGCGCCTGAGCAAGGGTATTGTAGGCTTTTTGGTGCTAGTACCTACATGGGCTGCAATGGTTTATATCCGTGAGCTCGATCAGGGGCCTTGGTTAATCGTGTATATGCTTCTGATGGTGTGGGGCGCAGATACTGGGGCATACTTTGCTGGTAAAAAATTTGGTAAGCGTAAGCTTATGCCGCGTGTAAGTCCTGCAAAGTCTTGGGCGGGCATAGGTGGGGCCTCTGTGACCGTAGTGTTGGTGTCTATGATCATCCAGCCGTACCTTCATTTTTCTCAAAACCTGTCTTTTGGTATTTATATACTGGCTTTAATATTACTGTTTGTTTCTGTTGTAGGAGACTTAACGGAAAGTATGTTTAAGCGCCAGTGTGGCATTAAAGATAGTGGCTCAATACTACCAGGGCACGGGGGTGTTATGGACCGTATTGACAGTTTAACGGCCGCAGCTCCAGTGTTTGCATTGTGTCTTATTATGTTTGGACAATAAGGATTTAATGGCGTAATGGTAATGACAATCTTAACCACCGTGTTTGCTCTAGCAGTGCTGGTGACAGTGCATGAAGCTGGGCATTATTTTGTGGCGCGTTGGTGTGGCGTAAAAATATTACGTTTTTCTGTAGGTTTTGGACGGCCTATCTTTCGTAAGCTGGGCAAGGATGGTACGGAATATGTGTTCGCTTGGCTACCGTTAGGTGGTTATGTGCGTATGTTGGACTCGCGTAACGATGAGTTGGGCACTAACGACATAAGTGCAGCATTTGACCTGAAGTCCCCGTGGCAACGCATTGCTATTGTCGTTGCGGGCCCTTTGGTAAATCTGCTCTTCGCCGGATTGCTCTATGCTGTAGTGCAAGTTTCTGGCACATCACAACTGATTCCAGTAGCAGTGGCGATTGACAAAGGCCTTTCTGGATTCACATCTCCGCAGCAAATTTTATCAATAGATGGTCACAAGACCCCTACATGGGAAGCTGTGAATATTGCTTTAACAAAGCGTATGGGTGAAACAACAACCATACACTTTATGCTACAGGGTCTTGATGAAAGGTTGTTGCAAGGCCAGGCAATCGTGCCAAATAAGCTGGATGTGTTACCTGTTTTAGGCGCTCCAGTGGAGCACATTTTTGCAGTAAATCAATGGATGGCTGATTCTGTACAATCAAGTCCGATAACTCAGTTGGGCCTGCAACCTTGGCGCCCTAACGTGCCAGTTACGCTTGACCATATAGTCCCTCAAGGGTCAGCAGAGCTTGCTGGGCTGAAGGTAGGTGATAGAATAGTGGCGGTGAATCAGCAGGCTATGATGGGCTATAATGATTTTGTCTCATTTGTTCAAAGTCATGCAGATATGGACGTTACCGTCAGCCTTGAGCGATCTTTTCAGCGATTGGAGATTCCTGTGCGGTTAGGTTCTTATACTAATGAATTAGGTGATCGTATAGGTCTTATTGGCATTGGTGTGGCGTCTATTTCATGGCCCCAGTCTATACAGTTCCAACAACAGTTGGGATTGATGTCTGGTTTGGTTGCAGGTGGCCAGAAGGCTTTGGAGATGGCTGGGTTGACGCTAAGCTTTTTAGGCCGAATGGTTCAAGGGTTAGTGTCAGTTGAGCATTTAAGTGGCCCTATTAGTATTGCTAAAATAGCGAGTGCCTCAGCAGAGTCTGGTGTGATTGCCTACATTAGTTTTATGGCGTACTTAAGCGTTAGTTTAGGGGTGCTAAATCTATTGCCGATTCCTATGCTGGATGGCGGGCATTTGTTATATTACCTCGTAGAAGTAGTCACAGGGCGCAAAGTGCCCGAACGTATCCAAGCCATCGGTCTACGTATAGGCATGGCTTTAGTGTTTAGCATAATGATTATCGCTGTGGCTAATGACGTGATGCGTCTTTAATTCCATTTTAGGTTAGTGAAATATGAAACAAATTCTTTTAGGTGCTTTTTTAAGTTGCACATTGTTGGTGTCGCAAGCGGTCATGGCTGTAAGTTTCACTATTGAGGATATTCATATAGAAGGGTTGCAGCGGCTTACTTCAAGCCAGGCATTTGCTCAGTTGCCCCTAAAAGTAGGTGATGCAGTCGATGAGCGTAGCTTGGCTTATGCTACACGAAGTATGTTTAAAAGTGGCTATTTCCAAGATATTCATCTAGAACAAGAAGGCAATCTATTATTAGTTATTGTACAAGAGCGCCCAGCCATCGGTTTTATTGGCCTAGAAGGTAATAAATTGCTTAAAACGGAACAACTGCGTGCGGCATTAGAAGCAGCAGGCCTAAAGGAAGGTGAGATTTTTAAGCGTGCTACTTTAGCTCAAATAGAGCTAGAGCTGGAGCGGCAATATAATCGCCAAGGGCGATACGCTGTGTTAGTTGAGTCTGTAGTCAGTGATTTGGGGGAGAATCGGGTCTCTATCGATGTGAAAGTGAATGAAGGTGTAACTTCTTCTATTAGTCACATTAATATAATTGGTAATGATAGTTACACTGATGGCGAGCTTGTGGATCTAATGAGTCTGCAAATGCCTGGTTTTTGGACCTTGTTTACTAAGGATGACCAGTATTCCAGAGAAAAGCTTACGGCCGACCTAGAAAATATACGTTCTTATTATTTAAACAAAGGCCATGTGCTGTTTAACATTGAATCTACACAGGTGTCCATATCGGCCGACAAAACCGAGGTTTTTATTACTATTAACGTAGCGGAAGGTGCGCAGTTTAAAATTGGTAAACTTAGTATTGCTGGCCAATATGAAGTAGAAGAGGCCGATATATGGGCTCTTATCAATTCATCATCAGGCCAAGTTTTTGCTCGAGAAAGTCTTGTTAGCGCAGCTGCAGATGTACGCCAATTGTTTGGAGATAATGGTTTTGCCTTCGCAGAAGTGCAGCCAGTTCCTTTGGTCAATGAGGTGGAAAAAACAGTTGATGTGCAGTATCAAATTAGATCTGGTAAACGAACTTATGTTCGTCGTATAGATTTTCGCGGTAATACCCGCACAAGCGATGATGTGTTACGACGTGAAATGCGCCAGATGGAGGGTGCTGTGGCGTCGATGGCAGACATTACTACATCAAGATTACGTCTTCAGCGGTTGGGTTTCTTTAATGATGTAGCAGTAGAAACTACTCCGGTGGCGGGCACTGATGACCAGTTGGATGTGGAGTTTGCCGTAGAAGAAGGGCTTACTGCAGATTGGTCTGTTATGGTTGGTTATAATGATGGCGAAGGCCCTTTCTGGGGCGCTTCGGTTAACCAAAATAACTTCCTAGGTACAGGCAATAAGATGGAAGCGTCTCTTTCTTCCAGTAGCAGTACAGATGAATATAAATTTAGCTACCTCAACCCGTATTACACTGTTGATGGTGTGAGTCGTGGCATAGACTTGTATTATACCAAGCGAGACTATGCCAAGGTGGATGTTAGTAATTTTGCTACCGATACCATTGGATTTGATATGCGTTTTGGTTATCCAATAAACGACGATACTCGGCTAGATTTCAAAGTGGGTTATGAACGTATTGATCTAGCTCTAGGAGTTTCTCCCTCCAATGAAGCTACAGCGTTTGTAGCTGCAGAAGGTCAGCAGTATAAGCAATTTAAAACCTCAATCAACTGGAATAACAATACCTTGAATGACTATTGGTACCCAACCAAAGGTAGTTCTCATGGTGTTAACTTAGATTTAGCCTTACCTAATAGTGATCTAAGCATCTATCAATTAAACTATAACTACCGTAATTTCAAACCACTTAATTATAGTGAATCTTTAGTCTTTTCTACGAGTGCTCGTGTAGGTGTTGTTGGTGCTTATGGCTCTACTAGTACAACGCCTTTTTTTGCTAACTATTACGCTGGTGGATTTGGCAGTGTGCGTGGCTTTGCCAATAATTCGTTGGGACCTAAAGACAGTAATGGTGAGAATCCATTAGGTGGCCAGTTGCTCACTACGGCTTCTGCAGAGTTGATTTTCCCATTGTTCAGCGATACGCCATCCGTTCGCACGTCGCTATTTGTTGATGCAGGTAACGTTTACACATCCGGCGAATTTACTACGGGCGAACTTAGGGTTTCTGGCGGTCTTAATCTTGCCTGGTTGACTCCAGTGGGGCCGCTAATCTTAGTGATAGCTAATCCTCTAAGACAAAAAATCGGCGATCAAACACAATCAACACACATTACTTTAGGTCGATCGTTCTAACCTAAATGCTCAAGGAATTATGATGAATAAAGTTAAAATCATGCTTAGCGCTGCAGCCTTTGCTATTACGTTAAGTTCGTCACAGTTGGCAATGGCAGACGCCATTGTTGTGTTAAAGGCAGAGCAGGCCATATTTGCCACGGAAAAAGCTATAGCTTTGGGTCAGCAGTTGTCGGAACAGCTTAAGCCTCAAGCCACTCGTTTCGACGCTATGGGTCTGGAATTGCAAGCTTTACAGCAGCGTCTTGCGGCTGACAAAGACATCATGAGTAGTGAAGAAGTGCAGTCTATGCAGGCAGATATTCAGGTCTTAAGCTCTGAGTATCAACAGCTTAAGCAATACCTATCTAATGCTAAAGTGCAGACAGAGCAAGAGTTTTTGGCTAGTATGCGCCCAGCTTTGGATAATGTGCTGCGCAAGTTAATTGAAGAAAATGAAATATCTTTAATTATTAACGGCCAGTCTGTGATTTATAACGCCGCCGGTATTGATATTACTGGCAAGGTCGTTGAGTTATTGAATTTGGAACCGTAATTGGGTCATCTAACTCTAGGCGCTATAGCCGAGCTTATTGGCGCAAAATTAGAAGGTGACGCCAACTACCTAGTTACTGGTCTAGCTACACTGACTGCTGCACTGCCTCATCAAGTGGGCTTTTTGGCAAATATGAAATATGCTAATCAGCTAGGGAGTTGTCAGGCAGGCGCGGTGATTTTACATGCAGATCAAGCGAAGCTTTTTTCTGGGCACTGCTTAATCTTAGACAATCCTTATTTGGGTTATGCAAAACTGTCACAGGAGTTTGCTCCGAAATCTAGCTTTAGTGGTATTGATAAAAGCGCACAAGTTCATCCTACAGCCACTATTGGCAACGCGGTAAATTTAGCCGCAGGTACAGTGATTGGCCCTTATGTAACACTTGGTAATGCGGTTTCTATAGGCCCTAATAGTGTTGTGGGTTCTCATTCCAGTATCGGCGAACATACCTCTCTTGCGGCCAATGTCACTTTGTATCATGATATTCAAGTTGGCTCTTTTTGCACCATCCATAGTGGTGCTGTTATTGGTGCGGATGGTTTTGGGTTTGCAAAAGATGGCCCAGACTGGGTTAAAATAGCCCAGCTAGGTGGTGTCACAATCGGTGACCATGTTGAAGTTGGTGCGGGCACCAGTATAGATCGCGGAGCGTTAGATAACACTATTATAGGCTATGGTGTTAAGCTGGATAATCAAGTGCAGATTGCCCATAATGTAGAACTGGGTGACTATACTGCCATTGCTGGATGTACCGCCATTGCTGGCAGCACTAAGCTAGGTAAACATTGCACTATTGCAGGGGCCTGTGGCATTACAGGGCACCTAACTTTGGTTGATGGTGTGCATGTAACTGCCATGTCTTTAGTAACCCACTCTATTAGTGAGGCTGGGGCATATTCATCGGGTACTGTGTTAGACAAGAATCAAAAGTGGCGACGCAATGCTACACGCTTTAAACAGCTTGATCAGATGGCTAAACGCCTTAAGCAGCTAGAATTAGAAATGATACAGTTGAAAAACTAATCAATATCGAAAGTATTACAAAGGAAAGTAGCAATATGGTTATGGATGTTAAAGAAATTCGTGAATACTTACCTCATCGATACCCGTTTTTATTAGTTGATCGGGTGACAGAGCTCAATTTAGGCGAGTCCATTGTGGCTTATAAAAATGTAACGGTTAATGAACCTTTCTTTAATGGCCACTTTCCAGACCACCCAGTGATGCCAGGTGTTTTGATTCTTGAAGCTATGGCTCAAGCTGCTGGAATTCTTGGGTTTAAAACCATGGATAAAACCCCACAAGATGGGTCTATCTATTATTTTGTGGGTTCTGACAAGCTGCGCTTTAAGCGCCCTGTAGTACCTGGAGATAAGCTTCAGCTAGAAGCAGCCATCATGTCTGAAAAGCGTGGTATTTGGAAGTTTGAATGCCGCGCAAGTGTTGATGATCAGTTGGTTGCTTCAGCAACTATTTTATGTGCAGATAGGAAGGTTTAGTGCCCCAACCATTGATACATCAATCGATACATGCAACCGCAATTATCGATCCCAGCGCCGTCATCGCAGCAGATGTGGAAATTGGTCCATATAGTATTGTGGGTGCTGATGTTAAGCTAGGTGCTGGTACTAAGCTTGAATCTCATGTGGTGGTTAAAGGGCCAACCATTATTGGGCGCAACAACCATATTTTCCAATTCAGTTCCGTAGGCGAAGCCTGCCAAGATATGAAATACAACGGTGAGCCTACCCGCTTGGAAATTGGAGACAACAATGTCATACGTGAAGGGTGTACTCTGCATCGCGGCACCATTCAAGATGCAGGAGTGACCAAAATTGGCAGTCATAACTTATTGATGGCCAATGTTCATGTGGCGCATGACTGTGTACTAGGTGATCACGTTATAGTGGCTAACAATGCTGCATTAGCCGGCCATGTGCATGTTGGCGATTATGCTATTTTGGGTGGCTTTACTGCTGTGCATCAATTTTGCCATATCGGCACCCACTGCATGACTGGAGCTGGCAGTGTGGTGTTAAAAGACATTCCAGCGTTCGTAATGGCTAATGGCAATTCCGTTGCTCCCCACGGCATGAATACTGAAGGTTTAAAACGTCGGGGTTTTAGTGACGAGACCATTAAGGTTTTACGCCAAGCCTATAAAATCATCTTTCGCCAAGGGCTAACCCTAGACACGGCTATCGAACGTTTACATGAAATGTCTGTAGACGGCGACGAACTGTCAGTATTAATCGCCTCTTTGAAAAATTCTAGCCGTGGCATTATTCGCTAGCAGGTTTTCCATGTTTAATAATACGATTGTCATTGTAGCCGGTGAAGCCTCGGGAGATATATTAGGGGCCGGCTTAATGCGGGCTTTGTTAAAGCACCAGCCTGATCTTAAATTTGAAGGCATTGGCGGCCCACTAATGATTGCTCTTGGATTCACCAGTTTGGTACCCATGGAGCGCTTATCTATAATGGGTCTAGTAGAAGTTTTGGCACGTTTACCTGAGCTGTTATTGCTTCGAAGGCGCCTTATTAAACGCTACACCCAGCACCTTCCTCTGGCTATGATTGGTATCGATGCGCCAGATTTTAATCTTGTATTAGAAACCCAGCTTAAAGCGAAAAGAATCCCCACGGTTCACTATGTAAGTCCATCTGTGTGGGCGTGGCGTGAAGAGAGAGTGTTTACCGTTGCTAAGGCATGTCACAGAGTATTGGCATTATTGCCCTTCGAGCTGCCTTATTATCAACGCCATCAGATACCAGCCACGTTTGTAGGCCATCCTTTAGCTGATGTTATCCCAGGTGGTCTAACTCAGCCAAAAGCCCGGCAAACTTTACAGTTAAAAGATCAGCCAGTGCTGGCTTTACTGCCAGGAAGTAGGGCCATGGAAGTTAAACAGTTGGCTGTAGACTTTTTGGCCGCAGCGGCCATACTGCAAGCCCAGAACCCAGAATTACAGTTAGTGTTAGCAGCGGCTAACCCTCAGCGAGAAAAACAGCTAGAAACGCTAGTGCTGGGATTCCCTGAGTTAAAAGTGACGTTGGTGCTAGGCCAATCTCATTTGGTTTTAGCTGCTTCAGATGCAGTATTGGTAGCGTCGGGTACGGCTACCTTAGAAGCACTATTGTTTGAAAAACCTATGCTAGTTTGTTACCGCTTAAGCCCTATTAGTTACCGCTTATTCAAACGTAAACTTAAAGTGGCTTTTGTCAGTTTGCCTAATTTACTGGCTGGCCAAAAAATAGTTGAAGAGTTACTACAAGATCAAGTGCAGCCACAACTTATGGCAGGTCATTTGTCTGAGCTATTATTTAACCAAGCGGCTGCGCAAAAACAGCGTGGTCAGTTCGCGAATATACATCAACAGTTAGCTTGTGGCGCAGATGCCAGTGCCGCTGAGGCTGTGATGGAAGTGATTGCAGAACATGGTGTAGTTATTGGCTCAGTAGACAATATATGAGCCAAGCAATAGATGTTGTTATAGTGGAGTCAGGAGTGGCGCCTAGAGCAGGTGTTATATGTGGTGTCGATGAGGCAGGCCGAGGGCCGTTATTCGGTGATGTGGTTGCGGCGGCGGTGATACTGGATCCAGCAAAACCTATCGCAGGTTTAGGCGACTCAAAAAAGCTTACAGCTAAAGTCAGAGAAAAGTTATACGAACAAATCTATCAGCACGCCATTAGCGTGGGTGTTGGGAGGGCTAGTGTAGAAGAAATTGATCAAATAAATATATTACAAGCCAGTATGTTAGCTATGCAGCGTGCTGTAGAAAATTTGAATGTGGTGCCCGATCTGGCGTTAATTGATGGTAATCGTTGTCCTCCTTTAGCGTGTGCAAGTGAAGCTATTATTAAAGGTGATGACAAAGAAGTGACTATTGGTGCGGCTTCAATTATTGCTAAAGTTACTCGCGATAGAGAAATGCTCGAATGGCACAATCAATACCCTTGCTATGGCCTAGATAAGCATAAAGGCTACCCTACTCAGGCACATATGAAAGCCTTAGAAGAGCATGGCGTAAGCCCACAACATCGGCGTAGTTTTGCCCCTGTACGACGTATAATTGGAACTTAATATGACCCAAGCTGTACCCTTTGTGCATTTACGCATGCACTCCGAGTTTTCATTGATTGATAGCATGATTCGTATTAAGCCATTGATGAAAACGCTGCAGGCAGAACAAATGCCCGCCATTGCTTTAACTGATCAGTCGAACATGTGTGGCATGATAAAGTTTTATAAGGCTGCTCAAAGTGCTGGTATTAAACCTATTTGTGGGTGTGATATTTTCCTTGCAGACGACCCTTCAGCCGACTCTGGCATTAGTCGTATCACCTTATTAGCGATGAATCCCAAAGGGTATCTTAACCTTACAGAGTTGGTGTCGCGCTCTTTCCAAGATGGTCAAGCTGATGGTAAGGCTATTGTACAAAAACAATGGCTCACCGAGAAAAGTGAAGGCCTTATCGTTTTGTCTGGCGCCGCACAAGGCGAGGTGGGTAAAGCATTAATAAATCGCGGTTTAGATGATGCTAAAGAGATTTTGAGCTACTGGACGACGACTTTTGGCGACCGGTTTTATTTAGAAGTTCAGCGCACTGGTCGTCAGTATGATGAAGACTGCTTGCACCTTTCAGTAGAGTTGGCGCAGATAACACAGGTGCCAATAGTGGCAACCAACGACGTGATGTTTGTGTCGGAAGAAGACTTTGAAGCTCATGAAACAAGGGTGTGTATTAATCAAAGTATGACTTTAGACGACCCACGAAGGGTGAAGGCATACTCCAATCAGCAATACCTGCGCAGTACCGAAGAGATGCAGTCTCTTTTTGCAGACTTACCTTCTGCACTGGTTAATAGCGTAGAGATTGCTAAACGCTGCAATTTGGATATAGAACTGGGCAAATGTTGCTTACCTAATTTCCCGGTGCCAGAAGGCATGAGCATAGATGAGTTTTTTGGGCAGGTGTCTCGCGATGGTTTGGATAAACGTTTGAAAGTTATTCTGGACCCATCAGACCTGGAATATAATCAAAAACGTAAAAAATTTGATGATCGATTAGACTTCGAACTCGATATCATTTGCCAAATGGGCTTTCCTGGCTACTTTTTGATTGTTATGGATTTCATTCGCTGGGCTAAGGATAATGATATTCCAGTAGGCCCAGGGCGAGGCTCAGGTGCAGGATCTTTAGTGGCTTACGTGCTGGAAATTACTGACTTAGACCCGCTGAAATACGATTTATTATTCGAACGATTCTTGAACCCAGAACGGGTATCAATGCCAGACTTCGATATCGATTTTTGTATGGATAATCGTGATCGTGTAATTGAGTACGTATCCCAAACCTATGGCAAAGATGCTGTATCTCAAATTATTACCTTTGGCACTATGGCTGCTAAAGCCGTGGTGCGTGACGTAGCTCGTGTGCAAGGCAAGCCTTTTGGCTTGGCTGATAAGTTATCTAAGTTAATTCCATTTGAAGTGGGTATCACCCTAAGCAAGGCGGTGGAGCAAGAAGATGCTTTGCGCGAGTTCATTGATAACAATGACGAAGTGCAAGAAATTATGGAGATGGCCTATCTGTTAGAAGGCCTGACTCGTAATGTGGGTAAGCACGCCGGTGGTGTAGTTATAGCACCCACTAAACTAACTGATTTCTCTCCACTATATTGCGATGTTGATGGTTCTGGTTTGGTCACCCAGTATGACAAAAACGATGTTGAAGATGCGGGCTTGGTTAAGTTTGACTTTTTAGGCTTAAAAACCCTTACCGTTGTTGACTGGGCTATGCGCATGATCAACGAGAGGCGCGGTGCTAAGGGCGAAGAAGCCATTACTATTGAGGCTATTCCGTTAGACGATGCTCCTGTCTATAAGCTACTCCAGGGTGCTGAGACAACCGGCGTGTTCCAGCTGGAGTCGCGTGGTATGAAAGACCTCATTAAACGCCAGTTGCCGAGTACCTTTGAAGATATTATCGCCCTTGTGGCCTTGTTTCGACCAGGGCCTCTGCAGTCTGGCATGGTAGATGACTTTATAAATCGTAAGCATGGTAGAGCCAAGCTGGCATGGCCCCATGAGAATTATCAGCTAGATTCCTTGCGGCCGGTACTGGAGCCTACTTATGGCATTATCTTGTATCAAGAGCAGGTCATGCAGATAGCTCAGGTGATGGCAGGCTACAGTTTAGGCGAGGCAGACATGCTACGCCGTGCCATGGGTAAGAAGAAGCCAGAAGAGATGGCTAAGCAACGATCTGGATTTTTAGCAGGTAGCGTGGCTAACGGCATCGACGAAGGCTTGGCAGGCAATATTTTTGATCTGGTAGAGAAGTTTGCCGGCTACGGCTTTAACAAATCTCACTCAGCAGCCTACGCTTTAGTTGCCTACCAAACTGCGTGGCTTAAACACCACTACCCTGCAGAATTTATGGCTGCTGTGTTGTCGGCGGATATGCAAAATATCGAAAAAATTGTTATTTTTGTGGAAGAGTGTCGGCGGATGGAGTTGCCGCTCAATCTGCCAGACGTCAATGCTAGTCATTACAAATTTACAGTGAATGGTGCCAATGAAGTGGTCTATGGGCTTGGCGCAGTTAAAGGCGTTGGTGAAGGCCCTGTGGCGGCAATTATAGAAGCCCGTGAAAAAGGCGGCGACTTCCTAGACCTGTTTGATTTTTGTAAGCGCGTGGGCAGTAAAAAAATTAACAAACGAGTATTAGACGCGTTGGTGGCTAGTGGTGCTTTAGACAATCTAGTACCCAATAAAGAACGGTCTGTGCTTTATAGTGCTATTCCTGACGCAGTACAATCTGCCGATCAAAGTGAGCGCAATGCCGATGCAGGCATGATGGACTTGTTCGGTGAGATTACAACGTCTGAGCCTGATGTGGGTGATACGGCAATTTTGGAGCAAGCTTATGTGCGTCACATGGGAGCCAGGTCTCTAACTCTTAAGCAACGCTTAAAAGGCGAAAAAGACACGTTAGGCTTGTATGTAACAGGGCATCCTATTGATAGCTATGACCATGAGTTAGGGCGTTTTTTACGCTGTCGCTTAGATCAACTAATTCCTAAAAAAGAGAAGCAGTGGATAGCAGGTTTAGTAGTGGCAAGTCGAACAATGAAAACCAAGCGAGGTAAAACTATTGCCTTTTTAACCTTAGATGATAGAAGAGCTCGGGTGGATGTGGCTTTGTTTGGTGAAAGCTACGAAAAGTACCGTGATTTGTTACAGAATGACCGCTTGCTCATTGTTGAGGGTGAGGTGTCGGAAGACGATTACTCTGGTGGCCTTAAAGTGAGTGTCCAGCAGATTCTCACTATGCCCCAAGCCCGTACCATTTTTTCTAAGGGTTTGCGTTTATCTATAGCGCCAGACTTCGCACAAGGCAAGGGTTTGCAGCAGCTGTTGGGTATTCTTACACCGCACCAAGTACGTGGTGATGCGCCAGCGGCAAAGCTTGAATTACAGTATGAAAATAGCGTGGGCCGTGGCGTAATAAGGTGTGCCTCGCCATGGCGAATAGAAGTAGAAGATGACATGTTGCAAGAGCTGGCATATCTGTTAGGTGATGATGCAGTTAAAATGCGTTATCGAAAATTATAAAATGTGCGAATATTAGGTTATAATCAATCTAACATTTGTCAGTTACACTTTTAAAGCTAGGCCCTATGAATCCAAATTATCTCGACTTTGAACAACCTATCGCCGATCTGGAAGCCAAGATTGAAGCCTTGCGTTTAGTGGGTAACGACAACGATCTTAACATCAGTGATGAAATCGCTAAGCTTTCTGATAAGAGTATTAGCTTAACTGAATCCATATTTTCTAACTTGACTGCGGCTCAGGTATCTAAGGTTTCTCGTCACCAGCAGCGTCCTCATACTATCGATTACATTAAAAGTATTTTTGATGAATTTGATGAGTTGCACGGTGATCGTCACTTTGGTGATGATCAGGCTATGGTGTGTGGTATTGCTCGCCTTAGTGGTAAAGCTGTCATGGTCATAGGCCAAGAAAAAGGCCGTTCTACTAAGGAAAAAGTTGCCCGTAATTTTGGCATGCCTCGACCAGAGGGTTACCGCAAAGCCCTGCGTATGATGCAGATGGCTGAGCGCTTCAAAATGCCTATTCTTACTTTTATTGATACCCCTGGAGCTTACCCGGGTATTGATGCTGAAGAGCGTGGACAAAGTGAAGCTATTGCTTTCAACTTGGCCCAAATGTCTGGCCTAAAAACCCCTATTATAGCTACTGTTATTGGTGAGGGCGGTTCCGGTGGTGCTTTGGCAATTGGTGTATGTGACCAACTTAATATGCTGCAATATTCTACCTACTCAGTTATTTCGCCAGAAGGCTGCGCCTCCATTTTGTGGAAAAGTGCTGATTATGCCTCTGATGCAGCTAACGCTATGGGTATCACGTCGGGTCGCTTGTTCGATTTAGGTTTGGTAGATCATGTGATCAAAGAGCCTTTAGGTGGCGCTCATCGTGACGCTGAGTTAATTGCTGCAAGTATTAAATCAACATTAATTGGTCAGCTAGCCGAGCTTGAGCCTATGGATACGCAAGCCTTAGTAGATCGTCGCTATAAACGTTTGATGTCTTACGGCCTAAGCTCTTAGGGCTCGGGTGTTATGCCTTATGGCCTAACGTTAGGATATAAACCTTCCTCTCATGAAATTCTCCTATCATGATTTAATCACAGATCTAGCCGGCTTGAAAACTCATTTTCAAGCTCCTAGCTGGGTGGTAGCTGTAAGTGGTGGGTTAGACTCAATGTGTCTGCTACATGCGCTTGTACAGCTTCAGCGACATCATTTGTGCCCCTCTCTTCGTGTTATACACATTAACCATGGCCTGCAAGCACAGGCAGACCAATGGCAGCAAGATGTTGAACAGCAATGCCAGAACTATGGCTTAGTCTGTGCCAGCTATAAAGTAAGCTTGTGCTTACAAGAGCTGGGTAAGCTTGGGTTAGAAGCAGCGGCACGCAACGCTCGCTATGCTGTCTTTAATCAGCATCTTCAGGCAGGCGAAGTGCTTTTGTTGGGCCAGCATGCAGATGACCAAACCGAGACCTTATTTTTGCGCCTGTTACGCGGTGCTGGTGTGGCTGGTTTACGGGCCATGCCGCAGCAGAGGTTGCTGGGTTTAGGTTGTCTCGTAAGGCCCTTATTGTACGTTCGTCAAACTGACCTTAATGTCTATGCTCAAACCCATCAGTTGAACTGGTGTGAAGATCCAAGTAATCAAAATAGTCGTTTCGATCGTAATTACTTACGTCATCAAGTGATGCCATTATTACGTAAGCGGTGGCCGGCATTAGATCAGCGCATTGCTACAGTTGTGGCTATAATGGGCGATACACAATTGCTGTTAGATGAGGTAGCTTGTGCTGATTTAGTATCAATGTGTAAGGGTTCTGGGGTTGGTGAGCGCTTACCTTGCGAGCAGCTCAAAGATCTCAGCCAAGCGCGACGACATAACCTTTTGCGCTATTGGCTAGATCGGCATCATATATCGATGCCTGACCACGCAACGATGAAAAATATTGATCGAGAATTTCTTTATAGTGCTCAAGACGGTCAGCCCTACTTGCAGCTAGACGATTGGTGCTTGCGCCGTAATCAAGGTCATTTACTACTGATGCGTCGATCTGATCAATCTAACATTATTTCTGCGAGTTGGTATTGTGGTATAGAGAGTCAGGCCTTATTGAGTGGTTTAATCATCTTGCCAGGTGGGAAAATGTGCCTTAAAAAAGATGTCCAAGTAGGCTTGGTTTTAGCGCCTGGAGACTATTTAGAGCGGCGTTTTAGAGTGGGGGGGGAGCGCTGCAAACCATTAGGGCGGGCGCATAGCCAAAGCCTTAAGAAGCTGCTGCAAGAAGCCAAAGTGCCAGCATGGGAGCGTGATCAATTACCCTTGTTTTATGTTAATGGTAGGTTGGCTATGGTGGCTGATTTATGGGTAAATTCTGGCTTTGAAGCGGCCTTAGGTGACCCTGCTTGGTGCTGGCAAGAGGCTACTTAAAATGCAGCTTTTGATTGTTCCGGTTAGCCTATTCTGGTATCCTACGCTCCCATCTTAAGTCGAGAAATAAAACCTGAAAACGGGCTTTGTTTTACACGGC
>JAWUYU010000063.1:0-8526 GCA_034110645.1 Pseudomonadales bacterium
TCATGCTGTTGCTGCATATACGCAAAGTAAGCAAGGGACACTTGGCGACGCTCTGGTATAGCCAGATTGCTGCCATACAGTTGTTGATCTACCTGAGTGAGTAAGGCACTGTTATGGTTGGCAGCACGGCCAAGCATCACACCGTCCACTTTAGTTAAATGCTGCTGGCAATCGGCAATGTTGTCGATGCCACCATTGATAATGATTTCCAAATTAGGGAAGTCTTCTTTTAAACGATACACCTTGTCATATTGTAGTGGCGGAACCTCTCTGTTTTGCTTAGGCGACAACCCTTTCAAGATAGCATTGCGAGCATGCACAATAAACGTATCACAGCCGCTGCTGCTTACTTGCTCTACAAATCCAGCCAATACATCATAATCATCCACATCATCAATACCGATACGGTGTTTAATGGTAACGGGAATGTTTACCGCTTCAATCATGGCCTGCATACAGTCTGTGACTAGCTTTGGGTGGGCCATGAGGCAAGCGCCTATCATGTTGTTTTGCACCTTGTCGCTTGGGCAGCCTACGTTAAGGTTGATTTCATCATAACCATAGTTCTCACCAATGCGCGCACATTTAGCCAGTTCGTCGGTATTACTACCACCTAGCTGCAACACCAGCGGGTGTTCTTGGTCTGTATAGCTTAGTAGGTAGTCTTGGTCGCCATTAAGAATAGCGCCGGTGGTAATCATCTCGGTAAACAACAAAGCGTGTCGGCTTAACAGGCGTGCTAGATAGCGATAATGCCGGTCTGTTACGTCAATCATGGGCGCTACACAGAACCTATGATGCCCATAAGTAGTTGGTTCTAATGGATTTAATTTAGACTCTTGGGGTTTTGTCATGTAGCTTAATTTGCACGTTTATGTTGGTTTATGTTTATGTTGGTTTATGTTTATGTTTGTTTTTGTTTTTAACTTCGCACAAACTTTGCACTTTTATTGTGGTGCAAAGTTAGAGCTAGTTTAACGTAGAGAAGGATCATCCAATGGCCAACGTAAGAGAGATAAAAAAGGAAGGTAGTCCAAGTTCGTACATGGAAAGGATTTTAATTTCAGAGGACACTGTTGTAGTTTACAACAAATCCAAAACGTTTGCTAAAAAGAGGCTTGCTAATGAGTGGGTGGTTACGCACAAAGTAGAGGTAAGAAAAACGCATCTGTGGGTCATGGTCAAGAGAATTTGCAGTGACCCAGTTATTCACGAGGTTATTCCTTCTCCACATTTTGGCTTGAACTTGTTGTATTTATTCCACCGTGGCACACTCCAACTTTCGAGAAGTCACCTGTTTTGGGTTAATATAAGAATACTCTTGGTCTAAAAAACCATCTTTTCGAATTTATAATAGGATCTGAGCGGGGAACAAGGATGATGTTGAATACAGGCTTGCGGTTAATTTCTTTACTTGGCATTGCTTTGATGACCACTATGGTATCGGCGCAAGATATGACAGGCTGGTCAGATAAGACTGTTTGTAGATTGCTCGAACAACTCGGTAAAGCTGAATTCGTTAAGGAAGCAGATAGCCGTGGGCTCAATTGTGCTGATCCTATTCAGATTACTGAGGGTATATTTGTTGCCTACAAAAGCTCTCGAAAAACTCCAATTACACTTTATAAAAGCCTTTATGGCGAGGCATATAATTATGGAAGCGATTATAGAACTGAGTTGCCTGAACACCCTAACCCTGCACCAAACAAGGCTACTCTCCAAACTTATTTAGACAGGTATATTGATGAACCTCGGGCTTTTCGCGGATTCAAAGTTAGTGCTTCTGATTCACCTTATAAGTTTACTCATAAGTTGAAAGATGACGAGTATGTTAAACAACATATTCGGAAAACGTCACTATTGAGTTACCTGTTATATGAGCACGGGGCTATTGTTGTTGACGAAATTACTCCAGAATCTCAATTTGGCACTCAAGTTAATAACCAAACACCTCTACCATCACGGTCGTTAGGTAAAACATTAACTTCATACCTATTAGGACACGCTATATGTGAAGGTTACATAGGTGGTTTGGGTTCGCGTATGAATGATTGGTCTAGAGTCGAGGGCACGGTATATCATAATCAAAAACTAATCGATCTTGTAAATATGAGAGCAGGCGATCAAAAATACGCAAATACAAATCAAGTATTTTTACCTAAACAGATTGGTGTTCGACATCAAAGTGTATTTAAACACCTTGCTTCATTGAAAGGCAGTAAGCCGTCAAAACGCTTTTATAACTACAACGACTTAGTTGTAAATACTGTAACAAACTACATTGATTACAAAACTGGTTATCAATATCAGGAATTCGTTTCTGATTTTCTTAGAAATAAAATTGGAATAGGCGAAAACGTCTATTTCCTTAGTGCTGATCGTATGAGCATTTCTCCATCTGGGATGCCTAGCAATGGGGCATATATTTCCAATTATTCAGCTTCCAGATATGATTTTTTAAGAATTGCTAAATCTATGCTTGATGATTGGCAAAACGATACCTGTGAAGGGAAATACTTGAAGGAAATCCATAAAAAAAGGATGCGTAAAGATATTCCAGATAGTGATTTTCAAAAATCTCTTCGAGCGCATAAGTTTCCAAATAAATCATATAACAGTTATGCGGGTTACTTTCATACTGACTTATATAAAGTCCCTAAGACTAGAAGTATTATGGCAATGGACGGTTTTGGTGGGCAGATGATCGTTATCGATTTCGATCTTGGTAGAATTGTTGTGACCAATTCGATTTACAATGACTATAACTGGAAGAGGATTGTAAGAGACGTGATAGCGAATGAAAAGCCTTAAGGGGTTAATAAGTTCCCATATTTACTGCTATATATTTGGTAGTTATAGGTGGGTAGGCTTTGTCAGAGGCCTTCACGACATTAAACTAAGTCCACCAGCTTCCACTGACAGTCTGTATAAACCTCGATATAGCTTTGTGTAGTTTGAAGGTTCGTACGACCCAACTACAATGGTCGGCCTTGTTCTTGTGAAAGTTACTAAAGACCCCTTCGGGGGTCTTTTTTATTGCTAAATAAGGTTAAAAAAACACTTTCCTGACATTTTCTTTGCACTTTAATAAATCTAAACTCTGTAACCCTTTATACAGAGGAGCTTCAGGCTGTGTTGAGCCTGTCGATCATGGGCGCTACGCTAAAACGTCGGTCTAAGCGGGGCGGTAATTCATCTAGCGGCACAAAGGGAGTTCTCATTGTTTAGTAGCCTCTGCTACGGTCTACAAGCCCACTGGGATCTTGGTTGTTGGTGATGGCTTGTAGGGTATTTCCAATTTTCTCTACACAGGGCGCATATTCAGATTGAGCAGAACTGTGGGGCGTCATCATTACTTTAGAGTGTTGCCAAAGTGGATGTTCTGTAGGCAAAGGTTCTTGCTTGTATACGTCTAACACTGCACCTCGTAAGTGGTTTTCATCCAGTAACTGTAATAAATCATTCACTACCAAATGCTCTCCACGGCCAGCGTTAATTAGTACCGCACCTTTTGGCAAGTTACTTAAGTTTTTATGGCACAAAATACCTTGGGTGTCTGGTGTTAATGGTAGCAGGCAACACAACGCATCGGTACGATTAAGAAAAGCCTCAAGCTCTTCTGGGCCGGCATAGCTAGTAACGCCGTTTAAAGGCTTTTGGTTACGGCTCCAGCCAGCTACGTCAAAACCGTAACTTTGAAGGTGTTGGGCGAGTTGAGATCCCAGTTGGCCTAAGCCTAATATGCCCACTCTAAAACTAGATGCAGCTTTAAAGGGCTGAACCTGCCACTGGTTTAAAGATTGCTGTTGTTGGTAGCGATCCATGTCACGGTAATAGTGCAGTAAAAAATAGCTAAAATACTGATTCATCTGCGCAGCCATGCCACCGTCTTCAATACGGTAGATATCAATATGCTTAGGCACTGCCGGGTTATTTAGAATGGCATCAACACCGGCCCCCAAATTAAACACAGTGGTTAAGTTAGGGAAGCGTTTAAAGAAGGCTTCTGTAGGTTTCCAAACAATGCCGTACTTTACTTGTTCTGGGTTAGTAATATTTTTCCACACTTGTACATCTAAGTGGGGAAACTGGCGATTAAACTCTATCTGCCAGTGTTGTGCAGACGCATCTTCGGTATATAGGGCACATGTTGTCATTACATCATCGTCCATTTAAGTAATACAAAGCACACTAAACCCACCACAATGGTAGTCAACAAGTGTTGTCGCCAAAAACCAACGCCAGCAGCCACCAATGCTGCCCAAAAATAGGGGTTAGCTAGGCTTAGGTCTAAGTACCCTTGGGGCATCAAAATAAGAGGTGCAATAATGGCACTTAACACCACAGGTGGCACATAACCTAAGGCCTGCTTAAACCAAAGCGCAAAACGAATACGCCCAGCCATAGCAAACATCACATAACGTATACCAAAGGTAACAAAGGCCATACCTGCAATCATCATAGTTTCATTCATGGCTTGTGGCTCCCTTTGTTAGCGCTTGTGGCTTTTATTACACCGCTAGTGGCCTTAATTACATCGCCAGTGGCCTTGTGCAGCCTTATTCTAACTTCAATTTGTTGGCTGGCGTATCCAATACAAATGCCAGACAGCGCAGCAATCACTAGGCCTAATTGATTCGGTAAGTCTTGCAATACCATAGCAAAAGCTGCGGCACTTATTACCGCAAGCCACATGGGTTTATTACGCAAATAAGGAATAATAATGCCTAAAAAAGTAACTGACATAGCAAAGTCTAAACCCCAGTTGGTCATATTAGGAAACAGCTCCCCTAAACCAATACCTAACCAAGTACATAGCTGCCAATTACTATACATAGCCACAATAGAGCCTAAAAAGAACCAATGAGCATAAACAGTATCGGTACGGCCTAAGTAACGGCTGTTAACCACAGCAAAAGACTCATCGGTTAAACCAAAAGCTAATAATGCTCGCCACCCTTGAGACAAGTGGCTTACTTTACCTACCAAGGCTGTGGCGTAGAGTAAATGGCGCAAGTTCACTACAAAGGTGGTGGCGATAATAATAACAGGGCCTACACCAGTAGCTAACAATCCCACAGCAATAAACTGAGAAGATCCAGCATATACAAATAGCGACATCGCCATAGCGCCCCATATGGACAAACCGCTGGGCTCTGCCAAAGTGCCAAAAATAATGCCGAAAGGAATAGCGCCAATAATCATAGGTATAGTGGCTTTGGCACCGTTAATAAATTCTGTAAACTTGCTGCTTGGCATGAAAAGGGTCAAGGTAAAAGTTAATGTGCCATTATACTGTGACTTAACAAAGGAGCAATTGTTTCGCAAACTTTTGCTATGCTTACAGGGTTATTTTTTTACACTTGAGGCACGTCCATGAACTATTCAGACATTATTAACTTTTGGTACACACAAATACCCCCACGAAATTGGTTTATTAAAGACCAAGCCTTTGACGACATGCTTAAGCGCCGATTCGGCGATATTCATAAACAAGCTGCAGCAGGAGAGCTAGCACATTGGCGTCAAAAACCCCTGGGTAAACTGGCCGAAATCATTGTGTTAGATCAGTTCTCCCGTAACCTATTTAGAGATTCTTCCAAAGCCTTTGCGTACGATGGCCAAGCTCTAGTATTAGCTCAAAGCGCCATTGCACAGGGTGCAGACGTAGATTTACTGCCTAAGCAAAAGTCTTTTATGTACATGCCATTTATGCACAGTGAATCTACAGCCATACATAAGCAAGCGATTGTGCTGTTCAATCAGCCCGGGTTAGAAAATAACTACGAGTTTGAACTTAGGCACCAAGTGATTATTGAACGCTTTGGTCGTTACCCTCACCGTAATGGTCTTTTAGATAGGCCATCCACACCAGAAGAACAGGCATTCTTAAACCAACCGGGGTCTTCGTTTTAGATGATGATAGAAATATGAATATACGCAAATTTCAGAACACGGACCGAAGCGCTCTTGTTGCACTTTGGAATGAAGGGGCGAATGTGCCCCTGTAATCTAGGTTACTGGCTATTTATCCCAAATATTCTTGTTCTGCCTAGCCGCTGGCCCTGTCTCAGGCTTGTGGCTGCCAGGCGAAGGTGAAGAGCTTCTCAACCTTGATTCAGACCAAGGCTGAGGTGGTTTGCTGGTGCGCACAAAGTTTAAAATTGAAACGGGCACCACTTTTCTAATCGGAAAGCCTTCAATCTCTTTACGATCGATAATGTGATTTAAGCGGGTTTCAATAGCACATAAGTTTTTAAAATCACCCCAAGCTACAAACGAAATGGCTTCACCAGTAGCACCAGCACGGCCTGTTCGACCAATACGGTGGATGTAGTCTTCTGGCTTAAACGGCAAATCATAATTTACCACGCGGCTCAGGTCGCCAATATCTATACCACGGGCAGCAACACCTGTGGCTACTAAATACTTTAGTTTGCCAGATTTAAAGTCGGCCAAAATCTTCTCACGAGATGCTTGGCTTTTATCGCCATGAATGGCATCAGCTACAATATCGCGTTTTGAAAGTTGATCTACTAGTTTGGCAGCACCGTGTTTTTTCTCGATAAAAATGAGCGCTTGATCCCATTTTTGGTCGGTAATCAAATGGCTAAGAAGCGCAGACTTTCTGTCTTTATCTACCGTAATTAACCACTGGTCTATATTGGGTGCTGTTGTGGTTTCTGGTGAAATAGTGATTTCAACAGCACGATTGCTCATTTTACGATCAGAGAAACCATCGGCAAGGGCCAGAACTTCGTCGCTCATAGTAGCCGAAAACAATAGATTCTGACGGGCTTCGGGTAAGCGCTCTATGATCTTATTAATTTCGTTACCAAAACCCATGTCTACCATTCGGTCGGCTTCATCTAATACTAGTACTTCAAGCTCATCAAAATGCAGAGCACGCTGGTGAGCCAAATCAAGCAATCTGCCTGGTGTAGCCACTAAAATATCAATGCCTTCTATTAAGCGCTCTTTTTGCGCCTCAGTATCCACACCACCATAAACAGCCATAGAGGTTAGGTTTAGGTGCGTACTGTATTGCGCCACATTGGCAGCAACCTGAACCGCTAGTTCGCGTGTAGGTGTAAGGATAAGGGCGCGTATGCGTTTACCACGCAACTTACGGTCTTTGTTCAGCAATTCTAATATGGGTAAAACAAACGCGGCAGTTTTACCTGTGCCTGTTTGGGCGGTGGCAATAAGGTCTTTACCAGAAATGATGATGGGAATGGCTTGATTCTGAACAGGGGTAGGCACCGTATAACCCAAGTCTTCAATAGCTTGCACAATAGGATTACACAATCCAAGATTTAAAAATGACATAGAGGTCCATACAAATTGTGGTAAACGAAGTAGGGCATATTATAGCAGTAAGGGTTTGGCTACAGTGCGTTCATTATTGCTAATTGTGGCCTATCTCCTAATGGCGCTACCACTGAGCTTTTGAGCTAGAAAAAATATTTTTTATCTTACTGAGACCTTTGCACAAAGAACTTATTATTACTCACCAATTACGTAAGCCTTAAAAAACAAATGATATCCAAAAAACTGGCAAGAAACCCTCTGTTTAACCAATATATTGGATCATATTTGCCATTACATGGCCTTTTAGCACCTTTTTTTCTTACCATTAGGCGCAACTGTAGTGTGAAGTTTCACAGGAGTTCTTAATGTTTGCTCCTCGCCTAAGATTATAGGCCAAGCACATCACACCGAAGCGAATACTATTACGAGCCAGTCCCAAGTGACGGGCTTGACCCATGCCATAATGTAGCTTCAGAACCCCGAACACTCGCTCGAGTGTGCACCGAGTGCCTGAGTTACGTTGGTTCCTCTTCTTTTGTTCGGGCGTCAAAGGCGTGTTGCGATAAGCGCGCTCTATCATTTATTGTCAACGTGATGATCTTCAAGCCAACCATCGTGTTTTTTACTTTTATAGGCGCTATCAGCATAAACCTCTGTCTCTTTACCGCTAAGCAAATCGGTGAAATGATTGGAATAATAGGTCTCTAACGAGCAGCCTGTCTAATTTAGGATCGCTCAAGCTATACCAGCTCTGCAGTAATAACACCTTGAACATAAACACAGGGGGCCATGCACTGTTACCGCGACGTTTAGCATGGATGTCACCAAGAAGGTGCACGATGGCTTCCCAATCCATCAGCTCATTAATATCATCTAGTTCAGTCAACGCTTCATGTTCAGAAGTAAGGCTGTCGGCCAAGCTCAGTTGCTTAAGGTTTTTCCACGCCATGATAAATTCCTAACTTATTGTTTTATATCTTATAAGAGTAGTTCAAAGGCTTGGATTTTCCACATAAACTAGTTAATTAATGTGCAAATGTCGTTTATTATAAATAGGGTGCTTAATTATTTCTAAAAAAAAGTGCAAATGCTTATTTTTGAGCTAGTCTTAGCTAGAGCTTAGAAAAAGCATGAACTATTCGAGTTTCGTGCAAGGTTCTCTTACTGAAAAAAGAACAGATTAGGCCTCGTACATACCCAGCTAGGGAAACTGCG
>JAWUYU010000064.1:0-8829 GCA_034110645.1 Pseudomonadales bacterium
CCCAACACTGGAATATCCACCACAGCTAAAGCCAAGCCTGCCAACAGACCTGATTGAGTTCCAGCGCTTCCCGTCGCTAAAACAATGGCATCAAAACTGAGCTGTTGCTGTTGTAATTGCTCTGCCAATTCCAGGCCACATTCAACATATCCCATTGCACCAATGGTATTACTGCCACCTACAGGCATTACATAAGGCACTTGGCCTGCATCGCTTAACGTTTGAGCACGTAGCGCCATTGCCGCATCTAAATCTTGCCCAGCAAGAAGACTGTGCACGCGTGCACCAAGCAGCTGATCTAGTAATAAATTACCTGAATGATTGTAATCTGCTTCTTTAATGCCCTCTACCTGCTCCAAAAACAACTCACAACCAAGGCCTACCCTAGCGGCAGCGGCAGCAGTTTGTCGAGCATGGTTGGACTGTATACCGCCAGCTGTCAAAAGCGTCGTCGCTCCCTTTAGCTGAGCGTCTGCTAATAAATATTCTAACTTACGAGTTTTATTACCACCAAAAGCAAGGCCCGAGCAATCATCTCGCTTTACCCATAACTCTGGACCTTTATGCATGTTATTAATGCGTAACATAGGCTCAAGAGGTGTAGGCCAATGCCCCAGTTTAATTTTAGGGTACGACAGCTTATGCATACAATAATCCCTTATATTTATCCATTTTGGTTATTCGCCATATGCCAAATTTCGAATCTGGCTTTGTAGCTGATCTAAACTGCGATTAGTGTCTCTACGAAATGCATTTACTGAATCAATAGATTGCTCTACTACATAAACACGCTCATCCATTGCGCTGGCATTTTGTTCGATAGCAGTTAACACCCTAAACTTATTCTCAAGCACACTCATGCGGCCTGAAAGCTTACTGATATCGTCCCCATTTATATAATCCCCAACTAATTTCGACAAGCTTTGCACAGAAATAGTTAAAGCCGCTAAATCTTTGGCGTGTTGCTGGGCAAGCTGAGCTTGGCCAAGATCTGTTTTATGTTGGCCTGACAAGGTTTTTTCATGTGCTGCCACCTGCGCCAACAAACCAGACAATTTATCTTGCATCAGTTGTATTTTATATAGCTGGTCTTGTACATTTTTCATTGCTAGCTGACTGGCCTGGCTAGTTTTTTCTATTTGAGTTTGTTGCTGGGCAATCGAAGATTGTTGTAGTTCCACTCGCTCGCTTTGGGTTTTCAGAGTATCTTGATGCTGCTTTACCGTAGTGGTATTGTTGTCAATTGCCTTTTGGTTTTCTTCTATGGCTGGGCGGTTAGTGCGGTAAGTAACGCCCCATAATTTGTCAATTTCTGAATCTACAAACTTATTGCGTTCTTTAGCTCTATTATCAATAAACCTCACCTGAGTTTGGACAACAGTGCCAGATTTATTGGAGTTAACGTCCGTTGCTACCACAAGCGCTTCTAGCTCACCAATACGGTTACGGGCGTGATCTAGCTCTCCTCTAGATACCGTTAACATCAGATCCACATCTGTTAGTTTGTTGTAAGACCAATAACCTCCACCCAATACACTAACAAACATGAGCACAACCAAAAACCATAAAACGCCACTACCCCTCACTGCCATTTGAGGAGCACTTGGCTGCATAGCACGCGGGGCCGCTATCGGCCTACCACCATCTCTACCACCACGCCTGGAAGTACTACCAGGTCCTTCAACATGAGCATTACCAGCATGGGCAGCACCACCTTTATTAGCTGAAGAAGACTGTTTTTGAGTCCCTTTAATTTCATCTGAATCGGGCATTAAGCTTGGCATATCACCGATATCGTCATGTCTTGGCATCTATATAACGTCCACATTATTAGTATCAAATTTATAACCCTAAACATAGCACGATATGAGTCATTTGTTGATACTGAGTGTGCTGGAATTCTCTAGTAAACCCACATTTATCAAATACTCCTTACTTTTGACGGGTTTGAGCAATTGACATAGGTCATTTATATAAAGTATAATTTAATTAGTATTATCTAATATACAGGTTTAAATCATGCTTGAGTCAATCCCCTCACAAGCTCTCCTCGGTGGTATTTTGATTGGTATTAGTGCAGCGTTACTGCTGGCGTTTAATGGTCGTATTGCTGGCATTAGTGGCATCTTATACAACGTATTATTCAACCCCCTCAGCGGCTCTGAACGAGGCTGGCGCATGGCCTTTCTAGTGGGTCTTATCGGTGGTGGCTACTTGATGTTGCCAGTTGGATTTGAATTACGCCAAGGCTACTCCCCTATTTTGCTCATCATTTCAGGCTTAGCCGTAGGTATAGGTACACGCATAGGCAATGGTTGCACTAGCGGACACGGGGTTTGCGGTATTGGCTTAATGGCGGGTAGATCTATGGTTGCAACAGCCACATTTATGGTCAGCGGCATCATCACAGTGTCAATCTTACGCAACTTTATCGGATAAGGAAGGCAATCAAATGAAACGTATAATCATCGCCCTAATATCAGGCCTTATTTTTGGTGCCGGCTTAGTCATCTCAGAAATGGTAAACCCAGTTAAAGTACAGGATTTTCTTGACCTCTTTGGCAACTGGGACCCAAGTTTAGCCTTCGTTATGGGTGGTGCTGTAGCTGTCACCTTATTCTCATCACGCTTTATTATGAAACGCAAAACACCCATATTTGCTGAACGGTTCTACATGGCCGTTACAACAAGTATTGATAGTCGTTTAATACTAGGAGCAAGTTTATTTGGTATTGGCTGGGGACTCAGCGGCTACTGCCCAGGCCCAGGCATTATTAATGCCATGATCAACCCAACTGAAGCGATGATGTTTTTGCCAGCCCTTGTAATTGGTGGCTGGATCGGTCAACGCTATTCAGCATAAACCAAACACTTACGGCAAAACCTCAAGGCTTATGCCGTAAGTAAGTTGTCCATTCGTTTGATACTACCCAATAAACCCTTAACAGTGCCCTCTAGGTCTTTAAAGGCTCCTTCTGCCATCGGGTAAATGCCACTTTTACGAGGTAACTGAGCCTCTTTTTCTGCCAGATAACTCAGCCTCGGTATAAAAATCCACTGTAACCATTCTGCAAATCCCATAAGATCACAACAAAAAGGCTCAGCACTTAGCAAGGCTTCTTCAGGGGGTGCAAGATCACTCCACAATCCAAGGGTTTGCAATTCTAATTGCAAAATACCGAGCTCCCGGAGAACGTCATTATGCAAACTGGCCATATATAAAAGTATCTTAATAAAACAGGCTCTAATTCTACCTTACGACTGGCTCAATGTTTAGTGTATTTATCTGCCGTTATTACAAGCAACTGGCAGCCTTGCCAAGCAATCAGGAAACTGGCACTCTTGCAGCCATGATCAGCATGGGTTATTACTATGGCAGATTGTTTAAAGTCATATTATGATCCACACGGATTTCTAACTGGGATGCCTATTATTAGCGCAACAGAGGCCTTAACCCATCGCTCTATATTGGAAGCAGTGGAGGCTGAGCGCGGACCTATGCACTACCAATCCTCACAGCTGGCGAAGCGTCATTCCATCATGGATGGACCGTACACTGTTCAAAACCTAACGTAAGTGATGATCGCCGCATTGGCTTAAACATTCAATACATTAGCCCTGCGGTTCAACAAATTAAGCAGCAACAAGATTCTGCAATATTAGTACGAGGTGTGGACGACTATGGACACTTCCAAACAGACCAGCCAGCTACAAGTAATTTCGATGTCGAGGCTTGGCAAAACCAACAAAACTTAGATGCCAAACTTAAAGGCATTCAAGGAAATACCACAAAACAGACCTCAATAGAGCGCAATAGAACCGGAGCATAAAGCATGGCCACCGTTAGCTTTACCCAAATGAAACATGGCACCCATGAAGATTACGCCATGCTGCAAAAATTAGAACACCCGTATCATGCTAAAACCGCTCAAAGGTTACTTAACGAACTCGCACGGCAAGGCCAAGATAGCTTAGACGGTTACCCTATAAGCCGCCTAGAGCACAGCCTACAATCTGCCACTAGAGCATGGCGCGACGGCGCTGATGACGACTGGGTAGTGGCCGCGTTACTCCATGACATTGGTGATGGCTTAGCACCACAAAATCATGACCGCATGGCGGCCGAAATAATCCGCCCTTTTGTACGTGAGGAAGTGTCTTGGGTGATAGAACATCACGGCACCTTTCAAATGATTTATTACGCCCATCACTTAGATGGCTGGAACCCCAACGAGCGAGATAAATACCGCAACAATCCCTATTATCAAACGGCTGTAGATTTTTGCGAACTCTGGGATCAAAATTGCTTTGACCCCAGTTATGACAGCCAAAATTTAGACTTTTTTGCACCAAAAGTAGAGGCTATCTTCCAACGTAAAGCTTACACCGAAGATGTGATTAAAGCCGGACAGACTTTCGGGCTTGGTAGTTCAGGAGAGTAAGGTATGGTTATGATTAGCCTTGAACTGAAGGTTGGATTCAAGGCTAATCTTCAACAAATTTAACTCAAAATTTGTACTGTATCGCCTACCGCTATTGGGCCCGGCTTAATCACTATTAAGTTAACCCCAAAGCCCACTCCTCCGGCTTCTAAGCGCCTATAGGTTGCTAATGTTCGCAAGGGTTCTTGTTTTGCATGTTTGGCAAGGGATACAGGGTCTATAGTAGTCAAAACACATCGTTCGCAAGGGTATGACACCTCTAACTCACATGCACCTATGCGAATTCGCTTCCAGTCATCTTCTACATCAGCAACGAGGTTACTCACTACCAGATTTGGACGAAAGCGATCCATGCCTATGGGGTCACCTAATCGCTCATTTAAGGCCGCTAATGAAGCGGTGGTTGTGAGCAATAAAGGCTGTGCGTCAGCAAAGGAAACTGCATTAGTAGGATCTTCTGAGTGTAAATTAGCACTATAGACCAGACGACATACCAGCCCTAAATAGTCACTTAACGCAGAATCTAATGCATCACTTTGTGGCCAAGCAGACATAGGGGTATCACCCCAATGTTCAACCAATATAGAGGTAGTAGCCTTTGGAGCTAAGGGTAATAGAAAGTCTTGCTGCGGTAACATGACGCGCAAATTAGAGCCTTCGATACGGCTAACGATATGTAACAGCTTAGGATTTGTCCTTGATGTTAACATGGTGTTATTAGCATCTATTAACATCCAGTTTCTATCAAAGCCAACCCCTGTGGGAAATAAGTACCCAGACTTAATAGATATGGGATGAGTCGATTTAATAGGGTATGTGTTAATTTCTGATAGGTACATTATGTGTCTCGTTATGTGTCTCTTTATTTAAAAACGCTGAGCAGAAAAGGCTGAAATATCAATACTAGCAGGCTTGCCATCAATCAGCTCAGTAATAAGCTTACCCGTAATGCCTGATAAGGTGACCCCTATATGGCCGTGACCAAAAGCGTAATAGACATCTGCATCTTTGCTAGACTGACCAATAACAGGCATGGAATCAGGCATAGATGGCCTAAAACCTGTCCACTCGCTGTCGTGGTTTGGTAATTGTGGCAATAAGGTTTTCACCGTGTCTGCAATGAGCTTTAAGCGTCGCGGATTAGCTGGGTTGTTAAGGCCCGCTAGCTCTACCGTACCCGCTGCACGTAAACCATTGTTCATAGGTGTCATATAAAAGCCCACATCAGCCCAACCTACAGGCCTGCTGAGCAACTCTTCTGCACCTTTATACATCACGTGATACCCCTGTTCTGTATCTAGCGGCACTTTATCCCCTACCTGTTGTGCCAAACTCTTTGACCAAGCCCCGGCAGCCACCACTACTTTATCGGCTAACAAACTGGAGCTTTGTAACTGCACCTTAAGTTTATCTGCACTAATGCGCTCAATACCCAGCGCTTTGTTGGTAATAATTTTACCACCTTTGGCAATCACAGATTTTGCCATCCGCTGTAACAAATCTACGGGGCTAAGCAGCTGTTGCGCATTTTCGAAAAACAAACCACGCTCATAAATCGGTTTCAAATTCGGTTCTAGATCTCCAATCTCAGCTTTAGTCAGCTCTGTAACTGGAATACCACTGCTACGTCTTAACTCAATGTCTGGTTTTGCTTTAACAAACCCCGCCTCGCTACCATACAAATACAAGGTGCCGTTTTTCCTGACCAAATCATGGCCTTGAGCTTCGTCAATCAATGGCTCTAAAGCACCCAATGCATGGCTTAACAACACACCCAGCTGATGGCCTATATAGGCTACTTTGGAGGGCCTGCTAGCCCAAGCAAAACGTAAAAACCACGGCATAAGCCAAGGTAAATACGATCCTTTAATCGACAAAGGGCTGTTAGGGTTAAGCAACAGATTAGGGATCTGCTTTATCGTGCTAGGGGTACCCACTGGAATGTTAGCGTAGGTGGCAATAGTGCAGGCATTACCAAAATAAGCCCCTTCCATAAACGGTTCTGGGTCTACCAACGTTACTTTATGTCCACTCTTTTGTAACCACATTGCAGTGGCCACACCTACAAAACCGGCACCAATAATCACGATGTCTTGTGGCACTGATCTAGCTTCTTTCATGCTTATTTCTCTTTCGTTGAGCTAATATCATAGTAGCTCCACGTTCACCAATCATCATGGTGGCTGCCGATGTATTACCACTAATCAAACGCGGCATAACAGACGCATCCATTACCCGTAAATTATCCATGCCTGTCACTTTTAGTGTTGCCGGATGCACCACTGCCAGGGAGTCAGTGCCCATTTTACAGGTGCCAACTGGATGGTATACCGTACTGGCAGTATTGCGTAAATACTCAAGAATCTGAGCATCAGATTGCACATCCTTACCTGGGGCCATTTCTTCACCACGCAAATAATCAAACTCGGGTGAGGCTAATATCTCGCGCGCTTTTTTCACCCCTTCCACCAACGTTTTTTGGTCTTGTTCATGAGCAAAAAAATTAAAATCAATCAGTACATTACGCTTACTACCATCATTGGCCAGTTTAACACTGCCACTGCTTAGAGGCCTTAACACACAGGTGAATACCGAATAGCCGTGGCCCCACTCAAATTTCTTACCTCGGTGGCTACGATACAACGGCGTAAAGTGAAACTGCACATCTGGATCGGCCTCAACATTCCCATCACCAGCCATAGCCAACTTTGTTTTCGCAAAACCACCAGCCTCTACATAATTAGTAGTCCACCAGCCCTTGCGGCCAAAAACATATTTAAACGGCGCAGGTAATACGTGAGGTATTAGTGCTTTAAGAGATAAACCCATAGTGCCCGCTTGAGCAGACCTGACAGTAACCATACTATCAATATGATCTTGTAGGTTCTCACCCACACCAGGCACATGATGCTTACAATCAATACCTAGTTGCTTCAATTCCTCTCTATCACCAACACCTGAAGCCAATAAAATAGCAGGTGACAAAATAGTGCCACCACAAAGAATCACTTCTTTATGACAGTGTAACTGTTGTTCTGCGCCATTACATTCAACCGTCATACCCAATACCCTATTGCCTTCAATATTGAGTTCCAATACTTGGGTATTAGTCATAATAGTGAGGTTGCTTCTAGACTCAATGGGCTTCACGAAGGCCGTATAGCTGCTTACCCGCTGGCCACGATCTTGTTTAACATTATAGATTCCTAATCCCATCTGAGAAGGCCCGTTGAAATCTGTATTTTCTGGCAGACCAGCAGCCTTTCCAGCTGCTACAAAAACCTTACCCACTTGGTGAGGGTCTTGTTGTTTAGAAATTATTAGCTCACCATCAAAGCCATGATACTTTGCACTTTGGCCAATTTGATTAGCCTCCATTTTTTTAAACACAGGAAGTACATCATCATAGCTCCAGCCATCACAGCCTAAGGCTGCCCAACCGTCATAATCATTACGATTACCTCGAATATACACCATGCTATTAATGGTACTGGAGCCGCCTAATGCCTTACCTCGGTTCACGTTCATTACTCGATTACAGAGGTGTTTTTGAGGCACGCTAGTAAAACTATAATCGTATTTTTTATTACCATACAAACCGAAAATACCCGCAGGTATACTCACCAAGGAACTCTTGCCGGAACCGCCTGCTTCAACCAAACATACACTGATGCTTGGATCAGCACTGAGCCGATTTGCCACCACGCAACCCGCAGATCCTGCACCCACAATAATGTAATCAAATGTATTCATGATAAGGCTCTATACCTTGGTTTGTTATATGGTTTTGATATGGTATGACTTAGGCCGAGTTAAGGCGCCAAAACCTAAACTTGATAAGGTACAACCGCGGCCGGTATTTTTTACTCCAGTCCAAGCCAAAGAAGGATCTAGATAATCACACCGGTTAATAAAGAAAGTACCTGTTTCAAGCTTCTCACCCAATACCACTCCTTGATCTATGTCTTGAGTGTAGATAGCTGCCGTTAAACCTAGATCGCTATCGTTCATTAGCTTAATTGCTTCATCGTCATTGGCCACCTTCATAATGCCTACTACCGGCCCAAAGCTCTCTTCGGTCATTACTCTCATTGAATGATCCACCAAGCTTAAAACCTGAGGCGCCATGTAAGGAGTGCCTATTTTATCCATTGGAAAGTCTTTGGGGTTAATATGAGCCACTGCGCCTTGGGTAACCGCTTCAGCAATTTGCTGGCGTACAAAATTGGCAGCTGATGCTCGTACTAATGGCCCTAGGGTAGTTTCTGGGTCATCAGAGCGACCCAATTGATAGTTATTGGTAAGAGTCAAAAATCCATCAAGAAAAGCATCATAAACTGCTTCATGGACATAAATACGTTCTAACCCACAACAAGATTGCCCAGAA
>JAWUYU010000065.1:0-7225 GCA_034110645.1 Pseudomonadales bacterium
GGAGCACATGCCTGCCCCTTTGGGAATAATTGCAGACACGCGTGGAAGGTTATTGCGCGATCTGAGGATTTCAGTCACAGACAGCTGAAATTTACGCTGTACCTATTGCATGCCCAAGTCCGTATTCAATAAAGACTATGAATTTTTACCAAAAACAGAACTTTTGAACTTCGATGAAATTACCCGAATGGCAAACCTTTTTGTAGCCCATGGTGTTGAAAAAATTCGCCTAACTGGCGGCGAACCCTTACTGCGTAAAAACGTTGAATTTTTGATTAAAAAACTAACAGCCATTAAAACATTGCATGGTAAACCTTTAGATATAGCTCTCACAACCAACGCCTCTTTGTTATCCCGAAAAGCTCAGGTGCTTCGGGACGCAGGCCTAGACCGTATCACCGTATCGCTAGATTCACTTGATGAAACTGTATTTCGCGCTATGAACGATGTGAACTATTCAGTGGCCGATGTGTTAAGGGGTATCGACGCTGCGCACAACGCGGGGTTTACCTCCATTAAGATCAACATGGTGGTAAAAAAAGGGGTTAACGACCAGAACATAGTCGCCATGGCGCAGCACTTTAAGGGTAGTGGCCACATTGTGCGCTTCATAGAGTTCATGGACGTAGGTTCGTCTAACGCTTGGCGCATGAACGATGTGGTGCCCTCGTCCGAGATAGTAAGCATGATCAACGCACAGATGCCTCTAGTGGAGGCAACATCAAACTACACCGGCGAAGTAGCACAACGTTGGGAATATGCAGATGGCAGTGGAGAAATTGGCGTTATTTCCAGCGTAACGCAAGCCTTTTGTTCTAGCTGCACGCGCGCCCGGCTTTCAACCGATGGCAAATTGTACACTTGCTTGTTCGCACAATCTGGTCATGATTTTAGAGAACTCATGCGCTCAGGCAAAAGCGATCAGCAAATAGCCAGCGCCATCAATTTGATCTGGAACCGGCGTGAAGACCAGTATTCAGAACTACGTACCGCAGAAACTGCGGCCATGAAGAAAGTTGAGATGTCTTATATTGGCGGTTGAAGTAGCGTCAAGGCATTATGCCATGCATAAAAAACCCAGACAGTGATCACTGTGCTGGGCTTTTTTTATGCACTACCAAATTCTTTGCTTAGTAGTCGTCTAGCACTGCGCCTTTACTGGCACTAGAAGCATTAAAAGCAAACTTCGCTTGTACGCCACGGGTGTAACGTGGCGATGGTGCTTGCCAATCTTTTTTACGCTCTGCAAGCTCCTCGTCGCTGATGTTAAGTTGCAGTAGCAACTGCTTAGCATCAATGGTGATGGAGTCGTCTTCATTAATGAAGGCAATATTGCCACCGGCAGCTGCCTCTGGTGCCACATGTCCAACCACCATGCCCCACGTACCACCAGAAAATCGGCCATCTGTGATCAGGCCAACGCTGTCGCCTAAACCCGCACCGATCAATGCACCTGTAGGCGCCAGCATTTCGGGCATGCCCGGACCGCCTTTAGGGCCTAAGTAGCGCAGCACCATTACGTCGCCAGCTTTAATATTACCCGCCAAAATAGCTTCCAGTGCTGACTGTTCATCGTTAAATACTCGGGCAGGGCCTGTCATCGCAAGAGTTTTCAGGCCAGTGATCTTAGCCACGCAACCTTCAGGTGAAAGGTTTCCTTTAAGAATAGCTAGATGACCTTGCTTGTATACAGGGTTAGTAATAGGGCGAATTACGTCTTGGTCAGCACGCGGAACATCAGGTACGTCTTTAAGCACCTCTGCAATGGTCTGGCCAGTAATGGTTATACAGTCGCCATGCAGCAAGCCAGCCACTAGCAATGTTTTCATCACCTGTGGAATGCCGCCAGCTTGGTGCAGGTCAACTGCCAAGTATTGTCCGCTAGGTTTAAGGTTACACAGTACAGGAGTCTTCTGGCGCATACGCTCAAAATCGTCAATAGTCCACTCTACTCCAGCAGCATGAGCAATGGCTAAAAAGTGCAGCACGGCGTTGGTAGAACCGCCCGTGGCCATAATAACCGCCACTGCGTTTTCAATAGACTTTTTGGTAACAATGTCGAGTGGCTTTAGGTTCATGCGGATCGCTTCAACCAGCACCTTGGCAGACTCTTTGGCAGAATTCATTTTCTCATCATGAGGGTTAGCCATTGTAGATGAATAAGGCAGTGAAATACCCAATGCCTCAAATGAGCTAGACATTGTGTTAGCAGTGTACATGCCGCCACAGCTACCAGTGCCAGGAACAGCGCGACGTTCGATTTGAAGCAAGTCTTCGTCGCTCATACGGCCAGCCGCATGTTCGCCTACTGCCTCAAAAACACTAACGATGTTCAGGTCTTGGCCCTTGTAGCGGCCAGGTAGTATGGTGCCTCCATACACATAAATAGAAGGTACATTGGCACGCAACATACCCATCAAACCACCCGGCATATTTTTGTCACAACCACCAAGTACCAGAACACCATCCATCCACTGGCCTTGCACACATGTTTCAATACAGTCAGAGATCACTTCACGGCTAATCAACGAGTACTTCATGCCCTCTGTGCCCATAGCCATACCATCAGAAATGGTTGGGGTTCCAAAGACTTGGGCATTACCACCCGCTTCTTGAATACCAGCAATCGCTGCGTCAGCCAGCCTTTGCAGACCGCTGTTGCACGGAGTGATTGTACTATGGCCGTTAGCCACACCAACCATAGGTTTCTTGATATCTTCAGCTTCGTAACCCATGGCGTAATACATCGAGCGATTAGGCGCGCGTGCAGTGCCCTCTGTAATGTTTTTGCTGCGGCGATTGATTTGATCGTCGGTATTATTGGTGTCTTGGGTCATGGTGTTTCTCGTGAGGATGGGCGCTGATAAAAACAGACAATGCGCCAAGGAATTGAGTAATGCGAATATAATAGTCATGCTGTATTAATATGTACAGCATATCATTGTCCATCTATGGAACTAAACCTCTGATACCAGTTAATGGCAGTAACGTTTAAGTAATGAAACCCCTAGCCATCATGGTTTTTTTCTGGACAAAGTTAATGCACACTTCACTGAGTTCTTCCACATTTAACGGCTCTTTCGCAAAGCTACACGTATAAGGAGTTTGTGCTTCAGGGCTACAACCCTCGCCTTCCAGATACTTACACGACGCACAAGTACCAAAGTGAGGTTTCCCACTCTCCCGCGCCACGTGCCCGAGGATACGCTGAAGAGTGTTGGAAAAATCGGCGTGTATACCTGTAGGTAAGCCATCTACGGCACGTACTAGAGATTCGAAGAGGTCATTCTCAAGTACAGCTCTAGCTTTGTCAGTGAGTATAAGTTGGATACTGCGCTTATCAACCTGTGATCTCTCGCTTGTAAGATAGCCTTGGGTTTGAAGGTTTTTAATGGTCTGTGAGGCTGTGCCTCGAGTGGTGCCATGGACCGCTGCAAAGGCGGATGGAGTTCGCGAAAAACGGTTGGCTCGCGCGAAGTACCTGAGCACAGCCCACTGAGCTGCCGTCAGCCCTTCACTGGACGCTATACGCCCTAAGTGCAAGACCAATTCAGCGGTAGTCCGACTGTGCATGTTTAGCTCCTTTCTCATACGCATCATTATAATAGAGTATAACAATGTTAGCGATAAAGTGTATGTCAGATGATGACACTCTGTTGTCACTTAAGGGCAGCAATTGCACCTTAACCACCGCTTCAAGAAGCTATTTTTCTATTTTTCTTACATTAGTCCACTAAGTTTGATTTAGACCCTAAAAACACTTGGGACGGGTCAATTAAAAACCGGGTACCAATGGCCTCTCGTCCAAACAACATTAAGTAGCTCATGTCTGATCGATCGGTGAGTGTTATTTCAATAGACCACTTGTCTTTACCCAGCACCACAGATGTTACTATCACATAACGTAGTTCTGAGGTGCCATTAGATGACTTTATCTTACGGATATCGCTGATCGGCGCATGGCACTTCTCAATTCGTTTTACATTGTGTGAGTCAGGGTGAATATCAAAAGAGACGCACTGTAGCCCATTTATGATTAACTTCTCAATATTGTCGACATGCAGTGAGGATGTCTCTGCCCCAGTGTCCACACGTGCCTGCAAATTTTTTATACCAAGTTCAGGTAATTCAATCGATTCTAAACGCCCAATAATGGTCTTATTTTGTGTCATATCGTAACCTAATCATCAATTTTTTCTGGTGAAAATTGTTCTTGTATATTTTCAATGTGTTCGGCCACATCTTCGTCGTCTTCGCTAAAATAAGCAACATGAAACATCGCCTCACCTTCTTGCACTAAGGGGATGTTTTGCTTACCAATTATGATGCCCGAACGGGAAGCCTCAACACAACCAATTACATTCCCATATGGGCTTCCAATTTCTGCCAACACTTGTCCTTTTGTAATCTGATCTCCTAGGTTAACCATGCTGTGTACAATGCCGCTAACGTTAGCTCTAACCCACTGACTACCATTGGCAATAAATGGTGCCTGTGTCTTTTTCTTACTGATAGGTAGCTTCCTTGTCATACCTAAATGCTGCAACACATTTAGGATGCCCTTCATGCCTGCACGAATTGAGAACTCATCAAAACGAAGAGCCTCTCCGGCCTCATAAAGTAGTATTTTGGTGTCATTATTTACTGCAGATTCCCTCAGTGAACCCTCTACAAGAGAGGAATTTAAAATAACGGGGACACCAAACACTTCAGCTAAAAGTTTGCTCTCCTCATCATCCATATTGGACCTTATCTGAGGCAAGTTGGAACGATGAATCGCGCCCGTATGCAAATCGATGCCATAATCACAGTGAGCAACTATCTCATTCAGAAATATATGCGCCACTCGACCCGCTAAAGAGCCTTTTGCAGAACCTGGAAAACAGCGATTTAAATCTCTTCGATCAGGCATATAACGACTTTGGTTTACTACGCCATATACGTTTACCATTGGTACCGCAATTACCGTGCCTTTGATAATCTTTAATTTATTTTGGTTAATCAGCCTGCGGATGATCTCTATGCCATTTAACTCGTCACCATGGACGGCGGCGCTAATGAAAATGGTGGGGCCAGGTTTTTTTGCACGAATAATATGTACTGGCAAATATACGTCTGCATCAGTATAGAGCTTAGCAACAGGGAGTTCGATCTTGCGTTGTTCGCCTGGCAAGATATCAAAATCACCAATAGTTAACTTGTCCATGCAGCTAACCTTTGCCACGGGTTTTATTACTATTTGGTTTGGCATTCTTCTCTAAGAAATCAAACACCATTGCGGCAACATCTTTACCGGTTGCTTTTTCAATACCTTCAAGGCCTGGTGATGAGTTCACTTCCATTACCATAGGCCCATTTTGAGAACGCAACAGATCTACGCCACAAAGATTCAAGCCCATTATCTTTGCTGCATTAACTGCCGTTTCACGCTCTTTCTTAGACAGTTTAGCCACTTCAGCAGTACCTCCACGATGCAAGTTAGAACGAAACTCACCGTCGGCACCTTGCCTTTTCATGGCCGCAACTACCTTACCACCTATGACTAAACAGCGAATATCGGCACCCCCAGCTTCTTTGACGTACTCTTGAACCAGAATGTTGGCCTTTAACCCCATGAAAGCTTCTATGATAGATTCTGCTGCTTTTGCCGTATCAGCTAAAACAACCCCAATGCCCTGTGTGCCTTCTAATAATTTAATGACAACAGGCGCCCCACCTACATTTTTGATCAAATCTTTAATATTATCTGGTTTACTTGCAAAACCAGTGCGTGGCAGGCCTACGCCCTTACGTGATAATAATTGTAATGAGCGCAGCTTGTCCCTAGAACGGCTAATGGCCACAGATTCATTGATATTAAACGTACCCATCATCTCAAACTGACGCGCTACTGCAGTGCCATAAAAGGTAATAGAAGCTCCCACTCGAGGGATGATGGCGTCATACATGGGCAATTCAGTACCGTGATACCGCAGCGTTGGATTACTACTAGTAATATCCATATAACAATGTAATGTATCAATAACGTCTACTTCATGGCCCATGGCTTCGCCTGCTTCTTTCAAACGACGCGTGGAATACAAATTTTCATTTCTCGACAAAATTGCTACTTTCATAATTATCTCCTAATTTTTTCACTGTCGAAATTAGTCTAGTTAATACTAGTCTACGGTAATATTAAAAAACAATATAACGTTATATTTTATATAGATAAAAAATTTGAAAAAAGACCATTTTATCGAGGTATTAATGTTGTTTTGGGTCACATTAACTTAAGATGTAACCACCTTAGGTTTAAAGAACCCCATGAGTTTTATACTAATTTAAAAATATTTTGTTCCTCCCATTGATCACCCTAGCGCTCTTTAAAGCTACCAGATGCAACAAAGGTAATGTCATGCAACATAATGAATTCCATAACGTAGTAAGTGAAATTATGGATCAAGGTTCAGCCCCTGAAAACCTGAAAGTAGCAGTGGCACAATTTGAACTAGATAACTCACCAACGGAACTGGCTCTGTTGCTGGAGTCCTTGCCACTAGTGTCGCGTCTTGAGGCGTGGGAGCAGTTTTCTGACAGCATAAAAGTACCTGTGTTAGTAGAGATGCGGTCTGATGCAAGCCAAACTATTATCCAAACCTTAGATGATACTCAGCTGCTAACTTTATTTACAGGTATCGGTGCAGATACGTTACTTGAGCTAGAAGATGTATTACCAGGTCATATAGTTGAAGACGTTTTAGTTCGTATGGACGAAGAACAGAAATTTCACTTTTCAACAGCACACCAATTTGACGATAAAGAAGTGGGCCACTGGTGTGATCGTCAAGCACTAGTAGTGCCTGGTAAAACCAAAATCAAAGTGGTTATCCGTTTGTTACGCAGAAAACTGCCCACCTACGCGTATGCTGTTTTTTTGGTTGATACTCAAGGAATTTGGGAGGGGGCAGTAAGGCTTGAAAATTTATTGGGTGCAGATCCCTTATTACCCATTTCAGAGTTGGCTGAAAATGACTTCCCTGCACTTAATGCTAAAGATGACATTTACACTGCAGCAGATCGGGTAGCTCAAAGTGGTGAATCTGCATTGCCAGTGCTGGGTGATGATGGCTTACTGATTGGACGTTTAGGCATGGGTACAGCTTACAAACTGCAGTCAGAACGAGCTGAATCACAACTTATGGCAAGTGCAGGCTTAGATGAAAGTGAAGACCTTTTTTCGTCA
>JAWUYU010000066.1:0-78989 GCA_034110645.1 Pseudomonadales bacterium
CCACCTTTAATTGCAGAAAAATATGGCCACCGAACTTATACCCCCTATGCCTTAACGTTATTGGTTCGACATTTTGACCTAATTTTAGAACTTAGGCACCATTATAAGAGGAGGTACCAGTATTAACGAAGCCAGTAGTATTGATATAGTAGTCACACAACTCAAAAGCAATAATCGCTCGCAACAAATTTTAAGCTTAGTACAGCAGGCCCATAGCTTTCCACCAAAACTGTCTCAAAAAGCTGACACTGTAGACCACTATTTTGTGTTTATCGTGTTATTAGTTTCTGCCAGTGTGCATAGTATTTGGTATTTTAGAGATGCCGACAAAGCCTTTTGGATAACCCTATTATCACTTGCTCTTGTGCCTTGTCTTAGGCCCCCTGCAGCCACAACTAGCCTGCGCTTTAGCTATGTCCTCTAGCACCGACTTAAGTAAACCTAGTGCCCCTGCACTTTTACTTAAAGATAACTTAAGCTGGATCCAAGTGTTATTGCGTAAAGCCCAACAAACCCATACTATCATGCAGCAAAACTTAACTTGGGCACTGCCCTATAACTTAATCGCACTACTCTTGGCCGCAGTAGCTATGATTCCCCTTGGGGTACTGCCATTGGCATGTCCATGAGTTCACTAATAGTGGTGCTCAATGCCACGTGGCTTAAATAAATAAAACAAATAATAACAACATAAAGGATTCATAATGAGCGACAACACACACGTAAGCGCTGAACAACTCACCAGCCTAGTACAACGGGTAGTGGCTAGCCGCGGCTTTAACGAAGTAGACCAAAATACTGCAGGCCTACGCGCCACTTTTGCTATGCAACACGGTTTGGCCAACAGCGATTTATTAGAAACCTCTTTAGCAGGCCTAGATGCAAGCCTACGCGCACCAAAGTTATTAGTAGAGAACAAAGAAAGTCTAATTTACGATGCTCTTGGCCAACCCGCTTTAGTACAAATTGAGTCTATCTTTAAACATGCCGTAGACAAAGGCATAAACGAAATCCGTATTCACAAAACGTCCTGTGGTGCCTTTGCTGTGCAAGCTATTTCCGCTTACCTAAGTACACACGGCGCTAATGACCAAGGTGTGTGTATTTACTTCAATAATTTAGAAGGAGGCATACGTCGTTTCGACCTGACACCACAAGGCCAGCTACGTGGGCTTTTACAACCCAGAGAACGTGATTTAGCGTGGAACGAAGTACGAATTACCATAGGCCCACCTCCTGCAGGCTGCAAAACTGTTGCTGGCCCTACAGACATAGAAGCCTACCGTGCTCGTAGTGAAGCTAATGGTATAGGTGTGCGCACTACGTTGTGGAATCGTATGCAAGAACTAGCGAAAAACCACTAACAGATCACTCTTTATGCATAGCATAGAATAGAGATATATAGTGTAGGCAGGCAGTATGGACATGTTCTACATTATGGTTCCCATCGCCAGCCTCTTAGTATGTTTTGCTGTATGGGGTATGCGTTGGGCACTTACACCACCCAATTAATATGATGAATTAGGCGTACTCTCAGGGTTTATTTCACCATAAACTTCTTCGGGATCAATGTCATTGACCAACAACACTTCTCTAACTGCTTCAATGTGATCCAATACTTTTTGGTAGCCATCACCGTACTCATATTTAGTCACTTCAATTGATTTTGGCATATAAGTAAAAGCTATTTTCAAAGCGTTTAGGCTAGATTCATTGGTTTTTTCACTCATCACAATATTCCTTGTCTAATTATCAGTTGTTATAACACTAAGCTGATGAGACCTTTGCACAAAGGTCTCAATGAAAAAATGCTTAATCCAGAAAGTAGTTTAAGCCGATTCGGCGCTAATATCTTGTAAAGCCTGTACCAAAATATTCGGTTCCTGAGCTCCCGAAATGAGGTACTTGCTATTGATAATGTATGCTGGCACAGAAGTGACACCTGCTTTCTGGTAAGTTGCTTCGTCTTCTCGCACTGCAGCAGTGTATTGATCTGATTCTAGTACCTGCTTGGCTTTTGTTGGGTCCAGCCCCAGCGTTTCCACACAACCTAATAAAACATTTTGGTCGGAGACATTCATGGCCTTACCAAAATATGCTTCAAACAGTTCTTGTTTCATGGCGGTTTGCTGGCCCTGATCTCCAGCCCACTTCACTAACCGATGGGCGTCGAAGGTATTACAGGTAAGTCGCTCCTGTAATTTATCAAAATTGAGTCCAAGATCTTTGGCAATCGCTATCATCTGACTCTGATTTGCACGCATCTCTTCTTCACTTCCCCCGTATTTTTTAACCAGGGCTTGCAGGATTGGCTCATTCTTGACGTTGTGGGTAGGGTCGAGCTCAAATGCATGCCACTGAACCTTGAACTCATACTCTGGCCCTAGCTGTTTCATGGCCAGTTCTAGTCGGGCATAACCAATAGCACACCACGGGCAGGCGATATCAGAAACAATATCTATTTGTATTTTTTTCATAGTGAACACCGTGATTCTTATGAGTTATATGGAGCTATTATTGAATAGTTATTGCGTTACATTGTAACCAACAAAGTATTATTAAACTGGGTACTCATCAGTGCAGGGAAATGGTGGGAGCATCCGGTTTAAATTGACCAAACAAGGTTAACTGCTGCATTAAACAGCAGTAAAATGTTTTAACGCTTACTATTGGTGCTTATTACTGCTTAAAGTTACTTAGTTATAGCCACCTGCTAGATCTGCAAATTCAGTAGATCTAAACCAGAGTCTTCGCCTGCTGGTTCATTACCCACTGGTCCATCATTTAGGTGCTGTGTACGTTTAAAGTTATGCAGTTTGGTGTCCATAAGGTGCGAAGGCACTACGTTTTGCAGTGACTTAGTCATACTTTCTATACGGCCTGGGTAGTTCTTTTCCCAATCTTGTAACATGGCTTTAATGTGCTGGCGTTGTAAGTTGTCTTGAGAGCCACATAGGTTACAAGGAATAATGGGATATTCTTTGAGTTGTGCGTACTCGGCTATGTCTTGTTCACGAGCATAAGCCATAGGACGAATTACGGTATTTAACCCATCATCGCTTAATAAACGGGCTGGCATAGATTTAAGTTTGCCACCGTGGAACATGTTTAAAAACAAGGTTTCTAAAATGTCATCACGATGGTGGCCTAAAGCAATTTTGGTGATACCACGTTTTTGCGCAAAGCGATACAAAGTGCCACGGCGCATACGCGAACATAATCCACAGGTGGTTTTGCCTTCTTCAATCACCGCTTTCACTACACTGTAAGTGTCCCGTTCGATAACATGAAAGTCTGCACCTACTTCGGTTAGGTACTTAGGCAATATGTGTTCTGGAAAATCAGGTTGTTTTTGATCTAAGTTAACAGCGAGTATCTCAAAATCAATAGGCGCACTTTTTTGCAGCTGCATCAATATGTCGAGCATGGCATACGAGTCTTTACCGCCAGACACGCACACCATTACCTTATCGCCATGTTCTATCATGCTGTAATCGTCAATTGCACGGCCCACATCACGTCGTAAACGCTTTTGTAACTTCAGCTGTCGCTTTGCATTATCGTGTGAAAGATTGTGCGCTGAACCTTGTACAGGGCTTGCCACATTAAGTTCTGGTTGTGTCACTAGAGTTACCACATTAAATCATCTGGAATAACAAAGTCTGCATATGGGTCATCTTCATCTTCCACGGCCTCTGCTGCAGACTCTGCACGAATAATTAAGGTATTAGGTGCACGCTCTTCTATACGCGTAGCAACGTTTGCAGGCACTACAAAATAGAGTTCATCTAACCCCACAATAACCAACGTGCCACGGCTTAAGGCCGATTGCTGCATGGCGTCTACGTAAATCTTTTTAATCACTTTGCCATCAACAAAATTATAAGTTACTTCACCCCCGGTCAAATCTAACCGACAGCGTTCTAACATCTGTTTAACTTGAGCAACCACCGCACGGTCTTGGGTTTGCGCGTCACGTTGGGCGTTGAGCTCTTTAGAACGGATTGCTTGTGCTTGTTTTTCGCTAAGTGCACGTTGCGAGGCCGTTTCGCCTACATCTACACCTTTGCGCACATCACGGGTTTGTTTCTTTTTTGCCTTGGTGGCTTGCTTAGATTGCTTTTCGTTGGCTAAGCCTGCTTTTAGCAATTGATCTTGTAAACTGGCCATTAATGGCTTCCTTAAATGTAATGGAATAATAGAGACCTTTACGCAGTCCCATAGCAAAGAACTCTAAGCTTTTTAGGCCGATAAATTATTTTACCATAGCTAGCTAGGCGTGTTGTTTAATTAGTGCCAAAAAGTCATCGCCGTAGCGGTCTAGTTTCTTTTCGCCTACACCGTGTACGTGACTCATTTCTAGCAGAGATTTAGGCTTAGCATGTAGCATCTCTAACAAAGAAGCATCACTAAAAATAACATAAGGCGGCACTTTTTGATCTTGTGCTAAGGCCATGCGAAGCTCTCTAAGCAACTGCCATAGATCCATGTCGTCATCTTTAATCTGCAGCCGTGCTTTGGCTGCTTTTGGTGTTTTAATAGACACCTTACGGTCTAGCCGCAGCTGTAACTTCGACTCACCTTTAAGTAGCGGCCTACACTGTGGTAATAGACGCAAGCCACCATAGTTTTCTGGGTCACTGGATACTAAACCTAAAGCCAGCAGTTGGCGAAAAACTGAGCGCCATTGTTTTTGATCCAACTCCTGCCCTAGTGCAAAAGTGGATATTTTTTCATGGCCGGCAGATTTAATTTTGTCTGTAGGTTTACCCATTAATATGTCGATTAAATGAGCTACACCATAGCGCTGACCACTGCGAAAAATACACGATAACGCCTTACGGGCTACTTCAGTACCATCGAAGGTGGCTACTGGTTCCAAGCAGTTATCACAGTTGCTACAGCTACTGGCAGAGGCTTCGTTAAAATAGCTTAGAATGGCCTGTCTTCTACAGTGGGTAATCTCACACAAGCCGAGCATAGCGTCTAATTTGGACTGTTCTGAGCGCTTTATGGCCGCATCCATGTCCGTTTGTTCTAGCCGCTGTCGTAGCCACATTACGTCTTGTAGGCCGTACACCATCCATGCGTCTGCAGGCAATCCATCGCGCCCTGCTCGGCCTGTTTCTTGGTAATATGACTCTATGCTTTTAGGTAAATCCAAATGCGCCACAAAACGTACATTAGGTTTATCAATACCCATGCCAAAGGCAATGGTGGCTACCATCACTAAGCCTTCTTCATTGAGGAAGCGTCGTTGATTATGGGCTCTTTTCTCTGCACCTAGCCCTGCGTGGTAAGGCAAAGCTGGCACGCCTTGTTCTTCTAACCAGAGGGCCGTTTCGTCTACCTTTTTTCGTGACATACAATACACAATACCCGCATTACCTTGGTGTTGTAGTTGCACAAAATCGAGTAATTGATGCTTACCTTTTTGCTTTTGCATGATGCGGTAGCGAATATTAGGGCGATCAAAACTACTAATATATTGCTTGGCTTGATGCAAGCCCAAACGCTTTACCATTTCTTGCTGAGTAGGCCTATCTGCCGTTGCAGTAAGCGCCATTCTAGGCACATGGGGAAAGTTTTGTTGTAAGCATTCTAGCTGTAGGTATTCGGGCCTAAAGTCATGTCCCCATTGAGACACACAGTGAGCTTCATCAATGGCAAATAAAGCCAACTTACAAGACCTTAGCAAATTCATACATGCATCGGTCATCAAGCGCTCTGGTGAAATATAAAGTAAGTCTAGCTCGCCATTCAATGCTTGTTGTTCTATTTTCTTTTGTAACTGCCAATCAATACCAGAGTGTAAGGCCTCAGCATTCACGCCTAGTTGCTGCATGCTGGATACTTGATCTTGCATTAATGCGATCAAAGGAGATATCACCACCCCAACGCCTTCTCTAAGCATTGCTGGAATTTGATAACAAATGGATTTTCCACCACCGGTAGGCATTAACACTAAGGCATCGCCGCCGTCGATCACATGTTGTATTACATCGAGTTGCTGGCCACGAAATTCTTCGTAGCCAAAGAGGCTGTGCAGGAGCTGTTGGGGAGTGTTATTCATGGCGCGCTATTATCCTCGAAGGTAGCGCTACTGTCACCCACATATAGGCCTAATATTAGGTCTATATGTGGGTGAGAGGTAAAAACGTAATCTTGTCAGGACTACTAACTGCCTACAACACTCTAGACGACTCGTTTGGTAGCTGTTAATGCCTACCATGAGTTACAATAGATTATATTTACTTGATTGAGTTACACTTTATGTCCATCAACAGCGACCCGTTAACGGATAGCCAAATCGACCAGCTCGATGCATACCTTTTGTCCGAAAATGTACATGAAGAAGCCTTAGATTATATTGCTCTGCATGGTTACCTTTGCGCCTTGGCAATAAGCCCTATACCTCTGCCAGAGAATGAGTGGTTAGAGCAAGTAATGGCTGAAAAACCAGTACTAGAAAACAGTGCTGAGCGCCATGAGATGCTTAATTTAATACGCCAAGAGTTCGCCTTCTTACGAGAATGCTTAGAGTCTGATCAAGATATTGATCTGCCGTGTGATTTAACCCTAGAACTAGATCAAGAAGACGACTGTTTACTTGAATACTGGGCTCAAGGCTTTATGGAGCTTATCTTTAGCCAAGAAGACGCTTGGTTCTCGCAACAAGAAGAAGATGTAGCAGAATGCTTATTACCCTTCATGTTAGCGGCTAAACTGGATGAAGATGAAGAACTTGAAGAATTGCGTCTTCAACCTGAGTTCTGCCAACAGCTATGTGAGCAAATTCCAGAATTATTGCAAGATTTGTATTTATTGTTCCGCGTACCTGCCGAAAAACCTAAAGGTGGTTACTCAGGTAAAAAGGCTTCAGGCCCACGTAAACACTAACGTACCCTATGCCTGCACTGTAAGCTTGCCTTCGGCCAACAACCAGTGTTGATTACACAACTTAGTAAGTGCGTTGTCTTGATGACAAGATAACAAAAAGCCTGTGCCGCGTTGGTGCAGGTCCTGCAGCATCTCTTCAATACGGGCCACCGATCCTGCATCCAAATTACTGGTAGGTTCATCCAGCAAAATTAATGCAGGGTCTAATACTAAGGCCCTAGCTAACGCTAAACGCTGTCGCTCGCCCCCCGAAAGCAAATGGGCTTGGCGATACTGCAAGTGATCTAAGCCAGCCCAAGCCAAGGCTTGATCCACCTTCTTTGGGTTTTTTTCACGCCTCATACGTAAACCGTATTCCACATTGCTGCGCACATCAATGTCGAACAGATAGGTGTTTTGATGCAAGTATATTATGGCTTGCAGAAGCAAGTTTTCACCCACCATGGGCGTGCGCCTTACATGACCTGAGGTGGGTTGTTGTAGACCGGCCATAATTTTCATCAAGGTAGACTTACCTGCCCCATTAGGGCCATGTAAGTGCACTGCATCGCCACTCACAAGTTGCAACTCCTCGATGGTAAACAAATTTTCTTCACCGTATCGCTGACAAATATCATCTAGTTCTAAACGCATTAGGCACCATGCCTTAGCACACGGCTGTGACTTTGCATCCAACCTAAGCTTACATTAAGTATCAGCGCTAGTAACAATAGTACAATACCAAGGGCTACACCTTGTACAAATTCGCCTTTACCCGTTTCTAGGGCAATGGCGGTGGTTATATTACGGGTGTGGTGCAATATGTTACCACCCACCATCATAGCACTGCCCACTTCTGCAATAATACGCCCAAAGGCCGTCACTACTGCAGCAAGTAACGCAAAGCGAACTTCAAATAATAAAGTAACAAAGGCCTGCCATGGATTAGCACCTAAGGTTTTGGCCGTTTCTAATACTCGGTGGTCGGCAGCTTGGAAGGCACTTAAACTCATGGCTACTAATAACGGAAAGCACAAAAGGATTTGGCCAATTATCATAGCTGGACGGGTAAATAGAAGATTTAGATCACCCAATGGGCCAGCGCGCGACAAAAGCATATAGAGCACTAGCCCAACCACTACGGTAGGCACCGCCAATAAACTATTAAGTATACTAATAGCGGCCCAACGGCCAGGAAAGCGAAAATAGGCTAACATAAAGCCCGTACTCAATGCCGGCAATAGAGCAATCAGCAAAGCACTGGCCGAAACACTAAAAGACACGCCAACTATGCCCCAAAGTGCAGGATCTCCACTCAAAAGTTGGCCGATAGCTGCACTGAATGTAGTCCAAAGATCATTCATAATGTGTGTTATTTAGCCGAAGGCACAAATAATACCTCGCCATTAATACGAAATTTTCCAATTGCTTTTTGGCCGCCTGAACTGATCAGCCATTGTGCAAACTTACGTGCTGAGTTGACATTAACGTGAGGGTGACGCTCGGGGTTAACCAATATCACTTGATATGGATTAAGTAACCGAGGATCACTTTCAAGCACTAAGCGGAGTGCAAGCTTATCTTGCAAGGCCAACCAAGTACCCCTATCGGTCATGGTGTAAGCACCCATTTCAGAAGCCATTTGCAAACTGTGGCCCATACCTCGGCCAGATTCAAGATAGCCCTTAAAGGTGGGTAATGCACCTAAGTGCAGCCACAACTGCAATTCTTTTTTATGGGTACCAGAATCATCACCACGGGAAATAAAGCGCTTATTAGATGCCGCAATAAGTGATAATCCGTCGGTCACCGTGTGAGCGCCACTTATTTTTGCTGAATCTTCTTTAGGCCCTACTATTACAAAATCGTTGTACATCACACCATGCGCTTCAATGCCAAAACCTTGATCAAGAAAGCGAGCTTCTGCAGCGGGCGCATGAGTCATTACTAAATCTACATCACCGTTTTCAGCCATTTTTAAAGCTTTACCAGTACCTACAGCAATAACTAAAACCTCGGTATCGCTGACTTGTGCATAATGGCTTAATAAATCGTCCAATAAGCCAGAATTATAGGTGCTTGTGGTGGTGGCCAACCGAATACTGTCGGCTAATGATAAACTGCTCACAAAGGTTAATACACTTATTAACGAAGCTCGCATAAGCAGTAATTGCAAACATTTCATGGCGTTTAATCTACTTAATAGTTGGCAGGTTGTAATGAGGCGTGCCGTTTTGTCCGCGTTGACGTAGAAAGTGATCCATTATCGTTAACGCCATCATTGCTTCAGCTATAGGTGTGGCACGAATACCGACACAAGGGTCATGTCGGCCTTTGGTAATCACTTCTACTAAATTACCGTGCAAATCGATAGACTGACCCGGTATATGTAAACTTGAAGTAGGTTTAAGGGCAATTCTGGCAATAATATCTTGGCCACTGCTTATACCACCTAAAATTCCGCCAGCATGGTTAGATAAGAAGCCCTCTGGTGTCATTTCATCACGGTGTTCTGTGCCACGCTGCGCAACTACTGCAAAGCCATCCCCTATTTCCACGCCTTTTACAGCATTAATGCTCATTAAGCCGTGGGCTAATTCAGCATCTAAACGATCAAATACAGGTTCACCAATACCTGCCTCTACGCCTGTAGCAATAACAGTAATTTGCGCACCAATAGAATCACCTGATTTACGCAGGGCATCCATAAACTGTTCCAGCTCTTCAATTTTGTCGGCTTGACCACAAAAAAACGGATTATCATTCACAATAGATGGATCTGGACAGGCCAGCTTTATAGGGCCTAATTGTGAAAGATAGCCATTAATAGCAATGCCATGGCCTGCCAAAAATTTCTTCGCTACGGCACCAGCCGCAACTCTCATGGCAGTCTCGCGTGCTGATGAACGGCCACCACCTCGGTAATCTCGTAGACCATACTTATGCATGTAGGTGTAATCCGCATGTGCAGGACGAAACTGGTCTTTTATATTACCGTAGTCCTTAGACCGTTGGTCGGTATTTTCAATCAGTAAGCCAATAGGAGTACCTGTGGTTCGGCCTTCAAAAACACCTGACAATATACGCACTTGGTCGGCTTCACGGCGCTGTGTAGTATGCCTGGACTTGCCTGGCTTACGACGATCTAAATCCACCTGTAATTCGGCCTCAGTGAGCTCAATGCCCGCTGGACAACCATCTATTGTGGCACCTAACGCTGGACCGTGGCTTTCGCCAAAGGTGGTGACCGTAAATAACTTACCAAAGGTATTACCAGACATGGACTTTTTACTCTAAATGTTTGCAGGTTAAATTATAGCTGGTTAGCGGCCTAAGCCGCAAATGTGGGCTTACAAACGCGATTGATTCCATTCTCTAAATCTGGCTTGGTACTGCCTACATTGCATTCCTGTGAGGCAAAAAATACCATTACCCCCCTCACTTAAATCTAGCCACATAAACGGTATATCGGGTAAGGCTTGTTGCAAAGCAACTTCGCTATTGCCTACTTCAATCACAATCAGGCCTTGCACTGAGATCCAGTCTGCAGCTTGTGACAACATCAGCGCAGTAAGGTCTAAACCATCATCACCTGAGACTAGAGCCATTTTGGGCTCATGGGAAAATTCAGCAGGCATATCATCGTAATCATTTGCATCCACATACGGCGGGTTACTAACGATCAAATCATAGTGTTTGGCTGGCAGGCCGGCAAACAAATTTGAATCAAACACCTTCACTCTATCCCCTACGCCTAGGTCATCAAGATTTTGCTGGCTTAGTAAAAGTGCTGCTGGTGCTATGTCCACCATATCCACATGAGGAATATCCATATGCAATGCCATGGCAACACCAATACAACCACTGCCACAACAGAGGTCTAACGCAGTTTGAGGAGAATTTTTAATAAAAGGAGAAAAATGCCTAGCAATCAGTTCTGCCATGGGTGAACGAGGAATAATGACATCCTTACTCACTCTAAAAGGTATTTCTGCAAACCAAGTTTTACCCAATAGATAAGGTAACGGCACACGTTGCTGTGTACGTTTAGTTAACCAATCTTGCACTCGTAATAGCTGCTCATTAGTAAGTACGGTTTCTAATTGATCTTTTTGTGTTTCCAACGGCATGCCGCAGGCTCCCAATACCAAAAATACCGCCTCATCCCAAGCATTGTCGGTACCATGACCAAAGTAAACTTGCGCTTCAACGAGTGCCGCTTCCGTCGCTTCTATAGCCTGTGATAGTCTAGTGGTCATTGGTTCTTTAACGATAATAATTTAATGGCGCCATTGTAAGCTAAGCCTTCTCTGGATACCATATTGCCATGAATACAAACTGCGTTAATCAAGTATGAAGCACTCTTCCACCCAAGACCCGCTGGCCTCCAACCAAGATCCTCATAATGCATCCACAGGGTTAAACCTTAATGATGAATTGGGTAGTAAACTTAGTTCTTCTTTTGGTGCTGCCTTTGGTGCTGCGGTGCCGTTGAAAAAAACTGGCCGTCAAACCACTCCTGCTCTTAAGGGCGCAGATGCCCTAAGCACAGCCGCCCGTAGAGCGTCGGCAATTGAGCTTGCGCAAGAAAAAGCAGCGCTTGGCGAACAAGGGTTTGAAATGGTTGAGTCAGAAGAAAGTATTGCCTATTCACGTGTAGGGCTAGACGGGAGCAGCCTGCGCCGCCTCAGTAATGGACATATGCGCCCAACCCTCACTCTTGATTTACATGGCTATCGAGTAGAAACAGCACGTGATTCTGTATGGAACGCAGTTAGGCACGGCCAGGCCGAAGGAGACCGCTGTTTACTCATTGTTCACGGCAAAGCGGGTGCAGGTTATCGCGACGAAAATGGTGCTATACAAGGCGCTGGGCAAGCCATAATCAAGTCTCATGTAAACCATTGGTTACAACAACTTGATGCCGTGTTGGCGTTTACTTCTGCCTTACCGAAAGATGGTGGCACTGGCGCACTGTATGTATTACTTAAAAAGAGCGCAAAAAAAGGGTAATATAGCTGCAATATACTTGCAAGCCTTTACCTTAGCCACCGCTTGAAGTATTGTCGCGTAAAATTTTGATGTCTACTTTATTATTACATTAATAATGAGACCAACAACACCATAAGCAACGAAATCAGCAACGAGAAGGTTCATGGAAAAAGCATACGAAAACATTCTTACCAGCATTGGCGAAGACTTAAATCGCCCAGGCTTAAAGGACACCCCTAAGCGCGCCGCCAAAGCCTTTAAGTTCCTGAATAACGGCTACGATAAAAACATCGATGAGGTTATTAACGGTGCACTATTTCCGTCCGATAACGAAGAGATGGTTGTGGTCAAAGACATAGAACTCTACTCTTTGTGTGAACATCACCTATTACCATTTATCGGAAAATGCCATGTGGCTTATTTGCCTTCTGGTAAAGTACTTGGTTTATCGAAAGTGGCACGTATTGTGGATATGTTTGCTCGTCGCTTACAAATTCAAGAAAACATGACCAAACAAATTGCCGATGCTATTATGGAAGTTACTAATGCAAAGGGTGTTGGTGTAGTTATTGAAGCACAACACATGTGCATGATGATGCGTGGTGTACAAAAGCAAAATGCTAGCATGAAAACTTCTGTATTACTTGGTAAGTTGCGCGAAGATGCACGTACACGTGCAGAATTTTTGATGTTAATTAAATAGTAGTCAGATGTAGTTTTTAACCTGCAGTGCCTCTAGTGCTGCATTCCTACCAATTTCTATCATTTCTTTAGCTCGATAAAGCTCAAAGAAACTGCAGGTGTTGCGGTCTATTTTAACCTCAACGTCTGGAGCATAACCTGCCATTTTGTATTTTGCCATGGTCGCTTGCATGGTTTCAAAACACTGACTCATCATTTCCATCTTATTCCATTGCAAATGACTACGCTGACTTTTAGTGGCAGTTGCATTAGGTGCCTTCAAGTCATCATTAAAATCTGTAATATTAAATAGCGAGTCCTGAATAGAACCAGAGCCTCCTACATTTGTATTTAAATTAACTGCAATAATTAAATCGGCCTGATCGGCTACCGTAGGCATAATAGGTACTGGGTTAAGTAACCCACCATCCACTAAGAAACGATCTTTCTCTGCCACAGGCATAATCAAACCAGGCACTGCAACACTAGCTCGTATTGCATCCATTATCTTGCCAGACTGAAACCACACTTCTTGTTGTTTCACCAAGTCTGTAGCTACCGCTGTGTAAGGTATTGGTAGGCCTTCAATCAGTTGATCACCCAGTAAACCCTCAAGTATCGCGTATACTTTTTCGCCACGAATAGCACCCATCGACAACAACGACATATCCACTAAACGAAATACATCAAAACGTGACAAGCCTGAAACCCACTCTGTAAATGAAGGCAATTTACCGGCAGCGTACATGCCGCCCACCACAGATCCCATAGAGCATCCAGACACACTGACTATGTCAAAGCCTTGCTCTTCTAATACTTGAATCACACCAATATGTGCGTTACCTCTGGCGCCACCACTACCCAATACTAATGCGATGGTAGTCATGTTTATTGTCCTATATTACTTTTCATTCCCTGGATCATTTCCAGGTGTAAATACACCTTTTTGTTGCCCCGCTCGGTGCTATAAAGGGCGTAGTAATTTGGCTCCTTCGCGGTGTCTTGCCTTAGAGCGGCGTAAGATTGTTTGGCAACTAAACCGTATAAACGCGCTTGATGAAAGACCTCATTTGCCCATTGATGACTAGACCCACAGGACCGGCCTTGGCATTGATAGATCACTGTCGCATCAGCCATCTTGAGTTGTGCTAAGGCTTTATCGTAGGACTCTTGAGCTCTTATACCAGGCCTCATCTCCCAGGTATAACGGGTGAGCTGGCCCTCCAAATACAAACTATATTCAGCGTTAACTACACCATTAACCTTACGCATAGCCCCAGTAGCCAAGGTATAGTACGGAGCATATTGTTGTGTCTGTTCAACCAATCTGCCGTTTTCAACCACACCTAAAGTAACCTGAGCTTGAGCAGCTAAAGACACACACGCACAACTGATAAGAACGCAGAGACCACCTGCTAAACGAGAAAAAATAGCCATATTAATTAACCTTGTGGATGAAATAAATGTGTCAATCTTAGGCACCCTGCCGCGGCCACCTCACCTTCCAACAAAGCCATAGAAGCGGGCCTCATGGGCTCCCCCATAGACTCATCGGCGTGACAAAAATGGCCAATCAAACCACTGATTAAAGGTTGATGAGTAATCAGAACCACGTTTTCATGGTGTTGCTGAAGCAAGAATTTTTGCACTTGCTCGATTTCACCGTGTGGGGTAATACAATCTAGGGATCGCAAAGTTAAGCCGTGGTTTTTATCAGTGTAGTTGCTCAGTAACAAAGATGCCGTTTGTTGGGCCCTAACATAAGGGCTAGCCCAAAGGTCGGTGAACTCATGCCAAGGCACCGTTGGATTTTGGCATTGTTGTAGTACTGATATACTACCACCCTGAGTAAGTGGGCGTTGAGCATCGGTGGGGGCATTAAAACTTGCCTCACCATGACGCATTAGCAGCAATTTCATTAGTCTTCAGTCTTAGGCAAATCTTCTGCCTCTGGCAAATCTTCTGCCTCTGGCCAATCACTAAATGGAAACGGTTTGCTTTCAGTTTGGTAAGACAAAAAACGATAACTGTGTAGGATAAAGCGCCCTAAACTATTACTGAACTGAAGTATTGCCTGGTGGCTTGATTCGTTAAATAGCCGATAAAGAAATTGTCCAACCACTAACAGTACTAATATCGACGCTGCAATTTCTACCAACAACAAACTCAACAACATAAATACCAAGCGTAGCCAGAAGGCTTCTGAGGTCAGGTTATTTTTAAATGCTTGCATAAAATCCTCTCCGTTAACTCCGATGCCTTTAACATAGGGCCTATGCCCTCATATTTCAAGTCATTAACTACGTTTTAGTACAAATTCAACGTCTGAGTTTTGATCTCGCGCCATGAGCGATTGAGCAACAGTAGACACCTCTGCGCCTTGGTAAACCAATGCGTAAAGAGCATCCACTAAAGGCATATGCACCTGTAGCTCATCAGCTTTCTTCTTCACTAAAGCCAGAGTATTTACACCTTCGGCAACCTCTCCCAACTCTGCTACAGCCTCATCTAGAGGCTTGCCTTGACCTAAGGCATAACCTACTCGGTAATTTCGGCTCAAAGGAGACATACAGGTAACGATAAGGTCTCCAACGCCTGATAACCCCAAGAAGGTCATTGGATTAGCCCCCATATGCACTGCTAGGCGGCTCATTTCGGCTAAACTACGCGTTAATAGCATGCTACGAGTATTTTCTCCCATACCCATAGCTGCACTCAATCCCGCAGCAATGGCATAGATATTTTTGAGTGCACCACCTAACTCCGTGCCGTATCGATCATTACTGGCATACACACGAAAGAAATGACACTGCAAAATGTCCTGCACTTGCTGGCGTAAGCCTTCATTATCGCTAGCGATAACAGTACCAGTTAGCTGTTTTTCTGCTACCTCTTTAGCCAGATTTGGGCCACTGATCACCCCTACAGGGTTATCTGGAAAGTAAACTTCCAGCACCTGACTCATCAATAAGAAATTATCAGGCTCAATACCTTTTGCCGTAGTAACTAGGTATTTTTGTGGATTGATATAGGCTTTAGCTTGGTCTAACAAGTCTCTAAAAGCTTTACTCGGTACTGAAAATATCACTGTATCTGCATCACTAATACAGACACTCAAATCTGTCACTATCTCAAGATTTTCATGCAGAACCAGCCCCGGCAAATAGCGAGAGTTAACACGCGTTTCACGCATTTCTTGCGCTAACGTTTCATCACGTAACCACAAACGTACAGGAAATCCATTATGGGCGACAATATTAGCCAATACAGTACCAAAGCTACCGCCACCAATCACTGCAACTCTATGTTGTAAGTTCATTGTGCTTCCTATTACACCAATAATTCGTTAGGTGTCGGTTCACATTCCAAACGTTTTCCTAACATTACTTCTAAGTCAGGAATGATAAAAGCATCATCTTCAGAGGCAAAGCTAATGGCAATACCAGAAGCTCCTGCTCGGCCTGTACGCCCGATACGATGCACGTAATCTTCTAGTTCTTCTGGTAGATCGTAGTTAAACACATGGCTTACTCCATCCACATGAATGCCTCGGCCTGCTACGTCTGTCGCTACTAATATGGGCGTCTTACCACTGCGGAATTGCTCTAACGTTTTAACCCGTTTCGCTTGTGCAACTTCGCCCGACAAAAGAGCACTTTTTATACCGTCTTTTTGCAGCTTCTCAGCCAAATCCCGTGTAATGTGGCGTCGGTTAGCAAATACAATAGCACGCTCTACCCCCATTGTTTTTAGGCAATTGAGTAATAGTTTATATTTATCAGCACGAGCTACAGAATAGAAACGCTGCTCTACATTAGCCGAGGCCAGGTCATCAGACTCAATTTCCACATGTACAGGTTCAAAAGTCCACTGTTCTGCTAAGCGTAATATCTGTTCACTGAAAGTGGCGCTGAATAACAATGTTTGACGATCTTCTTTCTTAGGAGTTTGACGAATAATTGCTCGCACATCGGGAATAAAGCCCATGCTCAGCATCCGGTCTGCTTCATCCAGCACAACTACTTCTACTTCGCGCAGGTTTACATAGCCTCGGCGACAGAAGTCTAACAATCGACCAGGTGTAGCTACCATAATGTCGGTATGCTGCCGTTGTAATTGCTTTTGTTGGGCTTCAAAGTCCATGCCGCCAACAAGTTGCTGCACGTTAACATCACAAAAACGAGTAAGGTCTTCCGCATCACTGGCAATTTGCATCACCAACTCACGGGTTGGTGCAATAATAAGTGCTCTTGGAGCACCTAATCTACGCGGACCTTCTATAGGAAAATCTAAGAAGTCGGTAATAATACTAAGTAAAAACGCAGCTGTCTTACCAGAGCCTGTCTGTGCTTTACCAGTAATGTCTTTTCCGGCTAAAGATTCAGGCAAAGTTAGTGCTTGTATAGGACTACAATATTCATATCCCAACGCTGCAACGCCTTGCATTACTTCGTCAGGTAAATCTAAATCGTGAAAGCGTGTTTTGCCTTCCTCTTGTGGGACGACAAAATCGTCCAGCGACCATTTTTGGTCAGTAGATTTTGAATCATTTGATTTCAAGGTGATTTTCCATTGAGAGGCGCGCACGCCTCAGTAAGATAAACTACAACAAGGCAGTATAGAGAGTTTAAGGCCATTATACAAAGTGGTTTATGCTAGCACTTTCGTAGCATTTTGTTAGTATTTTTCCTGGTTTTTCCCACTAACCAAACTGCCTTTCATATGGTGGCAATGCCTGTAAAAGCTGTTGCCCATAACGCTTACTAACGATACGCTTATCTAAAATAGTAATACGGCCTTTGTCATCCTCTTTACGCAATAACCGACCCGTAGCCTGTACCAACCTAACGCTTGCTTCTGGTACCGACAGTTCAGCAAAACTATTACCACCAGATTTTTCAATCCACTCGGCAAGGGCCGATGGCACAGGGCGATCCGGTACCGTAAATGGCAGTCGAGTTATCACCACATGAGTTAAATAAACACCTGGCAAATCGATGCCCTCTGCAAAACTTGCCAATCCAAACAAAACACTGCCCTCACCTTCATCAATCCGCTGCTTGTGCTGATCTAATAAGCGTTGTTTAGAAGACTCGCCCTGCTGCAAGATCAGGTCTTGCCATTCATCTCCCATGCCTTCAAATACTAGCTGCATTACTCTCTTTGAGGTAAACAATACCAAACTAGCTTCAGCCTGATTTAGCTGAGCTTTGAGACCAATAATAAGATGATCTACAAATACTGCCTCAGGCCCTGGTTCAACAGCTTCTTTTGGCACACATATCTGCGATTTTGCAAAATCAAAGGGACTAGCCACTGCAAGCATGGTGCTGCGAGGATTTAAACCAGCATGGGTAACTAAACGGTCGAAGCGCCCTAAAGCAGTAAGCGTAGCCGAAGTTAGTAAAGCACCATAACACCGTTGCCATAAATTCTTCTGTAAGAGTTCGCCAGCCATTATGGGGCTTGCAGAAACCTCTAAATCTACTCTCTCTGGTGTTTGCCAATACTGCAACCACCGTGCCATGGGCACTGCACCTGGCTGGTCTACCTTAGCGTAAGCTTGCCATAACCCTAGCTGTTGCTCAGAGTTTTGTTGCAACACCCCAAACGCGGCTAAATAATTTTCAGCTTGATCTTTCGGTAGGCCGTTTTGTTCGCCTTTAACAACGTCGTCCATCAACCCATGCAAGGCACCTAAGTCTCTAGCCAAGCGCGCACTCGTCAAGCCCATATCATGAGTTATCTGAACTAATTCTGCCGGGATTATACCCTGAGAAAAGCGGTAGTTTTCTTGTTGCTGATAACCATCCTGAGGCCTAAACGCGGACTGATCCAAAAACTGTTCTAAACCAACTAGTTGCTCTTCAAGCACTTGCACATGCTCTTGTACCTGAACACTTAGTTGTGCGCCTTTACCACCACCCTGCCATTCCTTTAAAAATTTCTTTACGCCAGAACGCGTTTGTCCGTACCAACGGCTAAGTTGGCGGATACCTTGTTGGTGGGTGAACTGTTTCAGTGTTTTATCGGCCAAATGGTGACCTTCATCAAAGATGTAAATAGCATCTTCTGGCGCTGGTAAAATGGCTCCACCACCTAATGCCAGGTCTGCCAAAACCAAATCGTGATTAGTGACAATGCAATCGGCCTGCTCTAAACCATCTCTAGCCTTAAAGAATGGACACTGACTAAAATGGCTGCAACGGCGATTAGTACAACCTTTGTGATCCGTAGTAACGGGTCGCCAGTAATCTTCTACCAACGTGTCTTTCCATGCATCACGATCACCGTCCCATTGGTTGCTACCAAACTGCACCACCATATCTTTATACAAAGCTTGCTGTTTACCATCAAGTTTAAGTGCTAGCTCGTCCTCAAATAAGGCTTGAGTGGGGTCTATAGATGCATTTTGAGAGAGCGCTTGATCTAGCCTAGATACACATAAGTATCGTCGGCGACCTTTAGCAAGTTGGAAATCAAAGTCATAACCACCATGCTTCTTAAGGGCTGGCAGATCTTTTTGAATAATTTGTTCTTGTAATGCAATGGTGGCAGTTGAAATTATTAACTTTTTATCGAGCGCTTTAGCAATAGGCAAACACGCTACCATATAGGCTAAGGTCTTGCCCGTACCAGTACCCGCCTCTACTAGGCACACTGGATTATCATCATTACGATGACCATCCCCATCCATCTTTATACCCAAAAAATGGTTAGCCACAGTGGCTATCATCTGTTTTTGACCCCAGCGAGGCTTAAGATCTAGCTGCTTAACCAGCTGACGATAAAGTTGTTGGATATCTTGTTTCACAGCAGCAGAATCAGACACGTAGGAAGCTCTTAGTTAGCATCAAATAATCGGCCATTAGGGTACACCATTTTAGCCACAAAAGCTGACAGTAAGCATGCGAATAAAAATAAAACTTGCCACCAACAATTTTACTGGTATTATATACAGTAACTGTACAAACAACCAGCATATCCGCAATGCGTTAGGAGGAAGTAAAATGATTAAGTTGACCCCACGCCAAGATCAGGTGCTCGACTGCATCCGTAGCTACATTACCGACACCGGCTATCCACCAACTCGCGCAGAAATTGCTAAAGAACTCGGATTCAAGTCACCAAACGCTGCAGAAGAACATGTAAAAGCACTCGCTCGTAAAGGTGCGATTGAAATCATTGCAGGTGCTTCTCGTGGCATACGAGTGCCAGATATGCACGAGGTCGACTTAGGTTTACCGATTATCGGCATGGTGGCTGCTGGTAGCCCATTGTTAGCACAAGAACACATAAGCGATTATTGCGCCATTCCAGAAAACTTATTCTACCCAAAGGCAGACTATTTACTTAAAGTTAGCGGCATGTCAATGAAAGACATAGGCATTTACGATGGCGATTTATTAGCAGTACACAAAACAGATCAAGCCAGAAATGGACAAGTTGTGGTAGCGCGCATTAACGATGAAGTTACTGTGAAACGTTTCCAACGTAATGGTAACCAGGTCCAACTCATCGCAGAAAATCCAGATTTTTTGCCTATTGAAGTCGACCTTACAAAAGAACACTTAAGTATTGAAGGCCTGAGCGTTGGTGTTATACGTCGCGGCAACTAGACCTAAAAAAGGAACAACATTATGTGGCAGCAAAAGCAACAAAACGACACTAGTATCGATGGTATTTTAGCTGAGCATCAACTAGACCTTTGGGCTCAAGAAGAACAAACAACTGTACAAGACCTAAGCCACATCACAGAAATTATTGTGCGAGGCGAAGCTTGGAACAATATACAAATATTGCTGCCATTACTTGCTCAACTTAGCCATGATCAACGCTGGCTAGCCTGGGTTGCTCCCCCCCAGTTATTACCTAAAGCTCAACTACAGGCTGCAGGATTTGACTTAAATAAAATTATTTTACTTAAACCTGATGCTCAGCACGACACCATGAGCTTAGCCCATCAAGCTCTCAAAAGTGGCACGTGCCATGCTGTTATTAGCTGGTTTGGCGTTCTTGGTGATCATCAGCTTAACGAGTTAGCTCAGGCTGCAGAGCTGGGAAATAGCCGTGCTTTTTTGATCAGACACCAATAATTTGCTTTCTAAACAACCATTTCCGTTTCAAAAAATTTTTGTAGTAAATTGTGTGTGATCTGTGCGTCGGCACTGCCTGCTAACTCACGGATAGAGTGCATTGCAAAAGTAGGTACACCCAAGTCTAATGTACGCACACCTAGCGCAGCTGCTGTAATAGGCCCAATAGTACTACCACAAGCCATATCACTACGCACCACAAAAGTTTGAATTGGCAAATCCATTTGTGCAGCCAGTTCTTTTATCATTGCGCTGGTGATTGCATTGGTAGCATAACGTTGATTAGCATTAACCTTAATTACCGGGCCCTGATTTAACTTAGGACCATGTTGATCATCATGCTTATTGGTAAAGTTAGGATGGACACCATGAGCATTGTCAGCCGAAATGAAAGTGGACGCATCTAGCACTTGGTGCAACAGTTCTGCAGTTGGGAAAATACGCTGCAATACCGACATTAAAAAGCTACCTTGAGCTCCTTCCGCCGACTGACTTCCTACTTCTTCGTGGTCATGACAAATCAACAACATGCCCTGATCAGTTTGCGAGGCAAGCAGGGCTGTTAGCCCTATATAACAACTTAACAAATTATCTAACCTTGCAGCTGCCAAAAATTCTTCTTTAAGCCCCACCAAAGCAGGTGCCTGAACGTCATAAAAGCTCAGTTCATAATCGATGACCTGATCAACTTGATGACCATTGGCCTTTAACTCATCGGCAAGTACGCTACGCAAACTAAAGTCGTCCCCTAATGCCTGACCCAGAAGTACTGGCAAATCTGTTTGTGGGTTTACACTATGTTCTTTGTTAGCTTCACGGTCTAAATGTATCGCTAAGCTTGGAATACAGGCTATAGGGCGTTTGAAATCTATTAAGTGACTCACTAATTGGTTGCTAGCATCACGGCAAACAACCCTACCCGCTAAAGACAAGTCACGGTCAAACCATGGATGCAACAGAGCACCACCATAAACCTCCACACCTAACTGCTGATAGCCTTGGCATTGAATTTCTGGGTTAGGCTTAACCTTTAAACACGGACTGTCTGTATGGGCACCCACCATATGCATGCGCTGTATGGCATTTTCTTGAGGCAACTGAAAGGCGACTATGGTTGAATCATTGCGGGTAATGTAATAGCGCTCTCCAGCCTTTAAATGCCAGGTATTTGCCACATGAAGTTGACTGTAGCCTGCCATATTTAATTGGCTTTCCATTGAAGCTACGGCGTGAAAAGGTGTTGACGAGTCACTAATAAAACTCATCAACCCGTTGAGGTAGGCTTGTTGTGCCATGGTTTTTCTTATTCCATCGTTGCAAAGGCCTAATACTGCCACATTCCGAGCCGCAAACGTAACGATTATGTAAAGCATTAGCTAAATCGCCTTACATTGACCTGAGAGGTTTGAACAACTTACTAAAATTAAGCTAATATAGACTAAGACCTTTGCACAAAGCAGACACCAAGATAAAATGGCTAAAATCAACCTACTTTTCGTTGGAAAACTTCGCAATAGCTAGCTATTACCTGCGTTTCCCGCCTCAATTAGACTGATTTTCCTCATTTCCCTTTTGTCACCGCTTTATGCAAAGGTTTCATAATAATATTAAAACACCATTATGCCGCTTGAGCTTTATTATTCCACTACCAAAAAATAAGGTAGCAAGTCTGTACAGGTGTCCTCAGCTTATCGCAAATGTAAGTATTGGGCGGTGCCTTCAAGCAACATCTGTACTGCCATAATAATCAAGATCATACCCATCAAACGCTCTATGGCGAACAAGCCTTTTTCGCCTAACACTCCATACAGTCTCCGCGACGCTAACAGAATGCCTGCAGAAACAACCCAAGCAGCGGTCACTGCCAACCATAGGTCAAGCCACTGGCCTTCAGCAGAATCACGCATCAACATGATCATTGCCAAGCTTGATGGTCCTGCCATCAGTGGGATAGCTAAAGGCACTATAAACGGTTCGCCGCCGGGTGTTTTACCCAACAACCCACCTTCTTTTGGGAACACCATCCTTATGGCAATCAAAAATAATACAATGCCGCCGCCAATACGAATAGCCTCTTGTGATACCTGCAAGAATGACAAAATATACGGGCCTAACAGCAAAAACATTAACAGCACTACGTACGCTATCAACAACTCACGGCGTAAAACCAAACGGCGCCGCTCTTCTGGCACCTGTTTTAATACCGACAAGAATAAAGGGATGTTCCCCAGTGGATCCATAACCAAAAACAGCAAAGTAGCGGCTGCAAAAATATCCATATGCTTCTCAATAAAATGTTAAATAATTAATCTAAGCGCCGTTGAATAACAACGGAGTGGTTCCAACTAGGTGCTGATTCCACGTGAGTGGCACGACCGCGTTCTTGGCGAGGCGTAACGTTAAAATGAGTACGGTACGTGGTACTAAAATGACTAGCTGAGGAAAATCCACATGCCATACCCACTTCTACAATAGAGCGATCTGTGTCCCGTAACATTTGACGGGCCTTGTCTAACCTTAGCTGTAGATAGAAGCGTGAAGGCACACTGTCTAAATGCTTTTTAAACAAACGCTCCAAATGCCTCCTAGACAGCCCTACATGATAAGCCAAGTCATCTGGCGACAAGGGTTCTTCTATGTTGGTTTCCATCAAGGTAACCGCCTCAATAAGCTTAGGCTGACTAGTGCCAATACGAGCCTTAAGAGGAATGCGCTGCTGAGTATCTTTTGGCCGCATACGCTCTACTAAGAACCATTCAGACAAGTTCACAGCCATGTCTAAATCTTGCTGCTGTGCCAGCCATGCCAACATAAAATCAGTAGTTGACGCCCCACCAGCACAGGTCATCAGCTGTACTTCTTGTTCGAACAGTTGGTGACTCCAAAGCACTTCAGGGTAGGCTTGCCTTAGCTTTTCTATTGCAGACCAATGACAACAGCTACGCTTACCGTTAAGTAAACCAGCATTAGCCAGAGGTAAAACACCTGTGCCTACAGCCAGCATGTTTACCCCCATCTTAGTTTGTTGCACCAACCAGCGCTCTAACATAGCGTCTGCTTCATTAGGAGCGATCAAATCACCAATAACAAACAAGGTATCTACCCGTTCGCTATCCAAATAGTTCGTAGTTTTACCTAACACACACTCACCGCCTACGCTCATAAGCTGTAGTCGATATTTCGAATGCTCTAACATACGATTAGTATGCAACAATAGCTCGGCAATTTGGCCGTAATGGCTCAAACTACTATGAGGCAATAAAAGCAGGCCTATTATATGGGAAGTGTGTAACTCAGACATAGGCCGTAAGGATACACTGAATCATGGAGTGAGTGCATAAAAACGTCATTTACTCCGCCATACAGGTCGTATTTGTAACCCGATAAAATGCCAAATCACACCATAAATAGCCTGAATGTCATTTTACCAACAAATAGGGTCGCACTAACTCAACTTACCCCCTAGTGCCCGCCGGCAGTTTCTTGAATAATAGATGTAGCAGCAATACCGTTCGTGAATTGACTCAAGGAAATACTACATGCGCACATTAACCGATAAAAAAAATATCGCCATAGATTTAGTTTGCGACTTAATAGCCAAGCGCCAAAAAAAGACTCATTCCGAAGCCATGCAGCAATTAGCGCGACTCTATTACGCCGAAAGTATTCCAGCAGAACTATTACAATTTGATGCAGACAATTTATACGGTGCGCTATCTAGCTTATGGGATTGCGCAAAACTGCGCCATAGCAACCAAGTTAACATGCGTGTCTACAACCCTAATTATGAGGAGCATCAGTGGTACACCAGCCACACGATTGTAGATATTGTATGTGATGACAAAGCATTCTTAGTGTCCTCCATCACTAATGCCTTAGTTCACTTAGGCCACACCATTCATATCACCACTCATCCAGTGGTGGCAGTTGAGAGAGATGTAGAAGGCCAAATCACCAGCATTTCGCCCTTCACAGGCAAAGCCGACGGCAACAATTTAGAAGCGGTAATGCGTTTTGAAATTGACCAGCAAAACGACCCAGTGGCTGTTGCTCAAATCGTGAGCACCCTTACTGGTATTATTAGTGACGTGCGCTTAGTAGTAGACGATTGGGTCCCTATGCGTGAAAAATTAGTGTCTATTATCGATACCTTAGAGTCTCAAAACCTTCCTGTTGAAGCAGAACACATGGCGGAAAATATCGCCTTCTTACGCTGGGTGGCCGATAACCATTTCACCTTTATTGGCTATCGCTCTTACGGGCTCAAAAAAGACGCTAAAACTGGCTTATGCAAACTCACTCCACAGAAAGGTACGGGGCTAGGCAGTTTTAGAGATGATAACTGTAGTGCAGAGAGCCTATCACCTAGTGTTTTATCTCAACAAAATTCAGATTTAGCCTTACGTAGCAACATGCTAGTAATGACTAAATCCACCAGCCGTTCCACTGTGCACCGCCCGGTTAACTTTGACTATCTTGGCCTTAAGCGCTTTGATAACCAAGGTAATGTGATCGGTGAGGAGCGTTTTTATGGATTATATTCCTCTGCGGCTTACACGGCCCGTATTGATGAAATTCCATTACTGAGGCGCAAAGCTGAAGACTTGCGTAAACGTATTGAACTCTTACCAAACAGCCACAAAGGCAAAGCCTTACAGCACATACTCAACCACTACCCTCGTGACGAAATGTTACAAGCAAGCGTGGATGAGCTTTACCCTATTATCCGTGGTGTATTAGAAACCCAAGAACGCCATCATTTACGCCTGTTTTTGCGCCTGGATACCTTTGGTCGCTTTGCTACAGCCTTGGTTTATGTACCACGAGAGCGCTTTAATACTCAATTACGTATTAAGATGCAGCACATTCTTATGCGTGAATTCAACGGCGTAAGTGTTGATTTTAACGTCATGTTTTCGGAATTACCTTTAGCTCGCGTGCAGCTCACTGTGCACGGCAAAGACATACATAACACTCCATTTGATATTGAAGACATAGAACAGCAAATGCGCGACGCCATGCTCGCCTGGAGTGATCACTTACACGATGCTCTCAACAGCAAACAAGGCGAAGCCAAAGGCAACATACTGTTCAAGGAATATGGCCAAGCCTTTCCACTGGCCTACCAAGAAAACTTTTCTGCACAAGTAGCCGTTATGGACTTAATGCGCTTACAGAAAATTAGTACTGACAAACCTTTGTCTACCTACCTATACCGCTCTCTGCACCAAGCAGACCAGAGCCTTAGCTTTAAAGTGTTTGGGCACGGTAAAGCAAAAGCCTTATCCGACGTGTTGCCAATTTTGGAACGCATGGGCGTAAAAGTAATCAACGCACACCCTTACACCATAAAATCTGAAGCTGGTTTAGACCAATGGATCATTGATTTTGTGATAGAAATTGATCAACAAATAAACCTTGATGGCGCCAATGTGAAAGAGCGTTTTCAGGAAGCCTTTGGCCAGATTTATACTGGCCGCGTAGCTAACGATCGTTTTAATAGCTTGATATTAGCTGCAAACTTAACGTGGCAACAAGCTATTTTAATGCGTGCCATCAGTAGTTACTTACTGCAAATTCAAGTGCCATTTAGCCAAACGTACATGCAATCTACCTTGGTACGTAATGCCGGCATTACCCATACCTTAGTTCGTTTATTTGAGGCTCGTTTTAATCCTGATAAGCAGCAACCTCAAGAAGTTATCGACCAATTACAAGAAGATATCAGCTTGGCATTAGAGCAGGTTAGTAACCTTGATGAAGACCGTATTGTTAAGTATTTCTTGGCCGTCATTATGGCCATGTTACGTACTAACTACTATCAAACCGATAACTCAGGTAAGCACCATGAGTACCTCTCTTGCAAATTAGACCCCAGTCTAATTCCAGGTGTACCTCTACCCTTACCTAAGTATGAAATTTTCATGTACTCAACCTGGGTGGAAGGAGTGCATCTTCGTGGCGGCAAAGTTGCCCGTGGTGGCTTACGTTGGTCCGACCGTAAAGAAGACTACCGCACAGAGGTACTTGGTCTAGTAAAAGCACAAATGGTGAAAAATGCCGTTATTGTTCCTTTAGGTGCTAAAGGTGGTTTTGTATGTAAAAAATTACCACAGACCCAAGACCGTGACGTACTTATGGCAGAAGTCATACGTAGCTACTCAACATTTATTCAAGCCTTACTCGACATCACCGACAACATAGTCGATAAACAAGTTGTGCCACCTAAACAGGTCGTTCGTTATGACGATGACGACCCTTATTTAGTGGTAGCTGCCGACAAAGGCACCGCCACTTTCTCTGATTTGGCTAACTCTATTTCAGAACGTAACAGCTTTTGGCTAGGCGACGCCTTTGCTTCTGGTGGCGCTAACGGCTACGACCATAAGAAAATGGGCATTACCGCTCGTGGTGCGTGGGAATCCGTTAAACGCTTATTTGCCGAACAAGGCCGAGATTGCCAAACCCAAGACTTCACCGCCGTAGGCGTGGGAGACATGGCCGGTGATGTATTTGGCAACGGTATGCTTTTGTCAGAACACATCTGTTTACAAGCGGCGTTTAACCATTTGCATATTTTTATAGACCCCAAACCTGATGCAGCCACCTCTTTTGTTGAACGTCAGCGTTTATTTAACCTGCCACGCTCCAGCTGGAGTGATTATGAACTTAAACTCATTTCTAAAGGCGGTGGTCTATTTGAGCGTTCAGCCAAGTCCATCAAACTAAGCCCACAAATACAAAGCATGATCGGTACAGATGCTAAAAAAATGACGCCTAACGAGCTGATTCATGCGTTGCTAAAAATGCCAGCAGATCTGTTTTGGAACGGCGGCATTGGTACTTATGTTAAAGCCAGTAGCGAAAGCCATAGTGATATTGGCGACCCTGCAAATGACAACTTACGAGTTAATGGCAATCAATTAGGCGCCAAAGTCATTGGCGAAGGCGGCAACCTTGGTTTCTCTCAACATGGGCGTATCGAGTTTGCCCAAGCTGGGGGTTATATCAACACCGACGCCATCGACAACTCTGCAGGTGTTGATAGTTCGGACCATGAAGTTAACATCAAAATATTGCTCAGCCAGTTGGTTGATGCTGGCGACATGACTATAAAGCAACGCAACACTTTGCTAGCTAGCATGACCGATGAAGTAGGTGACCTAGTACTAAGTCACAATTACCATCAAACCTTAGTTTTGAGCATTGCTGAAGGCCAAGCATGTGCTCGCTTAAGTGATCATAAGCGTCTAATACATAGCTTAGAGAAACAAGGTCGCCTTAATCGCAACTTGGAAGGCTTACCAGATGACGCCAACATGGACGAGCGAGCCCGCGTGCAATCTGGCTTAACCCGTCCAGAAATTGCCGTATTATTGGCTTACAGTAAAATGCGTTTATTCGATGAACTCATGGCCGCAGACATCGGCAATGACAGCTATTTAGCGCGTAGCCTAGAAGATTACTTCCCCAAAGTTTTAAGTAAAAAGTATGCTGCTGCAATAGGCTCTCACCCATTACGCAGTGAAATTATTGCTACCCATGTCACCAATCAAATTGGTAACCGTATGGGTGCTACCTTCTGTAATTATTTACAAGAAGAAATGGGCGCTCAGGCAGGTGATATGGCCCGAGCCTTTACCGCAGCTTGCGACATTATAGATGCCCAAAGCTTATGGAGTGAGCTAGATCGAATCACCTTGATACTAGACTACAAACAGTCCATGAAGTTACATAAGAACATTCAGACCTTATTGGAAGATCTCACCTTGTGGCTATTAAGCCGTCACCAAGGCGAGTCTATCCAAACCATGGTAGATCTGTATCAAAAGCCTATGGCTGATTATTATGGTGAACTTGCGAATTTATTACCTCAAGCTTCAGCCCAGCGTATCAATGATCAAGCTAATGAGCTTACAGCTAAAGGCGCTGAAGAGAGTGCTAGTAAGCGTTTAAGTCAACTCGAGTTTTTGTACCACGGCTTAGATGTAACTCAAGTGGCTAGCCAATGTAACACCCAAGTAATAATTGCTGCCCAAACTTGGTACGGTTTGTATGAACGTTTCCAAGGTGATTGGCTTAACCAAGCCATTGCTAACTTGCCTAGCCAAGATCCATGGCAACGAAAAGCTAGAGCTAGCCTTAAGCAAGAGTTTGAAACCAGCTTAGCTCAATTGACCCAAGCGGTCATTTCCAGCGACCAGAGCATTGCATGGGAATTACGCAACCACGCATTGATTGAGCGTTGTTTAAGTATTTTTGGTGAATTACAAAGTAATGCCAATATAAATTTGGCAATGCTGTCAGTAGCTGTGCGAGAGATCGCCAAGCTTAAGACCAGCTGTGCTTAACCATTAACGTGTTTTAAGTAACGAATAGTACGAAAAGAAATTAGGAATTTTTATGAGCAATACCCCAGTAACACGCGCCCTTTTTGATGAAGTGATGACACCTAACTATGCGCCAGCCCCTGTTATTCCAGTGCGTGGTGAAGGGTCTCGGATTTGGGACCAAAACGATAAAGAGTACATCGACTTTGCCGGCGGTATTGCGGTAACTAGCGTGGGTCACTGTCACCCTAAACTAGTGTCCACCTTGAAACAACAAGGCGAGAAGTTGTGGCACATTGCCAACGTAATGACCAACGAACCAGCCTTACGTTTAGCCAAGAAACTTACAGATGCCACCTTTGCCGATAAGGTATATTTTGCTAACTCTGGCGGCGAAGCCAACGAAGCAGCCTTTAAGTTGGCTCGCCGTTACGCTGTAGATAACTTTGGTGAACAAAAGAATGAGATCATCGCCTTTGAACAAGCCTTTCACGGCCGTACATTATTCACTGTAAGCGTAGGCGGCCAACCTAAATACAGTGCCGGTTTTGGTCCTGCCTTAGAAGGTATCACTCATCTACCTTTCAACGATGTCGCAGCCTTAGAAGCAGCAGTTTCTGCTAAAACCTGTGCCATTGTTATGGAACCATTACAAGGTGAAGGCGGCATTATTAATGCAGACCCAGCCTTTATTAAGCGCGCCCGTGAATTGTGTGATGAACACAACGCTTTGTTGGTATTAGATGAAGTTCAAACTGGCGCTGGTCGTTTAGGTACATTATACGCTTACCAACAAACTGACATCATGCCAGACATCCTTACCACTGCTAAAGGCCTTGGCAACGGTTTTCCTGTGGCAGCCATGCTTACCACTACCAAAATAGCCAAGAGCCTAGCTATCGGCACCCATGGAAGCACTTATGGCGGCAACCCATTAGCTTGCTCTATTGCCGAAGCCGTTATCGATATTATTAACACGCCTGAGGTATTAGCCGGTGTTAACACCAAGTCCAATCGCTTAAAAGCTGGCTTAGAATCTATCAACTCTCGTTTCCCGTTCTGTGAAGAAGTGCGTGGTAAAGGTTTATTAATAGGCTGCGCTCTTAATGACGAATACAAAGGCCGCGCTGGTGAATTTCTAAAAGCAGCCCAAACCAAAGGTTTATTGGTATTGATTGCAGGCCCTAACGTGATCCGCATGGCGCCATCTTTGTTAATTCCTGATGCCGACATCGACGCTGGATTAGTGATTTTAGAAGCCGCCATTCGCGACATCGTAGAGGCATAATACAACTCATGACTGACCTGACTGTAAATAATGAATTGGAAGCACAAACCTTAGAATGGATTGCTACGCAGCAACAAGTCATGCAACAAGACCTTTGGACCTTGGCCGAAATTAACTCTGGTAGCTACAATGTGGCCGGAGTTAACAAGGTGGCAGATACCTTGGCCCAGTGGAGCAAAAAGCTAGATTGCGGATTGGAATTTATCGATATGCCACCACAAGATGTGGTGGACGATCTAGGCCAACTCAATCAAAAGCCTTTAGGCCGTGCGCTGCGTTTATTTAAGCGTCCACAAGCACCTACACAGGTATTTTTGTGTGCTCATATGGACACTGTTTTTCCTATTGATCATCCGTTTCAGAAGATCACACAACTAGACGACGACATTATTAACGGCCCAGGCGTGGCCGATCTAAAAGGTGGTATTGTGGTGATGTTTAAGGCCTTAGAAGCTTTTGAACGCAGCCCATTACAAGATCAATTAGGTTGGGAAATCTTGTTTAACCCAGACGAAGAAATCGGTTCGCCAAGTTCTTCTAAGTTATTTCCAGAAATTGCCAAACGCCATCACTTAGGTTTAATTTACGAACCTTCCTTTGCCGATGGTAATTTAGCCGGTGCCCGTAAAGGCAGTGGTAACTTTGCCGTGGTAACACGGGGCAAAGCCGCTCACGCTGGCCGTGAACACCACTTAGGTCGTAACGCTATTCGTGCCATGGCAGACTTCACCTGCGCCTTGGATGACCTTAATGGCCAGCAGCAGGGCATCACTATTAATCCAGGTTTTGTACAGGGCGGCGGAGCCGTTAATATCGTGCCCGACACCTGCACTATGCGTTTTAACATTCGTATTGAAGACAGTGCTCAACAAGGCTGGTGTGAAGACCAAATAGCAGCCATTCTAGCCAACATTAACGCCAGTGACGGTATTAGTATTGAGCTGCACGGAGGCTTTGGTCGCCAACCTAAGATTCTAAGCCCTGCTAACCAAGAGTTGTGTAAATTGGTTCAGTCTTGCGGTAAAAGCCTTGGCCTAAACCTTGAGTTTTTACCCACCGGTGGCTGTTGTGATGGCAACAACTTAGCAGCTGCAGGCTTACCTAACATTGACACTTTAGGTGTTCAAGGTGGCAAAATCCACAGTAGTGATGAATACATGCACTTGTCTAGTTTAACCACTCGCTCACAACTGAGTGCCTTAATTTTATTGCGCTTAGCTCAAAGCAAAGACCTTTCTTGGCTGCACCGTGACAGCATGAATAATAGTGTGACGCCATGAATAATAGTGTGACTATTATGAGCAACAACAATATGGAGAGTAGCTAGTGTTAATCGTTCGGCCCATTAAAAGTGATGACAGCAAAGCCTTTGTCGACTTCGCTGCTGCTGCTGGCGTGGGCCATACCAACTTGCCGAATCATCCCAAACGATTGGCGCAAAAAATAAACCATAGCGAATTGTCTTTTGCCGCCTCCGTAGAACAAGCAGGTGAAGAAGCTTATACCTTTGTCATGCAAGATACTCAAACTGAACGCTTAGTCGGCACCTGTACCGTAGATGCAGCAGTGGGTTTAAGTGAGCCATTTTTCAGCTACCGCGTGGATCAAGTGGTGCATACGTCAAGCGATTTGAACATTCACAACCGTATTCCGGCGCTGCATTTAGGCCACGATTACACAGGGGCTTCACGCCTTAGTTCGTTCTACTTAGAGACAGATTACCGATGTAATTTTTACGATCAACTATTGTCTAAATCTCGCCTGTTATTTATGGCCTGTTTCCCAGAGCGATTTGCCGCCACCACTATTGCCGAAATTAAAGGGGTGATCGATGAACTAGGCATATCACCGTTTTGGGAAGCTGTAGGCCGCCACTTTTTCACCATGGATTTTGCCGAGGCCGATTTATTGACCGCCTCCACTAACAAACACTTTATTGCCAACCTAATGCCACGTTATCCGCTTTATATCCCTTTATTAAGCGACACTGCTCAAGCTGTAATTGGTCATCATCATAGCGATGTAGAAGACATCGTTAACATCCTCGAACATGAAGGTTTACACTTCGAAGGCCATATAGACATTTTTGATGCTGGGCCTATTTTAGAAGTACGCACTCGTCATATTCGCGCTATTCGCCACGCAGAGCAAACCCAAGCATCAGCGGGTGACGAAGTGTTACAAGGTAAACGTGTGCTGGTATGTAACAACAGCTGTCACGACTTCCGTTGCATTATTGCTCGTATGAGCGGTAACACATTAGTACTTAGCACCACCCAACTACACGGCTTACAAGTAGTTGCGGGCAACACGCTGACTTACTGTCAGCTGTGACAGGGGTAGACAAGGAATTAGTTAATGATCCGGCTCCGTTGCAAACAGCTTAGCAGATCGAATTTATTTTGTGGCTACCACTTTCTAGCTCTTTTCTATTTTAGGAGCATAGCACTGAACCCAGCGATAAATAGTATTGTGATCAACTTTAATACCTCATTCACAGAGCATATTAAAAATCTGGTCAGGTGGTCTGGAAGTAACGGCCCAAATCATAGCGGTATTTAGAACGATCCAATTGCCAACAATGATGCACTCCACACAAATGTCAATGCGGACCGTTCGGTTTGGAAGGTGTATGTAAAATTACGCAAGAATAGATTTTATATACGGGCCTACGGCATCTACACCGTTATCTTCCATCACACGAATAGCTTCTGAACCAATGATAGCAATATCAGCTTTGCCGCGGATGTAGTCAAAGTCAGCTTTGGTTTTTACTCCAAAACCCAAAGCCAGTGGCAGGTCTGTGGCTAGGCGACACTCGGCTAAGTAATCACCTAGGTCATTATCAAACTGAGTATTCTTACCGGTTACTCCTTTACGCGCCACGGTGTAAATAAAACCAGAGGTGTGACTATTTATGTACTGCTTGCGTGCCATAGGGCTGTTAGGCGTGAAGATATGCACAGGGTCTAAGCCGTGCTTTTGCATAGCTTGCAAGTAATCACCACCTTCCTCGGGGGGTAAATCTGGGATGATTGCACCTTTTATGTTGATGTCTTTCATCTTAGCAACAAAGTCATCTACACCGTATTTGTAGAGGATGTTGTAGTAGGTCATAAACAAAAACGGTATATCAAAAGCAGCTGTAATCTTCTCGGCCATGGCCAAGCTCTTGTCCATAGTGGCGCCTGCCTTTAAGGCTCCTGCGTTGGCCTTAATAATCACGGGGCCATCTGCCATAGGTTCAGAAAAGGGAATCTGCAACTCCATCAAATCAACACCAGCTTCCACCATGTTTTCTACAAGCCGCATGGCATCATCATAAGACGGGTAGCCTAGTACGATGTGAGTCATCAGCAACAAGTCTTTTTGCTGTAAACGCTGCTTTATATATTGCTCCAACATGATTACTTGTCTCCTTTATTGGCCGCGGCTTCAGAAGCGGCACGTGCTCGGTATTCATCGGCTTTAGTAATAATAAAGTCGCGCCATTTTGGATCATCAATTGCATCTGCAACGGTAAAGATATCTTTATCAGCACGGCCTGATTGGTTGATTAAAATAATTTCATCTTTACCCATGGTTGGTGCTTCTTTAAAAGCTTGGGCAAAGGCATGGGATGACTCTAAGGCCGGGATCAAACCTTCCTTCTTTACGGTTAGCTGCATAGCGGCTACAACTTCATTATCTGTGGCAGCTTCAACACGCACACGCCCAGTTTCATGAAGGTTGGCCAAAATTGGTGACACGCCCACATAGTCTAGGCCAGCAGATACAGAGTGAGTCTCCATCATCTGGCCACCCTCATCTTGCAGGAAGTAAGTTTTGTAACCTTGAGCGACACCCACACTGGCACCATCGTAAGCCAAGCGCGAAGCGTGTTCGCCGATACCTTTACCACGGCCACCGGCTTCAACGCCAACAAGTTGTACGTCTTTGTCGTCCATAAAACCGCTAAATATACCCATTGCATTAGAGCCGCCACCCACACAAGCATACACACGATCTGGCAAGCGACCTTTGCGGTCTAGCATCTGCTCGCGTGCTTCGGTGCCAATGATTGATTGGAACCAAGATACCATTTCTGGGAATGGGTAAGGACCGCAAGCCGTACCCAACACATAATGCGTGTCATCCATATTGGTTACCCAGTCGCGAAAGGCCTCATTAATGGCGTCTTTTAAAGTGGCGCTGCCGTCTTCCACAGGAATAACCGTGGCACCCATTTGTTCCATCCAAAATACATTTGGGCGTTGGCGTGCTACGTCTACGGCACCCATATAAATGGTGCAGTCAAAACCAAACTTGGCCGCCATGGTGGCAGTGGCCACACCATGTTGCCCTGCGCCAGTTTCGGCAATAACACGCTTTTTGCCCATACGCTTGGTTAACAAACCCTGACCCATAACATTGTTGGCCTTGTGTGCCCCCGTGTGGTTCAGGTCTTCACGTTTAACGTAAATCTGTGCGCCTCCAAAATGCTCAGTCAGGTTCTCGGCAAAGGTAATGGGCGTTGCACGGCATGAATAGGTAGACATTATATCCACATATTCTTGCCAAAATTCTGGATCAGCCTTAGCTGCCAAATAGGCCGCCTCTAGCTCATCAAATGTGGGTGCCAATATTTCTGGAATAAAGGCACCGCCAAACTGATTAAAGTAACCACGATTTATCATCACATCATCCTAAGAGTGGGTATGTATTGTTTGGGAAAAATTAAACCGATCTGTGCGACACACAATATCACAATAGATTGCGCCCTCTACCGAGCCAAAATGTAACTTGCGTGCAACGTGTAGTAACGGCAATTTGTTATTAATTTGCATTAGTTCCGCTAACTTACGGCTGGGGAACATAATGTGAAAATTTTGATCAGCACTGGTGGCAGTATAAAAATACTGTTGTTTTACCTGTGCAGACAATGACTGACTGGGCTGAAAGTGCTTAGCAAAATTCGCAAACACATCGGTGTTTAAGTAGAAGGTTTCCAGCAAAGCAGGCTCTGCGTCTATATGGGTTAGCCGCTGTAGTTGATATGCACTAGCAAACCCCATCTTGGCTTCATCTACGCTAACCAGTTCAGGTGTCTGCAACCATTCACTTGTGGCGTCAACGTTGCTAGCCTGCAATGCCTCACCTGTACCACTTAAGGATAGTAAATCGATACGTTTGGCTTTTGGTAGCACATAGGTGCCAGAGCCACGGCGGCGCTGTAAGGCACCTTCGCGTACCAACAAGTCTGTGGCTTGGCGTACGGTAGGCCGGCCAATGCCATAGGTTTGAGCTAAGTCATATTCAGAGGGGATTTTTTCTTGCTCTGGCAGTAATCCCGCGTCCATAGCACCACGTAATAGCTCAGCAAGTTGCTGATAAAGCGGCACTGGAGATGCTTGATTGAGCATGGGGGGCGAAGCAAGAGCCGCGGACATCGTTGGCAAAGTGAAAACCTCTAACTATATTATTGCGTTTGATCATATAAGTTAGATGTCAAGTTGTCAAGACAACTTTATAATAAACAAAGTGTATCGAATAACATGCGATAACTAGAGACACTTATCTCTGGACACAATTATCCAGCAAGGCCTGCAAATTGCTGGAAGACGGTTTTTTGTCGAGGCCCGAAACTGCTTCTAGCGAAGCATATGCGCTACCTCAACCCCTTAAAATTTCTGCAGCATCCAATTTAGGCTCCACCGTAATAAAACGATTTTATTGACAATATTGCCCACGTAATATTTGCCTTGGAAGCACAGAAATTTCTATACTAATAATGGGGCCCCTGAGAGGGCACCCTAACGTTATAAAATTAAAACTAGAAGCTATAGTTCAGGCCTAAAACGCTAGATACAGATATATTTCCATTAATGATAGGGCTATTCACAACCTTGCTTGGCAAGAATTTCATGTTAATGTTGGCAAATAGCGACGTCTGTTTGGTCAATGAGTATATTTTATTGACAGAAATGTAGGGTAAAAGCACGCTTTGTGGCGCATATTCAGCACGCAGCCCATTAGCCTCACTGGCATTAACCCCATACAAGTAATTTGCCCGCTCACTGCTATACCAGGTGGCACCTGCTTTGAGTATTATCGGCTGCCCTGCCATAGGAATGAATTGGCTCAAGCTTAAGTCGAGAAAGTTGCCATTGAACTTGTTGGTTAGCTCTGTGCCAAGTTTGAATTGAGCACTTAGGCCTCGAGAAAGTTCATACGATGCATTTAACGCACCGTCAAAGTACATGTCTCTGGTCATACCACTTAAGCCAGCAGAATCAGTACTCTTGTAAGGTCTGAATCTGGGAATGATGGCTGCACTGATGGACAATGTTTCATTATCAATAAACTTATAGGCTGCACCTTGTTGGAAGCTTAAATTTAAAGTGTCTGACTTATAGCTGATGGTGGGCATGAGGGCCGATTCAAAGGGTACATTGGCATAAATTGAGTCGCTACCAATGTAGGCGAAGCCAATCGACACTTGGGATTTTTCTTGAGCATGGCTAACGCCCACAAAGAGGCATAAATAGGTGGCAAATATACCTATTATTGTATTAATTTTCATTATTTAAGGTTCCTTATTTTACGTGCAGCTAATGAGCATGCCACAGCAATTTTTTAATCCGTATGGCACCAGAGATTAGGTGACGATTTTTTTATTCTAGGTAGCCCTAACACGGATCTGTTGAATAAATTTGGGGCTTAATATTAACCACTTAGCGTGGAAATTCATCTACACTTTACATTCCTTTACTGCACCAAATGCTTGATTTTCACCTTTTTCACAGGTTTCACGTCTTCCTCGCCAGCCCTGTGTAACAAGGCAAGTTGGTAAGAGTCCTACCTCAATATAAAGGTCGTGAATGACCCTTTCATTTTATTCATCCATACAAAGGTGAGAAACCAATCCATGTCACTCGATTTTACCAGCTAGTTAAACATTATTTTCTACCACACTTTTAGGTGTCTCAAAATAATATAGCTCGGATATGCATAAATTCTATTTAAGTTTTAAAACTGACGTGGCTCACCACACTGTGGCACTTTTAACAGAGCACCTGTGGCATTGTAGTGGACACTCTTCATTAATCCATAAAATATAATGCAGGGGCTGGCGAGGAAGACATGAAACGTTATTAACCATAACCACAACGCTAAAAGTGGAATTTTATTTCCTCCATCGAAAAAATAGGTCTCTCACTAAATTATTACCAAGTAGCTCAACATACAATAGGTCTCTATACCTAAATACAGAAGCGTTAATGCAAAAGAGTTTCCATCCCAACAGAGGTACTATTTGCAGCAATAAAATTACGTTAAATACCTTCTGGAGGCCCCCAATGATGATAATCCGTCCCTTAGTGGAGACCGATGCTGACGCCTTACTCATCTTAGCTCATAAAGCTGGCGTTGGTTTTACTTCATTGCCTGCCGATCCAGACCGTATCGTTAGTAAAATAGAGGCATCCCTGGCGGCCTTTAACAATGTTGCAGACCTTACTAAGGAACAAAGCTATGTATTTGTAATGGAAGATACCGCCACCGCTAAAGTGGTTGGTATATGTGGCATTGAATCTACCATCGGCCTAAGCAGCCCATGGTACAGCTATCGCATTGGCACTTTAGTTCACTCTAGCCGTGAGTTAAATGTTCACAACAAATTCCCAACGTTATATTTAAGTAACGACCAAACTGCTTGTTCCGAAGTGTGCACCTTGTTTTTAGACCCCGAATATCGCCACAGCAAAAACGGTAGCTTATTGTCTAAGAGCCGCTTCTTGTTTTTGGCCCAATTCTCTGATCGTTTTGAAAGAAAAATCATCGCCGAAATGCGTGGCGTTTCCGATGCTAATGGGCAATCACCATTCTGGGATGGTTTGGGCGCTCATTTCTTCGATATGCCATTTGCCGATGCAGACCGCCTAAGTGGCTTAGGCAAAAAAGAATTCATTGCCGAGCTCATGCCCCGTCACCCGTTATACATTAATTTATTACCAGAAGAAGCTCGTGAGGCGATCGGCGAAGTGCACAACAACACTCGTCCAGCCCGTAAAATGTTAGAAGATGAAGGATTCCGTTATCAAGGCTACGTGGATATCTTTGATGCTGGCCCTACCTTGCAAACAGAAGTGCAAGACATTCGCGCAGTGCGCGACAGTAAACGTTACACAATAACTGTTGAAGACGCTGAAGGTAACGCAGCTACAAGCCATATACCCTACCTAGTCAGTAATACTAGCCTTACAGGTTATCGTTGCACCATGGCTTATATCAACGCCCCAGAAACTGGCCCTTTGTGTATAAGCACAGAATTAGCTACCGCCTTGCAAGTGTCTACCGGCGACCAACTCCGAGCTGTGCCATTGTTTGGCCCACGCCTCCAAAGTATAAGGAATAATAATGACTCACTTAATTAACAACCAGTGGTTAACTGGCAATGGCCCAGCTTTTGACTCTGTTAACCCTGCTAATAATGATATTCTTTGGCAAGGCCAAGGTGCCGATGAACAACTAGTAGATGCCGCCATCATGGCTGCTCGCGCAGCCTTCCCTGCATGGTCTTTAAGTAGCTACGAAGATCGCCTTGTTATGGTAAAAGCCTTTCAAGCACAACTAAAAGACAAGGCCGAAGAACTCGCTATTGCTATTGCTCAAGAAACGGGCAAGCCATTATGGGAAACACGTACAGAAGCTGGCGCTATGGCTGGTAAAATTGACCTATCAGCCAAAGCTTACGAAGAACGCACAGGTGTTGTGAGCAAACCAGCACCAGCAGGCACTCAAGCATGGTTACGTCACCGTCCTCATGGTGTTGTGGCAGTATTTGGCCCTTACAATTTCCCAGGCCATTTGCCAAACGGCCATATTGTTCCTGCCCTTTTAGCAGGTAATACCGTGGTATTTAAGCCTAGCGAACAAACACCTATGGTGGCCGAACTCACCCTTAAGTGTTGGTTAAATGCTGGCCTACCTGCAGGCGTGATAAACCTAGTACAAGGCGCCCGTGAAACCGGTATCGCACTGGCCAATCACAACGGTATAGATGGCTTATTCTTCACCGGTAGTTCTAGCACAGGCATGTTGCTACACAAGCAATACGCTGGTCGTCCAGACAAAATTTTGGCCCTAGAAATGGGTGGCAACAACCCATTGATCGTAAGCCATGTAAAAGACCAACGCGCTGCAGTGCATGAAATCATACAATCAGCCTTCATCTCTGCTGGCCAGCGCTGTACCTGCGCCCGTCGTTTGTATGTACCTAAAGGTGCAGCAGGTGATTCCTTGGTAGATCTACTAATTACTGCCATTGGAAAAATCCGTGTAGGCTTTTACGATGCCCAACCAGCGCCATTTATGGGTTCTGTAATTTCCTCAGCCGCAGCCCAGACTTTACTAACTGCTCAACAAGGTTTAATTAACCAAGGTGCCAAAGCTTTAGTGACTATGGAGCTATTAGCAGAAGATACTGGTTTATTAAGCCCGGCATTGATCGACGTAACTGATGCTAAAGACTTGCCAGACGAAGAATACTTTGGGCCGCTATTAACCTTAGTACGTTACGACAATTTCGGCCAAGCCATCGACATGGCCAACAACACCAGCTTCGGTTTATCCGCTGGCTTATTAAGTGACTCCCGCGAGGAATACGATTACTTCCTACCTCGCATTCGTGCCGGCATCGTTAACTGGAACAAACAAATTACCGGTGCCAGTGGCGCATCACCATTTGGCGGCATAGGTGCTAGTGGCAACCACAGAGCCAGCGCTTTTTATGCAGCTGATTACTGCGCCTACCCTGTTTCTTCTATTGAAGCAGACGCCTTAACCATGCCTGCACAATTAAGCCCCGGCTTAGACCTTTAAGGAGCGCCCCATGAGCACAAACATTCAAGCTCGCGAAGCTAACTTTGACGGTCTAGTTGGCCCCACCCATAACTATGGCGGCTTGTCCTACGGCAATGTGGCTTCTAGTAGCAATTCTGCGCGCCCCTCTAACCCTAAGCAGGCTGCGCAGCAAGGCTTGCAGAAGATGAAATCTCTGCATGATATGGGCATGATTCAAGGTGTTTTAGCCCCACAATCACGCCCAGACTTAAGCATTTTGCGCCGCCTTGGGTTTACCGGCACCGATAGCCAAGTGATTCAACAAGCTGCAAAAAAAGACCCTGCGCTATTGGCCTCTTGTTACTCTGCGTCAAGCATGTGGACAGCCAACGCCGCCACAGTGTCTCCAAGTGCAGACTGCAGTGATGGACGTTTACACTTTACCCCTGCAAACCTGGTTAACCGTTTTCACCGCTCTATTGAACATGAAACAACAGGGCGTATTTTACAAGCCACCTTCGCCAACGAAGACCGCTTTGCGCATCATCAGGCACTGCCTTCTTCCGATCACTTTGGAGACGAAGGCGCTGCTAACCATACTCGCTTTTGCCAAAACTACGGTAAAGCTGGTGTAGAGTTTTTTGTTTATGGCCAACATGCCTTTAATGGCCAAGCCCCTAAGCCCACTAAATACCCAGCTCGCCAGAGCTTAGAAGCCTCTCAAGCAGTAGCGCGCTTACACGGATTAAGAGACGAGCAAGTTGTGTTTGCTCAACAAAATCCAGACGTTATTGATGCGGGTGTATTTCACAATGACGTGATCGCCGTAGGTAATGGGAATGTGTCTTTCTATCACGAGCTCGCCTTCCTCAACACCCAAGAAGTAAACGACAACTTGCAGCAAGCTATGTCTAACATGAGTAATGGGGAAATGCAGTTTATCGAAGTGCCTGCAGACCAAGTGAGTGTACAAGACGCTGTAAATAGTTACTTATTCAACAGTCAGCTGCTAAGCCTTCCTCACTTAAAAGAGGGAAAAATGGGCATTGTAGTGCCGCAAGAATGCCGTGAAAATAGCAATGTTTCAGCCTACCTAGACCAGCTTATAGCTGGTGATAATGCCATAGAAGAAGTATTGGTATTTGATCTAAAACAAAGCATGAGTAATGGCGGTGGCCCGGCTTGTTTACGCTTACGCGTAGTACTTAACGAAGCAGAGCAAACCATGGTTAACCCTGCTTGTATGATGAACGATAGCCTGTTCCCTCGTTTGATGGTGTGGACAGAAAAACACTACCGTGACACTCTTTCAGAAACAGACCTAGCCGACCCTCAGCTATTGATCGAAAGCCATGGCGCCTTAGACGAACTAACGCAGATTTTGCGTTTGGGTAGTGTTTACGACTTCCAGCGTTAATATCTGTTAACAGCTAATCAGCCCATAAAACACTTGGCCCGCTTTTTTACTACGGTGTAACTTCCAGCCTTCTGGCAGTAATAATTCTTCGAGGGGCTGAGGTTGCTCTACATAGATCATGGCCTTATCCGATAAGCATTGGCTGTCAAATAGTGCTTTTAGCGTATCTTGCATTAAGGCCAAAGCAAACGGCGGGTCTAAGAACACTAGGTCATAGCGTTCTATCTGCTCATCTGTAGTAGCGCGATCTTTATAACTTCTTAACCAATTAAAACTGCTCATTTGCTCTACTTTGGCTATCTGATCTGCTGCTATGGGAAGCAGTTTCAAGTTGTCATTAAGTGAGTTTGTGGCTATGTTTGAGAGATCTACAAAGTTGACTTGTTTGGCACCACGAGACAGTGCTTCTAAACCTAGCGCACCTGTACCTGCAAATAAATCTAAGCAAGTGGCTCCTGGTACTGGACCTGATATCCAGTTAAATAATGTTTCTCGTACCCTGTCTTGGGTAGGGCGAAGACCTACTGCCGTAGCAAATGGAATTTTCCGGCCACGCCACTCACCAGCAATAATTCGTAAGCTTTGACGACCAGCTTGGCCTATCTCAACAACTTTACCAGATCCTTTACCTAATCCAACAGAACGAAGCAGTGAAGAAGAGCGAGATGTTTTTGAAATCAGTTTGCGGGCCATAAATATGCCTAAAGTTAAAAATATGTAGAATTAGCTAGGGTGCCTATTCTAAGGTAATCGCTACATAAAAGAAGCATGCCCAAGTAAAAGCTATGCTAAAATTTACCTTCATCAATTTTGATTACTTTTTAACCGCTTTTAATCGCTGAACATATACTGAGGCACCCCAGACACCATGGCCCTGTTTAATTTATTTGGTAAAAACAAAAAAGCTACAGAAGAAAAATCCACCCCTGTAGCAGAACAACCAGATGCGCCTTTGCAAGATATTGCCGAGACGCCTGCTACCCTCTCTACTATGCCCGTTACTATGCCCGCTGCTCAAACAGGGCTAGCAACCGCTGCACCACAAACCGCGCCTGGGCCTATACCTGAAACTAAGGTAAAACAAAGCTTTTTTGCTCGTATAAAAAACGGCCTCAGTCGTACTCGTAGTAACTTTGGTGATGGTCTTTCCAACCTATTTTTAGGCGCAAAACAAATTGATGACGACTTGTTTGAAGAGCTTGAGACCCAGTTATTGGTGGCCGACGTTGGTATAGAAGCCACTGCAAACCTTCTTAAAAACCTAAGTGAGCGAGTGGCTCGTAAAGATTTACAAGATCCTCCAGCACTTTATAAAGCGCTAAAAGAAGAGCTCGCCACTTTATTACAAGGCAGCCAAGCACCGCTAGAAATTCCCCAACAAGACTCCCCCTTCGTGATCCTTATGGTTGGCGTAAACGGCGCTGGCAAAACCACCACCATTGGCAAATTAAGCAAACGCTTCCAAAGCCAAGGCAAGTCTGTATTACTTGCAGCTGGCGACACTTTTCGTGCCGCTGCCGTTGAACAATTACAAGAATGGGGGGCACGCAACAATGTACCCGTTGTGGCCCAACACACAGGCGCTGATAGTGCCTCTGTGATTTTTGATGCTGTACAGTCTGCCCAGGCTAAAGGCATAGACGTAGTGATTGCAGATACAGCGGGACGCTTACAAAACAAATCGCATCTAATGGATGAATTAAGCAAGGTTGTGCGAGTGATGCAAAAGCTGGATGTTAAAGCACCTCATGAGGTTATGTTAGTGCTCGACGCTGGCACCGGCCAAAATGCCTTAAGCCAAGCCAGCCTGTTTGGAGCTGCGGTAGGTGTCACTGGAATCACTCTCACAAAGCTCGATGGTACAGCTAAAGGCGGCGTTATTTTTGCCATGGCGCAACAACTACAAATACCCATTCGTTTTATTGGAGTGGGCGAACAGGCCGACGACTTACGGCCGTTTGAAGCCAATGAATTTATTGACGCGCTATTTAGTGAAACTAGCCTAAGCCAAGACAGCACCCTATGATTAACTTTGAGCAAGTAAGTAAGCAATATCACGATAAGAGTGCGTTAGTGAATGCTAATTTTCATTTACAGCGCGGTGACATGGCTTTTCTAACCGGCCATTCAGGCGCTGGAAAAAGTACATTGCTAAAGCTAATCATGCTCATGGAACGCCCTACAAGCGGAAAAGTGATTGTAGATCGGCAGGATTTAAGCCAGCTTAACCGTGCAGAAGTGCCTGCTCATCGACGGAAAATTGGCCTTGTATTCCAAAATCATCAGTTACTTATGGATTACTCCATATTTGATAATGTAGCCCTTCCTCTTAAAATCAGCGGTTACAATGAACGAGACTCTGGCCGCCGTGTTAGGGCGGCGTTAGACAAAGTAGGCCTATTAGATAAAGAAAAACTATCTCCACAAGTGCTATCCAGTGGTGAACAGCAGCGCATTGGTATAGCTCGCGCCATTGTGAACAAACCCAAGCTTATTTTGGCCGACGAACCCACAGGCAACTTAGACCCTGCTTTGTCTGCTGAGATCATGCATTTATTTCAACAGTTCAACCAAGTGGGCGTCACCGTACTTATTGCCAGCCACGACTTAGAACTGATCCAACGCCTACCACACCCAGTCATTCAACTTAATCAAGGCCTTATAAGCGCCCCGCTTTCAATGAGGGGGCAATAATCATGGCATTTTTTAACCGTCGCCCAGCCCTCACCGCCAGCCGCTCACAGCCTGAAAGCTCTAGTAAACGCTTGCTCAGAGAACATCAAGAGGTGGCCATCAGCAGTTGGCGCCGACTCTGGCAAACTCCTTTTTCAAATCTATTAACTTGGCTCACACTCGCTATAGCATTAGCGCTGCCCGCGGCGTTATTGTTACTCTTGAGTCAAGCTCAACATGTAGGTGCTCAGGTTAATAAAAGCAGCCATATAAGCGTATTTTTGGCGGCTAATGTTAGCCAAGAAGAAGGCCTGCTAATCACCCAAAATTTAGGTTCAAGGCCAGATATTACTCAGGCAACTTACATCTCAGCCGAACAAGCATTAGTAGACTTTAAAGCCAGCAGTGGGCTTGAAGATATATTAGCTAGCCTTACAGACAACCCCTTACCTGCAACTATCTTGATAGAACCTGCCAACACTTCCCTAAGCCCCGAAGCCGTAGCGATACTTGCCAAGCAGTTACGACAACAAGAGCAGATTGATCAAGTATTAGTGGATATGGCTTGGTTAGATCGCCTACAAGCCATATTAGAGACCAGCGAACGATTTACCTACAGCTTAGCGCTGTTATTAGCCCTTGGCGTATTATTGGTAGTGGGCAATACCGTGCGCTTACAAATTGAAAGCCGCAAGCAAGAGATTTTGGTGATTAAACTACTCGGTGGCACAGACGCCTATTTACGCCGTCCATTTTTGTATGCCGGGTTTTGGGCCGGGCTGTTTGCCGCTGTCATCGCTTGGATTATCCTCCTGCTGGGAGTAGCCTACTTACACCAGCCCTTACTTTCATTGGCGCAAAGCTACCAAAGTGACTGGCAACTACAAGGCTTAAGCTGGTTTGGTAGCTTTGTTCTAGTCATTGCCAGTTGTGGGCTCTCAGTATTGGGGGCTAGCTTAACTGTAGGGCGCCAACTACGGCTTATTGAGCCTAAATAAGGCGAAGTTGGTACCTAATTGTGGCTTTACAAAGCTTTACGGGCAAAAACCCAGGCCAAGCCTTGCACTGTAAGCGCTTGCGTCCTAGAATGCTTACCAGAATTGTGCTGCTGCAAATGAAAACAAAACATTAGCAAGTGTTGATTTATATCATATAACACACAGAATTGCGGCAATAGTCCAAAAAAGTGGCTCACAATAGGCCATACTTAAATCATATTTAAGAGCGGACTCAAAGACTACGGAGATTGTTATGACCAAGTCATTATCAGCTATTGATGCATTAGCACCAGGCCAAAGCCACGAGGCTTACCTACAAACTATCAGTGGCATCCCCATTCTTACAGTGGAGCAAGAGCGTGCTCTGGCAGAACGCCTATACTACGAAAATGACTTAGATGCAGCCCGCCAATTGGTGATGTCTCACCTACGTTTTGTAGCTCATATTGCCAAAAGTTATTCTGGGTACGGCCTGCCAATTTCAGACCTAGTACAAGAAGGTAATGCTGGTCTGATGAAAGCCGTAAAACGCTTTAACCCAGAAGTAGGTGTACGTTTGGTTTCTTTTGCTGTGCACTGGATCAAAGCTGAAATGCACGAATACATTCTACGTAATTGGCGCATTGTTAAAGTGGCTACTACTAAGAGCCAACGTAAACTGTTTTTTAACTTGCGTAGCGCCAAAAAGAAACTGGCTTGGTTAACCCATGCCGAAGTGCAATCTGTAGCTGCAGACCTAGGTGTTGATGCCAAAGTTGTAATGCAAATGGAAGGTCGTATGTCTGCTCACGACACACCATTTGACGCCCCAGAAGGCGACGAAGATAGCGCATACCAAGCGCCTGCTTATTACTTAGAAGATCATTCTGGTGACCCTGCTAAACAGCTAGAAGCGAGCGACTGGGAAGAAGACTCTAACACCCGCCTGGCAAGTGCCATGAGCGATTTAGACCCTCGTAGCCGTGATATTTTGCAGCAACGCTGGTTAAGTGATTCTAAATCTACTCTGCACAACTTAGCCGCTCAATATGAAGTGTCTGCCGAGCGTATTCGTCAACTTGAAAAGAACGCCATGCAAAAGCTAAAAGCAGCCATGAGCATTGGCATGGAATCGAATGGCGAAGGCGCATACGCCTTTTAAGATTAGGCGCATACGCCTTTTAATATCAGTCGCATGCGCTTTTTAGCTTAAGCCGCATACTCTTTTTAAAGTAAGTCAGCTCAGTACCATCCCAAAAAACCCACCTAACGTGGGTTTTATTGTTTTAGGGTAACCAAAAGGTAGATAAGTTCTGCCATACGTTCTCCACAATAATAGGCTGTGCAGAAATTGTAGGGTGCAAACCATCAGCCTGCATCAACTCACTATCACCCGCTATATTTTCTAATATAAAAGGCACTGAGGCTGTGTTATACCGTTCGGTAAGGGTAGCGTATTGGGCAAAAAATGGTGCCACATATCGTTCGCCGTAGTTCGGTGGTAACTGAATACCAAGCACAGCAACCTGAGCCCCATACTCCAAACTTTGTTCAATCATAGCAGCCAAGTTGGTGGTGATAGTGGCGATAGGGTAACCCCGTAAACCATCATTAGCACCCAGCTCTAATAATACCCACTGCGGCTGAAACTGATCAAGCAAGGCAGGTAATCGACGGACACCACCTTGGGTAGTTTCACCACTCACGCTGGCATTAATCACTCGCCATTGGTCATCAGCTTCGCTAGTAAGTAGTTTTTCTTGCAATAATGCGGGCCACGCTTGCCCTAAAGACATACCATAACCAGCACTTAAGCTATCTCCCATAACCAATATGGTCTGTTCTTTAGCCCACCCCAACGGTACCCACAAAAAGCCAATGGCACTCACAAAGTAGAATGTAAATATTTTGAAAAACTGCCTCATACCCGTTCCTTAGTCACCCGTCAGACGCCATAATAGGCTTCCATATATTATTAAGTTGCCCAGTATGTCTTATTCAACGCCTTTTTTGGCTGCCCACAACGTCAGTCAGGTTGTAGCCAATCCACAGGCCACTCAAACTAACGACCTACATATATTACAAGATGTTAATTTTACCATAGAAGCCGGTCAGTCTGTAGCCATAGTTGGGGCGTCTGGCTCTGGAAAAACCACTCTATTGGGAATGATGGCAGGCTTAGACAGCCCCAGCCATGGCCAACTATTTTTAGCCCACAAAGACCTCACCCAACTAGGTGAAGAAGGCCGCGCAGAACTACGCAAACATCATGTCTCATTTATATTCCAAAATTTTCAACTACTACCCAGCCTAACCGCCCTAGAAAACATTATGTTGCCTTTAGAAGTGAAAGGCAGCAGCGATGCCAGTGCGCTAGCACATCAATACCTAAACCATGTAGGCCTATCTGAACGTGGACACCATTACCCCAATCAACTCTCTGGTGGTGAGCAACAACGAGTGGCTATTGCCCGCGCTTTTGCAGCCCAAGCCCCTATCTTATTTGCCGATGAGCCTACCGGTAATTTAGACTCAGAAACAGGCCACCATATTATTGAGCTATTATTTGAACTTAACCAGCAGCATCAAACCACTCTAGTATTAGTAACCCACGATTTGCAATTAGCCCAACGTTGCCAACGACGATTATCACTTACCGCTGGCAAACTTACGGAACTCACTAATGTTTAAACTAGCAGCACGCTTAGCTTGGCGAGACTGGCGTGGGGGGGAGCTTTCTTTACTGTTTATTGCATTAGTATTAGCCATCACCAGCGTCACCAGCATTAGTCTATTTACTCACCAAGTTAAGCAATCCATGGTGGCACAGGGTGCAGACCTGATCGCCGCAGACTTGCGCCTTAACAGTAGCCAACCTGTGCCAGAATTTTGGCTATCAAAAGCTCAGGATTTACCTTTGCAACAAGCTCAGGTGAGTCAATTCCAAGCCATGGTATTTGCCGACCAAGGTATGCAGCTGGCAAGTATTAAAGCAGTCTCAAAAAACCATCCATTGCGTGGCGAAATAACCGTAGGCAACGCCGCTTTTGATTTAGGAAAGGCTGTAAAGCATGGCCCTAAACAAGGGGAAATATGGCCTGATTCTCGCCTATTGGCCAGCCTTAACGCTACCTTAAATGACACCATTGATGTAGGACAGCTGAGCCTGAAAATTAGCCAAATACTCATTACGGAACCAGACCAACCCAGCGGGTTTGCAAGTTTCGCCCCCAGCGCCATGATAAATTTAAATGACCTTGCGGCAACTGAAGCAGTGCAAACAGGCAGCCGAGTAACTTACCGCTGGCTACTAGCAGGCCCAGACAGCGCACTAAACAACCTCCAAAAACAAATCACACCACTACTCACTAACGGCCAAAAGTGGCAATCACCCACAGATGGCAATGCAAACATGGCGGCCACACTAGACAAGGCTGAACAATTTTTATTACTAGCAGGCTCACTAGCTGTAGTTCTTGCGGGTGTAGCACTGTCTCTTTCTGCGCGTCGCTACAGCCTACGACAAGCCAAACATGTGGCGTTACTTAAGTGCCTAGGCCTCAAACCCAATCAGCTACGGCTTTTGTACTTAAGCCAAATGATACTGCTGGCATTACTGGCGTTATTAATCAGCCTGCCTCTTGCTTGGGGGCTATACCAAGGGTTGTTATTATTAGTGGTTGACTATATTCAAGCATCAACAATGATACCGCCCCTTGAGCCATTTATACTTGGCGCAGGAACAGGCACATTATGCTTATTAGCCTTTGTATTACCTCCCATGCTAGCTCTAGCAAAAGTAGCTCCCGCCCAAGTGCTGCGCCAATCTTCAAGCCAAAGTAAAACTAACATGGGCCACCTAGCCATTGGTTTTAGCGCCGTGATTACGCTGGTGTACTGGCACAGTCAGTCCTTATTGATTAGTTCTGCACTTATCGTTGGCGTGGTTATCATACTGATTCTTCTCGCACTACTGGCCAATCTACTCATAAAACTAGGCAACAAACTGCGGCCCCATCTTGGCCAAGGCGGAAAAATAGGCCTTGCCAATTTAGCCCGTAGAAAACATCAAAATAGCCTGCAAGTGGCCATTTTTGGATTAGCGTTAATGCTCCTATTTAGCTTAATTTCTGTACGTACTTTCCTTATTGACGATTGGCAACAGCAGCTGACCAAAGACACGCCAAACCTGTTTTTATTCAATATATATCAGCAGCAGCGCGAATCTTTAGTAGACTCAATGGAACAGCAAGGATTAACCACGCAGGCATTAACGTTTTTCCCTATTGCCAGAGCTAGACTGACTGAGCCTAAGATGGACAACCCTCGTGGAGACAGAGAGCTCAACCTCACCTGGAGCCAAAACTTACCCGTAGGCAATAGTATTAGTGAAGGCCAATGGTGGGACACTTCTGATACTGATGCCAGTAACAGCCCGTTAGAAGTATCTATAGAAATCGATTACGCGCAAGATATGGGCTTAATACTTGGCCAAAGTCTCACCTTTAACGTTGCAGGCACCCAGCATGAAGCCGTCTTGAGCAACATAAGAGAAGTAGATTGGAGCAGCATGCAGCCCAATTTCTTTTTTGTGTTCTCCCGGCCTTTAGTAGAAGCCAACAGCGCAAGCTATATGGCCAGTGTTTATATTGCACCGCAAGACCGCAGTAAACTAGGCCCCTTGTTACGCCAACAACCCACTATATCCATGCTTGATGTAGACCAAATTCTACAACAAGTACAACGGGTAGTAGCTCAACTTTCCTTGGCCGTAGAGAGCATATTAGTGATGGTATTAGGCGCTGGTATATTGGTCTTAGTAGCCAGCATACAGGCCAGTATTGATGAACGTCGTCATGAAAGTGCCATCCTAAGAACCTTAGGCGCAAGCAAGTCTCTTATTCGCAGCATTTTGTTAGTGGAATACGCTAGTCTTGGGTTTGTGTCAGGGCTCATTGCTGGAGTGAGCGCTGAAGCATTGGTGGCTGTTTTGCAAAACCAATTGTTTCAAATGCCAATTCAGTTTCACTGGCCTCTATGGGTTCTAACCCCCTTTACCGGCATGCTTATCATCGGAGCCTGCGGCTGGTGGTTTAACCGCACGGTGGTTACAGCACCACCACTTAGAACTTTACGACAGACATAGCGTTCATTTCACAAAAAATACTAAAAATGCCCCGTTTCGACGAGCTTAAGTGCCACCGACAACAAAAAAATACATTACAATGGTTCAATAATGAACATTTTAGTAAGGTAATGTATGTCGTCGGCGGTACTGGCTTATTTGTTGAAATTTCTGCCTTTCCTAAGTTGGGCTAAACAGACTACCCTAGTTAGTGCGCGACAAGACGCTATGGCCGGACTTACTGGCGCTATCATTGTCCTGCCTCAAGGCGTAGCATATGCTTTAATTGCAGGCCTGCCTCCAGAATATGGTTTGTACGCAGCTATAGTTCCGGCTATAGTGGCCGCTTTATTTGGCTCTTCTTGGCACCTTATTTCAGGCCCAACAGCCGCCCTTTCCATTGTAGTTTTCACCACTATTAGCCCATTAGCCCAAGCTGGCACCACAAGTTACATAAGCCTAGTGCTTACCTTAACCCTGATGGCAGGTTTGTTTCAGCTAATGCTGTCTCTTGCCCGCTTAGGTTCCTTGGTTAATTTTGTGTCTCACTCCGTAGTGGTGGGGTTTACCTCTGGTGCAGCAGTGGTGATAGCCACCAGCCAGGTAAAAAACGCACTGGGCTTAACCCTGGAGTCTAGCGGCAATTTCATACTTAACTGGGTTGCTGCGGCAGAAAATATTTTATCTACACACTTACCAAGTTTACTGATTGCAGCACTTACCTTATCTACCCTTATAGTACTCAAACGCTGGCGCAAAAAGTGGCCTAACATGCTTATTGCCATGGTGGTTGGCAGTGTAGCTACCCAAATTTTGTTATTAACTCCTTGGTCGGCAGCCAACCAAATTGCGTTAGTAGGTGAGATCCCATCACAGTTGCCGCCTATATCAGCCCCAATAATGTCTTGGGAGTTATTACGACAACTGGCACCTGGTGCAATGGCTTTAGGCTTATTAGGCTTAGTGGAGGCTGTATCCATTGCTCGTTCTGTAGCCACTCGTTCCGGCCAACGCATCCATGGTAACCAAGAGTTTATTGGCCAAGCCCTGTCTAATATTTTGGGCAGTTTTTCTTCTAGTTATGCGACTTCTGGCTCATTCACTCGTACAGGAGTGAACTACGAAGCGGGGGCAACAAGCCCTTTAGCTGCATTATTTGCAGCTCTTTTTTTAGCGGTAATCGTATTGTTATTTGCGCCTTTAGCTGCCTATATCACCTTACCCAGCATGGCAGCTATATTGTTGATGGTGGCATGGAACCTTATCGACTGGCATCACATAAAAATCATCTACCGTGCTGGAAAAAACGAAGCGATGGTATTTAATGTCACCTTTGCCGCTACCTTATTGCTTCCAATGGAGTTCGCCATCTATTTGGGTGTGCTTTTATCTTTAGTGCTTTATTTACGTCGAACATCCAAACCAAATATTAGTGCTTTGGCCAGCAGCGCTAGCCATAGCGGCTCTAAAAAGCTAGTGTCTGCAAAACGTTCAGGCTTACCTGAATGCGAAGTTGTTAAAATAATCCGTATAGATGGATCACTATTTTTTGGTGCGGTGGATTATGTACAATCGACACTAATGGCTATTGAACACAAGCATGTGCTTATTGTTGCTAGCGGCATCAACTTTATAGACTTGGCAGGCACCGAATTGTTAGCCAATGAAGCTAAGCGACTAGCGGCCAAAGGTGGCGGCTTGTACCTTTGCAACCTTAACGGCAGGGTGATTAAACCCATCATTCGTAACGGCCACTTAAACACCATTGGTAAGCGTAATATTTTCGCCACCAAAGCCTTAGCTTTAAGCGCAATTGATGCCAAGTTAAGTGACCATAGCTGTGCCGGTTGTGAAAACCACTAAATGCTAGGCACTAAAAAACCCGCACTTGGGCAACCAAGGCGGGTTTTTTAAGTTGCGATGAACGCTAAACCAATTACTTGGTTCCGCGGGTACCGAAACGCTTGTTGAAACGATCAATACGGCCGCCAACATCGATGTTTTTCTGCTTACCAGTGTAAAACGGGTGACATGCAGAACATGTGTCAATTGTCATGTCTTTGCACAAAGTGGAACGAGTTACTACAACGTTGCCACAAGAACAAGTCGCGTTCATCACTTCGTACTTAGGGTGAATATCTTTTTGCATGGGAAATAACCTCAGGGTTATGGCGCCGCCACTTGATCTATTGCCAAGTACCGCACCGATAAGAGATCTATATAAAATCTCTTTCAAAGTTGACAAGCCGACAACCGACAAGCCATAAAAATAGAGGCGGAATTTTACCAGACACCTACGGATAAGCAAGCTTTTTTGCCTGCGTACACTTTACCAGTGGTCAAACAGGTGCTTTATACGTGTAAATCACCACAAACACAGGTACTTTGGTGTAGGATAAGCCCAACTTGTTAATCTTCAACGCTCTATTTTCCAGTGCCTGTGTATTTCCCAATGCCTATGTATTTACAAATTGCTCTAGCCACTGGCCTACGCCAAGAATTTACTTATTTAGCACCCAACAAAGCTGAGAGCTCACTCCTGCCAGAAATTGGTTTACGTGTTCGTGTATCCTTTGGTCGTAGTGAAAGAGTTGGGCTCATTATTGGCATCAATGAAACCACTACACTAGATCTTAGCAAGCTCAAGCCAATCACAGAATTGTTAGATAAGACTCCGCTCTTACCTAAAGAAATTTGGCAATTAGGGCTATGGGCAGCTGAGTACTATCAACACCCAGTAGGTGACTCAATGATGCACCTGCTGCCGGCTAAATTACGCCAACCACTACCTAATCATTTAATTCAACTCAATTGGCAGATAGCCGACGTAGAAGCCGACTTTGGCAGGGCAAAAAAACAGCAATCAGTTTGGCAGCAACTGCAGCAACTTGCCCCTGAGTTCAACTTAAGTCAGTTACAAACCATAGGCATTAAACCAAGCCAACTGAAACCTTTTCTAGACAAAGAATTGCTCACCACTAGCTACCCAAAACCTCAAAAGGTAACCTTACAACTGGCACAACAAGGCCTAGATCTTAATCCAGAACAATCAAAAATTGTTGAGCACCTAGCTAAGGTGAAGAGCACATTTAGTTGTAATTTATTAAACGGTGTTACCGGCAGCGGTAAGACCGAAGTGTATTTTCACGCGATTGCAGATCAATTACAATCAGGCAAACGAACTCTGTTATTAGTGCCCGAAATAGGCCTTACACCACAGCTCTTACAGCGCCTAGAGCACCGTTTTAATAACCGCGTGCTGGCGTTGCACTCAGGCCTTACAGAACACCAACGCCTTAACGCTTGGCAGCAAGCTGGCTTGGGTCAGGCAGACATTATCATTGGTACCCGCTCTGCTTTATTTACCCCTATCCCAGAGTTAGGCCTCATCATTATTGATGAAGAACACGACCAAGCCTACAAACAGCAGGAAGGCTTTCGTTACCATGGCAGAGACTTAGCCATAAAACGTGCAGTTGATGCCAATATTCCGATTTTACTTGGCTCTGCCACACCTTCTCTGGAGAGTTTAGCGAATGTAGAACGGGGGCGCTTTAGCCAATGGCTATTAACCCAAAGAGCCGGCAAGGCCAGTAACCAACGTTACGAGGTCATTGATTTACGTAATCAACCACAACAAGCTGGTATTTCTGAACAATTACAAGAAATGGTTCAGGTACAACTGGAATTAGGCCATCAAGTACTGTTGATGCTCAACAGACGAGGCTTCGCCCCTAGCTTGCAATGTCAGTCTTGCGGCACAACCGCACAGTGTCCAGCTTGTGATGCAAATATGACATTACATCGTAGCCCTCCAAGGCTACATTGCCACCACTGTGAGCACCAACAACCAGTGCATTTGCGTTGCCCACAATGCCAAAGTAATCAGTTAAAACCACTAGGCCAAGGCACTGAACGAACTGAAGAACAGCTCACTTACCTATTCCCAAACACGCCAGTTCATCGTATTGATCGTGACACTACCCGTAAAAAAGGCAGCTTAGAAGGAATGCTAGCACAGGTACATGACGGAGAACCTTGTATTTTAGTAGGCACACAAATGCTAGCTAAAGGCCATCACTTTCCTAATGTGACTTTGGCGGCTATTTTAGATGCCGATGCCAGCCTGTTTAGCAGTGATTTTCGTGGCCCAGAAAAGCTAGCCCAATTACTAGTGCAAACCGCCGGCCGCGCTGGTCGTGCCAAAATACCAGGTACCGCGGTGATTCAAACCTACCAAGCTGATCATCCAACCATTAATATTTTAGTAAGCCAAGGGTACAACGCCTTTGCAAGGCAAGAGCTAGCTATCCGTCAGCAAAGTGGCCTGCCGCCCGTGGGACACATGGCGTTGTTTCATGCCCAAGCCAAAGATGCTGCACAGGCCTTTGCCTTATTACATTGGTTAGGGCAGCAAGTTCAAAACTCAGAGCTGCACCCTCTCACCAAATCCTTACTTATGTTCGGCCCTATGCCTGCCTTTATGGCTCGTAGAGCCCACTATTATCGTGCTCAACTACAGCTTCAACACCCAAACCGCAAACAACTACAGCAATTATTGAAGCAATTGTGCCTATTACTGGATCAACATCCTGCAGCTCGTAAAATACGCTGGAGCCTAGACATAGACCCGCAAGAACTGGGATAATTAACGCTTATCTATACGTATTTATTACAGTCTCATTTGTAGACCACATTTAAACCTTTTTAGAAGCCAAAACACCGCCATGAAGCAACACATTGCAGACCTTATTCAACAAGCCATCGATAGCCTTAAAGTAGCAGGTGAGTTTGACGCCGAACTCGTCGCCACTATCCAGGTTGATAATACCCGTGACAAGCAACACGGTGACCTTGCTTGTAATGTGGCCCTCACTTTGGCTAAGGTTACACGACGTAAACCCCGCGACATCGCTGAATTGATCAGCAGCCATTTACCGGCATCAGATTCAGTAGCTAAAACAGAAATCGCAGGCCCAGGCTTCATAAACTTTTTTATCAGCCAAGACGCCACTCAAGCTATTATTGGTAAAGTGCTAGCAGAAGCTGAAAACTTTGGCCGTAATAACAGCGGTGCTGGCCATAAAGTGCAAGTGGAATTTGTTTCTGCCAACCCTACTGGCCCTCTACATGTAGGCCACGGCCGGGGTGCTGCTTACGGCGCCAGCGTTTCTAACCTATTAGAAGCAGCAGGTTTTGAAGTAGAAAGAGAATATTACGTTAACGATGCTGGCCGCCAAATGAATATTTTAGCCGCTAGTGTGTGGCTGCGTTACCTGCAACAAGCAGGTGAAGACATTGTGTTCCCAAGCAACGGTTATCAGGGCGACTATGTTAATGACATTGCCCAACAGCTGCACCAAGAAAATGGCAATCGCCTAAAGCACGAAGCTGCGGCAGTAATGTCGGACCTCCATGCAGATGGCCCTGATGGCGACAAAGAGAAGCACATTGATGATGTCATTGAACGTGCACAAAATTTACTTGGCGAAGCGGACTATCGCTTGGTTTTTGATGCAGGCCTAGACTCTATTCGTGATGACATTAAGCAAGATTTGCACGAATTCGGTGTGGACTTCCAGCAATGGTTCTCTGAACGCAGCCTAGATCAAGGCGACCAGATCAACCGCGCTATCGTTAAGCTACAAGAACAAGGCCATGTGTATGAAGACGGCGGTGCCTTATGGTTCCGCTCTACTGCATTTGGTGATGACAAAGATCGCGTAGTAAAACGTGACAATGGCCAAACCACCTACTTTGCTTCTGACATTGCTTACCACTTAAACAAGTTCGAGCGTGGTATGGAAACAGTTATTAACGTGTGGGGAGCAGATCACCATGGTTACATCACTCGGGTAAAGGCCGCACTACAAGCCCTAGGCATAGACCCTGCCCGCTTAATAGTAAAGCTGGTGCAGTTCGCCATTTTGTATCGTGGTGAAGAGCGGGTGCAAATGTCTACCCGCAGTGGTTCTTTTGTAACCTTACGCGAACTTCGTGAAGAAGTAGGTAAGGACGCCTCACGCTTCTTTTATGTTACTCGTAAAGCAGAACAACATATGGATTTTGACTTGGAACTTGCCAAGTCAGAAAGTAAAGACAACCCTGTATATTACATCCAGTATGCTCACGCACGCATTTGCACCCTGATCAAAAAATTAGCCGAGCAAGGTATGACATGGGATTCCGCCATGGGCCTTACGCAGTTAGAAAAGCTTAACGAAACTGCAGAAATTGATCTTATGCATCAAATTGAACTGTACCCAGAAGTGATCGCTAATGCTGCCAAGAACCACGAACCTCATCAAGTGGCTCATTACCTTAAAGATTTAGCCAGTAATTACCATAGTTACTACAATGCCCATCGTATGGTTATTGACGATGCCCAGTTACGTAACGCTCGTATGTGCCTTTGCATGGCCGCACGACAAGTAATGGCAAACGGCTTAAGCCTGTTAGGTGTTAATGCACCAGAGCAAATGTAACTGTGGCCTCCCACGATTACGCTAAAAGAAAACCCAAGAAAAAGCAGCGTAAGCCCGCTGTTTCGCGCTGGGTGATGTTACTCACATTAATGGTGAGTACAGCTTTTTTAGCAATTCTTATAATGCTTTCACAACAGCCTGATGATAGTAAGGCCAGCTCCCTTGTGGCCGAGAAAAAAAGCCCAAGCACAGCTATTAAGGTAGTGCCAAAAACTATCAACAAGGTGGTTGACACAAAAGGCGCTAGCGAGCAACAAGACAGTTTTGACTTCTACACCCTATTGCCTGACAGTGAAGTAACTCCCGTAAAAGTGGACGCTTACATCTCCACACCTAAAGACCCTAATAAGAAGACCGACACTGTATTACAGGCTGGATCCTTTCGTAGATTGGCTGACGCTAACCGCCTCAGGGCTAAGCTGATCCTTCTTAACATGAGCAATGTTGTGACCGAAAAAACGGTTTCGAGCAGCGGTTCTGTCTGGTACCGTGTTCGTATCGGGCCATTTAGTAATCGGTCCACCCTCAATAAAGCTGTAGATATTCTCGCCCAACAGGGTATTCAGTCACTTCAAATTAAGAAAAGCGCTAAGTAATCGCCTGTTAAGGGTGCTTGCGCTTGAATTCTAGCGCCTGAACCCCATTCTAGAAGGACCACACTTAAGTATCACTTAGACACCGCTTAAGTATATAGCCCAGTATGGCAACTAATTAGGACTGAAACATGACAACCATAGTATCTGTACGCCGCGGTAATCAAGTTGTATTAGGTGGCGACGGCCAAGTTTCCTTAGGCAATACGGTAATGAAAGGCAATGCTCGCAAAGTGCGCCGCCTATACCACGACAAAGTGATTGCCGGGTTTGCTGGTGGCACCGCCGACGCGCTCACCCTATTTGAACGCTTTGAAAGCCAACTCGAAAAGCACCATGGCCAGCTGGTACGTGCTGCTGTAGAGCTTGCCAAAGAATGGCGCAGTGATCGTGGCCTGCGCAAGTTAGAAGCTATGTTGGTGGTTGCCAACGAAGAAGCATCTCTTATTATCAGCGGTACAGGAGATGTAATAGAGCCTGAGCACGGCCTTATCGCCATAGGTTCTGGGGGCAACTTCGCTCAAGCTGCAGCATTAGCTTTGCTAGAAAACACCGATCTTTCAGCTCATGATATCGTTAGTAAGAGCCTTAATATTGCTGCAAATATTTGTGTTTTCACCAACCACCAAACCACCATCGAAACCATTGATACACTCTCTCAAACTAAGAAATAAGGCTGAACTATGTCTCACCTGACTCCTGCTGAAATCGTCAGCCAACTCGACAAACACATTATTGGACAAGCTGCAGCTAAACGCGCTGTGGCTATTGCATTACGTAACCGCTGGCGTCGCATGCAACTTGAACCCAACATGCGGGCTGAAATTGCCCCCAAAAATATTATGATGATAGGCCCTACGGGGGTTGGTAAAACTGAAATTGCTCGACGTTTGGCCAAACTATCCAATGCGCCATTTATAAAAATCGAAGCCACAAAGTTCACCGAAGTTGGTTATGTGGGCCGAGACGTAGAGTCTATCATTCGAGACCTCATGGAAACAGCCATGAAAATGCTACGTGAAGAAGCTATGACTAAAGTGGCTAACCAAGCAGCAGACCGTGCAGAAGAGCGAATTTTAGATGTATTACTGCCACCTGCCCGTGGCGCAGAAGATGACTCAAGTACTAAAGAGTCAGGCACCCGCCAGGTGTTTCGCAAAAAGCTTCGAGAAGGGCTACTAAACGAAAAAGAAATTGATATCGAAGTGTCTAACGCACCTATGGGTGTTGAAATCATGGCCCCCCCTGGCATGGAAGACATGACCAATCAATTACAAGGTTTGTTTGCCAATATGGGCAAAGACAAGAAGCAAACCAAAAAAATGACTATTGCCGATGCGTTAAAGCAATTGCAAGACGAAGAAGCGGCTGGCCTAGTTAAAGAAGAAGACCTTAAACAACAAGCATTAGAAGCCGTAGAACAAAATGGCATTGTATTTTTAGATGAAATAGACAAAATTGCCAAAAGGCAAGAAGGAGGAAGTGGCGACGTATCCCGTGAAGGTGTGCAGCGTGATTTGCTACCTTTAATTGAAGGATGCACAGTAACCACGAAGTATGGCATGGTGAAAACAGACCATATCCTGTTTATCACTTCTGGCGCATTCCACGTGGCCAAGCCTTCGGACCTTATTCCAGAGCTACAAGGCAGGCTGCCTATTCGGGTAGAACTCAATGCCCTACGCCCAGAAGACTTTACTCGCATTCTTACAGAACCTGATTACTCCCTCACGCAGCAGTATCAAGCGCTATTGAGTGTAGAAGGGGTAGATCTTGAGTTCAGTGAAGACGGCGTTAAACGCATAGCAGAGCTTGCCTATGAAGTGAATGAAAGTACTGAGAACATCGGCGCGAGACGCTTACATACGTTAATGGAGCGCCTGCTAGAAGACCTATCGTTCACGGCTAGCCAAGCCTCTGGTGCTAAAGTGCTTATTAACCAAGCTTACGTAGATCACAACCTACAAGACCTTGTGAAAGACCAAGACCTCAGTCGCTATATATTATAGATTGCTCTCTACAAACGTCATTACGAGGAATAAATGTAGCAACGTCGCAATCGAAATCTAACCCAAGCAGCGCAGCAGCTGCTTGTGGATCTCTGCTTCAATCTGGCTCTTCATTGGAGTTAGCATCATACCAAGGGTCAGTGCCACATCTACAGCCCCTTCTGATAGCACCATAGAGCCTTTTACGCCTTGGCGCTCAAGCATCAACACATCACCCTGCCAGTGGCTCTTTACTCCTAGCTTTGCTTCTAGCTTAGAGGAAAAAATTTGTACCGCTTCGCGGGCTTCTTCCATTGATCGTTGATGGGGGTATGAAATTTGTATACTGGCCATGGTTAGTCACTAAATGTAAGAAGATTAGACAGGCTCTATATTAATCTTGCCTTAGGTTATAAACAAGATAGCGGCTTGCAGGTCATGAACATCTTCACACCTTATTCTATTTTTATAGCAGGCTATAACTTTTTAGTATTAGACACTGCGAAGGATGTTGGTAATATGCCTCAAGCGCAAAAAAAATAATAAGCGCAATAAGAAAAAAATATACCCTTTGGCTTAATAATAAAAATAAACTAGCCTCAGAAAGCAGCTCATACGAGTTGCTTTTTTTATGCTTTAAATTTATACCAAGGTGCTAAACCAATATATCTGAGTCAGGGTACGTCCAGCTAATGTGGCCTCTTAACCACCACACTGTTTTTTGAGCACCCACGAAGACAAGCTTAGCATACGATTTTTTAGCTGCTCGTATTCATCCTGCGCTGCTTTAGAGTCACTACGGCCATCCACCAGAAACAACACTGGCCAATACAACACACCACCAATAAACTCTAACTGCTCCATTTGTGCATCTTCATCTCGCACACTAGCGATTTCTTGCATCTGACTAGCAATACGCCGAGCCTCAGAATACAGCTGATCACAACTAAAAGCATCATAGGCAGCCGTAAAACTAGGCACCTCAACAGTTGACTCAACCTTAGCTGGCGCACTAGAACAGGCCACAGTAAAGCCAGCTAATAGCAATAATATAAATTTTTTCACGATGCTACCCTCACAATACTCTAATCTAACAGACTGCCTCTCACACTTATAGTTCATTTAGAGATAGTTCCTGTTTATTTCACCCACAAAAAAGCCGGCGAATAAGCCGGCTTTTTATTTGCGTTAGCAATACTTACTTAGGTGCACGCTTACGTGCAGTTTCGGTAAGTAGACGCTTACGTAAACGGATGAAGTTAGGTGTTACTTCTACCAACTCATCGTCTTCGATAAACTCAAGCGCTTGCTCTAGTGTGAAACGAATTGGTGGGCTAAGCACGATGTTTTCATCAGTACCAGCTGCACGAATGTTGGTCAGCTGCTTACCCTTAGTTGGGTTAACTGCCAAGTCGTTACCACGGCTGTGAACACCAATAAGCATACCTTCGTATACATCAATGTTTGGCTCAACCATTAAACGGCCACGGGTTTGTAGGTTAAACAAAGCAAACGCTAAGATCTTACCTTTAACCATGGAAATCAATACGCCGTTTTGACGCTCAGCCAAGGCACCCTTCTTCACTTCACCATAGTGATCGAACAAAGATGTCATTACGCCGCTACCCGACGTCAACGTTAAGAACTGGCCACGGAAACCAATCAAACCACGTGAAGGAATGATAAATTCTAAACGTGTGCGGCCTTTGCCGTCTGGTTCCATGTTAGTCATTTCGGCTTTACGACGACCCATTTCTTCCATCAAAGAACCTTGATGCTGGTCTTCACAGTCAATCAATACTGCTTCGTATGGCTCCATCATTACGCCATCAACTTCTTTTTCAATAACCTGTGGACGACCCACACCCATCTCAAAGCCTTCCCGGCGCATACTTTCGATCAATACAGACAAGTGCAGTTCACCACGGCCTGATACAACAAAGCGGTCTGGTGAATCACCTGGATCAACACGTAGCGCTACGTTGTGGATCAATTCACGCTCTAAACGGTCACGAATGTTACGGCTGGTAACGTACTTGCCGTCTAGGCCAGCAAAAGGTGAATCGTTCACTTGGAACGTCATCGATACCGTTGGCTCATCAATGCTTAGAGGAGGTAATGCCTCAACAGTATCAAGATGACAGATAGTGTCAGAAATGTTCAGGCCTTCAATGCCAGTAACACATACAATGTCGCCAGCTTGAGCTGTTGGTACATCAATACGCTCAAGACCCATGTAGCTCATTACGTTTTGTAGCTTAGCAGTACGCTGCTTGCCATCAGAACCAACCACCTTAACTTGCTGACCTAGCTTCATTTTGCCACGCTTAATACGGCCTACACCGATAACGCCTACATAACTTGAGTAATCCAAGGCAGAAATTTGCATCTGTAAAGGGCCCTCAAGGTCTACGTCTGGCGCTTTAACGTTCTCAACCAATGACTCGAACAATGGCGTCATGTCTTCGGCCATGTTATCAACAGATGTACCCGCGATGCCGTTAATGGCAGACGCATACATTACTGGGAAGTCTAACTGCTCATCAGTAGCACCTAAAGAGTCAAACAAATCAAATACTTGATCCATAACCCAATCTGGGCGTGCGCCTGGACGGTCGATCTTGTTGATTACTACAATTGGGCTCAACCCTTGCTGGAAAGCTTTTTGAGTTACAAAACGTGTTTGTGGCATAGGGCCATCTACAGCGTCTACCAACAACAATACACAATCTACCATAGATAGAACACGTTCTACCTCACCACCAAAGTCCGCGTGTCCTGGTGTGTCTACGATGTTAATATGGTAGCCATTCCAGCTTACAGCAGTGTTTTTTGCAGTAATGGTTATTCCACGTTCTTTTTCTTGGTCGTTAGAGTCCATAACGCGCTCTGCGCCTTGGTCACGACGATCAAGTGTGCCGGATTGTTCTAGCAACTTGTCTACCAAGGTGGTTTTACCATGGTCTACGTGGGCTACAATCGCCACATTTCTTAATTTTTCGATCATCTCACTACTCCAAACGGCCTCTATTGAACGTGGCCAAAATACGTATGGGCGGTGCTACACAGCACCGCCAAAAAAATGCAGCGCGAATTATATCAAAAGTACCGCGATAACACAGCACTTAAGGTGCAACAAGAGAAACATTTATACATGCTTATTTTTTCGCACTTTATTAGTGCGCTCACACTTTAAGTGCGACTCTTTTTAGTGCAAACTATCACTGGATTAGTTTTTATTTGAAATGTTTTCCTTGTCAGAGGGATGACACCACACTGAAAACCACCTATATGCGACCAAAACCACCATAGAGAGTCAATTTTGACGCCTTGCGTAAAGTTGGCATGAGCGTTGCTACAACTATTAATAGCATTATTAGCAATGACAGCCAGTACGCTGCAACCCATACACGTTAACCCACTGGCTCTGAGGCCAGTTTTTATTGGAGAGACTTCATGTCTGCAAATACACTTAAAATGATCAAAGACAGCGAAGCGCGCTGGGTAGACCTACGGTTCACCGACACCAAAGGTAAAGAGCACCACGTAACGATTCCTGCACGCGTAGTAGACGAAGACTTCTTTTCTGAAGGCCAAATGTTCGATGGTTCTTCAATTTCTGGCTGGAAAGGCATTAACGATTCAGACATGATTATCATGCCTGACGACAGCTCTGCTGTATTAGACCCATTCACAGACCAAACTACCGTTAACCTACGCTGTGATGTAATTGAACCAACCACCATGCAAGGCTACGACCGTGACCCACGTTCAGTTGCTGCCCGCGCTGAAGAATACCTTAAGTCTACAGGCATCGGGGACACCGCATTCTTTGGCCCAGAGCCAGAATTCTTTGTATTTGATGACGTAAAGTGGAAAGCCGATATGCAAGGCGCCATGTATGAAATTAATTCTTCAGAAGGCGCTTGGCAGTCTAACGCCACCGTCGAAGGCGGCAACATGGGCCATCGCCCTGGAGTCAAAGGTGGTTATTTTCCAGTACCCCCAGTCGACTCTGCTCACGACATGCGCGGTGAAATGTGTGACGCTATGGAATCGATGGGTGTGGAAATAGAAGTACACCATCACGAAGTAGCAACCGCTAGCCAGAATGAAATTGGCACTAAGTTCAGCACCTTAGTGCGCAAGGCTGACGAAGTGCAGATACTTAAATACTGTGTGCATAATGTGGCGCACGCTTATGGCAAGACTGCTACCTTCATGCCTAAGCCTATTGTCGGTGATAATGGTTCTGGTATGCACGTACACCAGTCTATTGCTAAAGATGGCATTAACCTTTTTGCTGGCGACGGCTACGGTGGTTTGTCTGACATCGCGCTGTACTATATTGGTGGCATTATTAAGCATGCTAAGGCGCTTAACGCATTCACCAACGCCTCTACTAACGCCTACAAGCGCTTGGTGCCAGGTTTTGAAGCCCCTGTTATGCTGGCTTATTCTGCCCGTAACCGTTCTGCTTCTATCCGTATTCCGTACGTACGCAACCCCCGTGGTCGCCGTGTAGAAGTGCGATTCCCTGATCCCACAGCTAACCCATATTTGTGCTTTGCGGCACTATTGATGGCAGGCCTTGACGGTATTCAGAACAAAATACACCCAGGTGATGCAGCCGACAAAGATTTGTATGACCTACCAGCTGAAGAAGCCAAAGCAATTCCAACAGTTGCTAGAAGCTTAGAAGAAGCTCTTGATTCACTAGAAGTGGACCGTGAGTTCTTAACTCGTGGCGGCGTATTTACCGACGATATGATCGATGCTTACATCGCACTTAAGTACACTGAAGTAGAAGCAGTAAACAGCGTAACTCACCCTGTTGAGTTTGCCCTTTACTACTCTTGCTAAGCGTATAACTAAAAGCCCTCTTAGGAGGGCTTTTTTAGCACACCCTGCGCACTAATTTGGTGCATCGACCTATTCCCATAAACCACCCATACGGAGTGCAATGCCTAATCCACTGCAAGCCAGCCAAGCTCTTGCTAGCTTGGTTAACCATTTAACCACCGCAATCGTTTTGGTTAACCCTCGCATGGAAATTGTGGCTCTCAATTTAGCTGCAGAGAATTTATTTCGAGTCAGCCAGCATCAAATGCAACTGGAACCCATCAGCACTTTGCTATTGTTAGATCCGCTTCTTAAACAGCAATTACAACATAGCTCAAGCCATCAGCAATCTTTTACCAGTCACGACACCCAAATTCAGCAAGCCAATGGTCATAAACTATGGGTAGACTTAACTGTAACCACGGTAGATGAACAAGGCAGCTTAGCCTTAGAGATCCAACCTTTAGAACGTATGAAACGCCTTACACAAGAAGCGCGCATGACAACGCAACAACAGGCCTCCTCTAACCTTATACGCAACCTTGCTCACGAAATTAAAAATCCACTAGGCGGCATTCGTGGCGCGGCACAGTTATTACAAAGAGAGCTTGATCCTTCTTTACACGAATTCACCGACATCATTATTTCCGAGGCAGATCGCCTAAGAGATCTAGTGGATCGATTACTTGGCCCCCAGCGCCAAACCCAAAAACAAATTTGCAACATTCATCAGATACTAGACAAGATAGACCAGCTATTACGTGCCGAGGCCGGTGACCAAGTGCAGCTTATACGGGATTATGACCCCAGCTTGCCAGAACTATTAATAGACGCCAACCAAATGACACAGGTGTTCCTCAATGTAGGGCGTAATGCACTGCAAGCATTACTGGAACATAATATTATTGGTGGCCACATAAGCCTAAAAACCAGGGCCGTAAGACACTTCACTATAGGCAACACCTGCCATCGCCTAGCGTGCTGTATCAGCATAAGTGACAACGGCCCAGGCATTGCCGCAGACCTAAAAGAAGGCATATTCTTCCCATTGGTCACTCACCGTGCCCAAGGCACCGGACTGGGTTTAAGCATTGCCCAAAGCCTTATACAACAGCATCAAGGCCTGATCGAATGTGACAGCCAGAAAGGCCACACTTGCTTTAATATTTACCTACCCATGGAGAACCTCTCATGAGCCAAGATGTATGGATAGTAGACGACGACCACGCTATTCGCTGGGTACTAGAGCGCGCATTACAACAAGCACAAATTAGCAGCCGCTGCTTTGAAGACGGCCAGCAGTTGTTGGATGCACTTGAGTCTGATTCACCAAGCCTAATTGTTAGCGATATTCGCATGCCAGGGATCGACGGCCTTAGGTTATTACAACGACTACAGCAACAAATTGCCCATGTGCCCGTTATTATTATGACCGCACACTCAGACTTAGACAGTGCCGTAGCTTCCTATCAAGGCGGCGCGTTTGATTATCTACCCAAACCGTTCGATATTGATGAAGCCGTAGTGTTAGTGCAACGAGGCTTGCAGCACGCCCAACAAGAAACAGGCACTAGCACCCCAGAACCTGCACCAGCCAGTGCTAAGATCATTGGCGAAGCGCCTGCTATGCAGGAGGTGTTTAGGGCTATTGGCCGCCTGTCACAATCTAACATGACAGTGATGATTAACGGTGCTTCTGGCACCGGTAAAGAACTGATTGCCCATGCACTGCATCAGCATAGCCCACGGGCCAAACAACCTTTTATTCCCTTAAACATGGCGGCTATTCAGAAAGACATTATTGAATCTGAGCTGTTTGGTCATGAAAAAGGTGCCTTTACAGGCGCAGCTAACCAACGCAAAGGGCACTTTGAACAAGCTCACGGCGGTACATTACTACTGGATGAAATAGGCGATATGCCTCCTGAAGCTCAAACTCGATTATTAAGAGTGCTAGCAGATGGAGAGTTTTATAGAGTGGGTGGCCACAATCTAGTTAAAGTAGATGTGCGTATTATTGCCGCCACACACCAAGACTTAACCAAACGAGTAGAGCAAGGATTATTCCGCGAAGACCTGTTTCACAGGCTTAATGTTATTCGTATAGCACTACCAAACCTTAATCAGCGCAGTGAAGACATCCCTGCACTAGCAAGACATTTCCTAGTGACCAGCGCCAAAGAGCTTGCAGTAGAAACCAAGCAACTTTCCAACGCCGCCGCAGAACATTTGCAACAGTTAGACTGGCCTGGCAACGTGCGTCAATTAGAAAACGTTTGCCGCTGGTTAAGCGTTATGGGCAGCGGCAGCCAAATATTAGTGAGCGACCTACCACCAGAACTACAAGAAAAAAGTGCCAAAACTAACACTGAACAAAGCTGGCAAGATTCATTATCAAAGTGGGCTAAGAAAGAGCTGCAGTTCAGTCAAGAACAATTACTCAACACCGCCCTGCCTGCGTTCGAAAAAGTAATGATAGAAGCAGCCCTAAAGCACACCCACGGCCGTCGTAGAGAAGCTGCAGAACTATTAGGATGGGGCAGAAACACCCTTACCCGTAAAATTAACGAATTAGGACTTTAGACAGAACCAGCTTAATATTAAAATACTTGTAGGAACAGATAAATACCATGTTACACGTTGTCCTTTTTGAACCAGAAATTCCACCTAACACAGGCAATATTATTCGACTGTGTGCCAACACAGGATTTCAATTACATTTAATTGAGCCACTAGGGTTTACGCTAGAAGACAAAGCACTAAGGCGAGCTGGGTTGGATTATCACGAGTGGGCGCGCATGCAGGTACACAAAAACTACGACGAATTTCTTGCTAGCGTACAGCCAAAAACCATCTATGCTATGACTACAAAGGGCAGTGATTGTTTTAGTAAAGCCAAGTTTGAAAAAGATGACGCGTTGTTATTTGGCCCTGAAAGCCGAGGCCTACCCGAAGAGATTAGAGCCAGATGCGATGGTAGAATTCGCTTACCCATGACAGCAGAAAGCCGCAGTTTGAACTTATCGAATTGTGCGGCTATTGTAGTCTACGAAGCATGGCGCCAACTCAACTACGAGGGCGCTAGCTAGGAGAGTAAATTAGTGCGTTTGCTCTGGAGCAACTTCAACAGATTCAGCTGCAACTTTAGCCGCTTCAGCTGCTTGAGTGGCTTGCTGAGCCATGCTCTGTGCATACAAAGCATCAAAGTTAACCGGAGCAAGCATCAAGGCTGGGAAGCTGCCTTTTTGCACTAAGTTATCAATGGCTTCGCGGGCGTATGGGAACAGGATGTTAGGGCAGAAGGCACCTAATACTTGGCCCATGGACTCTTGAGGTACGTTGGCAATGTGGAACAAACCTGCTTGCTGAACTTCCGTTAAGTAAACTGTCTTTTCTTCCGACATAGCCGTAATGGTTATACGTAACACTACCTCGAAACTATTTTCGTTAAGCTGGCGAGCTTGGCTATTTAGATCTACACCTATTTCTGGTTTCCACTCTGCAGTGAAAGATTGTGGTGCATTTGGCGATTCAAAAGACAAATCTTTCAAATACACACGCTGAATCATAATTTGTGGCTGTGTGCTGGCTTCTGGGGCTGCTGCTGCGCCTTTTTCTTCTTCGCTCATGCTTAACTCTCTTTATTGTATATTTTATAAGGAAGTGCTTCGTTTATGAAGCAGCTAATAAGGTATCTAATTGTTGCTGACGATCCAACAGATGCAATTCATCACAGCCACCAATGGCATTGCCATTAATAATGATTTGCGGCACGGTACGGCCACCCGTGAGCTGCATCATTTGTTGGCGTATATCACCACGTCCATCAACACTAATTTCTTTATAGGCTATGCCTTTGCTGTCGAGCAAGCGTTTAGCTCTAAAACAAAAACCACATAAACTAGAGCTATACATTACTACCTGTGCTGTCACTTGTGTTGTCATGCCAGGGCCTCGTTATTAGACTATTATTTACGAACAAGTGGCAAGTTCTGCCCTGTCCATTCGGCCATACCGCCAGTCATGCGCTGAACGTTGGTGTACTCGGCCTTTTTTAAAATATTCGCTGCACCCGAGGATGTTTGACCTGTCTTACATATTATAACAATGGGTTTATTTTTGTGTTTTTCAAGCTCTGACATGCGCTTTGTTAGATCGGCAAAAGGAATATTCTTAGCACCCATTACACGTCCAGCTTTAAAATCTGCAGGAGTTCGAATATCTAGCAACAAGGCATCTTCACCATTTGCCAAAACTGTCGCTTGTTGTGGAGAAACAGACGGGGCAGCTTTGCGACGTTCTGTGATCAATAACACTGCCAATGTCATCAGTAAGGCCAGTACCATTTCCCAGTGATTGATTGCAAATTCAAGGTAACGTTCCATAAGTTTTATTATTCCCAACGATTAAATAGGTTCTAGGCCGCCATAAGTGCGACAAGTTCGGCGGCATTATACGCCATAGCATGGATAAATTGGGGGCGGACTGCTAAAATATCAAGTGCCATTTGCCGATAATAGACACCATGACCACTTCTAGCCCAAAAGCCCTCATCATTCTTGATGGATGGGGACAAAGCGAATCATCTACTTCCAATGCCATTAAAGCAGCAATTACCCCAACTTGGGATGCTCTGCTGGCAAATCATCGCCACACTTTAGTAGGGACCTCTGGTGCTGATGTAGGCCTACCAGAGGGTCAAATGGGTAACTCAGAAGTAGGCCATATGAACATTGGCGCAGGTCGAGTGGTGTATCAAAATTACACTCGCATTGGCAAAGCCATTGAAGACGGCGAATTTCATACCAACCCAGTGATCCTTGCAGCTATAGATAAAGCAGTAGCCAACAAAGGCACTGTACATATTTGTGGCCTACTATCCGATGGCGGCGTACACAGTCACCAAGATCATCTATTTGCAACCTGTCGCTTAGCTCACGAGCGTGGTGCTAGAGCTATAGTAGTGCACGCATGGCTAGATGGTCGAGATACCGCACCCAGTTCTGCCCAAGGCTACATACAAGCGCTTACAGATGCATTAGAGCCAATAAATGGCCGTATTGGTAGCTTATGTGGGCGTTATTTTGCTATGGATAGAGACCAACGCTGGGATCGTATTGAAAGTGCATACCGCGCCATGCGTTACGGCGAAGCAGAGTATGAATGCTTATCTGCTCTTAATGCATTACAAGAGGCCTATTTAAACAACAACACCGATGAATTTATGCCCGCTACAGTTATTCTAGACCACCACGGCCAGCCTGCCACCATTAAAGATGGTGACGCAATAATCTGTGTTAACTTTAGACCGGACCGTTCACGCCAAATTACACGTGCATTTGTGGATGCCAAGTTTGATAATTTTGATCGCGGAGAACCTCTTGATCTAGCTGATTTTGTGATGATGACGCAATACAGCGCTGACATAGATAGCGCCTGCGCTTTTCCGCCATATTACCTAAAAAATGACATTGGTGAAGTAATGGCCAACCATGGCAAGACGCAATTACGTATTGCCGAAACTGAAAAGTATGCCCACGTCACCTTCTTTTTTAGTGGTGGCCAAGAAGCAATGTACGAAGGCGAGAGCCGTGAGCTGATCCCCTCCCCCAACGTTGCCACCTATGACTTACAGCCAGAGATGAGTGCACCAGAACTAACCGACAAACTGGTTGCCGCCATCGAAAGCTGCGCCTACGATCTAATTGTATGTAACTTTGCCAACGCCGACATGGTGGGGCACACTGGCAAATTTGACGCGGCTGTTAAAGCTGTAGAAGCAGTTGACGCCTGCCTTGCACGCATTGTTTGTGCCTTAGAAAAAGTAGATGGTGAGGCGCTAATTACCGCCGACCATGGCAACGTAGAGCTCATGACTAACCCCTCTACTGGCCAACCTCATACAGCCCATACGTTATGGCCTGTGCCGTTGGTTTATGTGAGCAGCAGAAACAGCAACGCCAAACTTTCTTCTGGCGTACTAGCAGACCTAGCACCCACTTTGCTGCATTTAATGAACCTAGAACAGCCAGAAGAAATGACTGGCCGTAACTTGGTGGAATTTAACTAAGTTGCGCGTTATTGCAACCTTAACGTGCGGCCTGCTATTGCTAATAAGCACAGGCCTGTCTGCTAATAGTGAGCAGCAAGTACAGCAGCGCATGCAACAATTGCAAAGCGATATTGGCAGCCTACAGGATTGGCTTAACAAGGCCCAAAACCAAGCTTCTGATTTGCAGAAACAGCTACGTAGTAATGAAAAAAAAATTAGTAGCCTTCGTAAAGCCATAAAACAAAACCAACAAAGCAGCAAAAAATCAGTTTCACGTCTCACCAAGCTGCAACAGCAATCTAGCCATTTTCAAGATGCCTTATCCGAACAATACCAGCAACTCAGCAACCAATTAAAGAACCAATATCAACAAGGCCAGAATTCAGCCAGCAATCTTTTACTCAGTTTAGATAATCCGTCAACCCTTGCCCGCAATATGGCGTATTACCAATACTTAAACCAAGCCAGCGCCAACCAAATGGCGGTTTATCGCCAAACATTAAATAGCCTTGCATTAGTACAGCAAGAACAAGCCGACCTTGCCCTAGAATTACAGCAGTATGACAAACAGCTACAAGAACAAACCCAAAATTTAACACAGGCCAAAACCAAGCTGGCAACTAACCTTAATCAGTTAAAAAATAAGCAAGCCTCAAAAGCACAACGATTAACCAGTGCCAAAGCCGACCAAATACAAGCCCAAGAGCTGCTAGAACAAATTCAAGTAGCCATCTCCAAAGCCAACATTCAGGTGGCCAACATCCCTTTAGTAGATGCTAAGGGAAAGCTACCCTGGCCCTTAAAAGGCAAAGTGCTTAACCGTTTTGGCGCATCAAATAGTGCCTATCCTTTAAGCCAACAGGGCTGGCTGATTGCCGCCCAAGAAGGCTCAGATGTAGTGGCTATCCATGGCGGGCAAGTGGTCTTTTCCGATTGGTTAAAAGGTTATGGATTAGTTATTATTCTTGACCATGGCGATAGTTTTTTAAGTCTATACGGACAAAATCAGGCACTCTACCTTTCTGTAGGAGATTACGCCGCTGCTCAACAGCTTATCGCCAGTAGCGGAAAATCTGGTGGCAACACCCAAGCTGCAGTATATTTTTCTTTACGAAAACAAGGTAAACCCTTGAACCCTAAGCAATGGTTGCAATAAGGTGACGTTATGCATATTACACTGAACCACCTCACACCAAAATCCCAGTTTAGACGTCATTTTATGCGCCTAATGCTTTTACTTGGGCTAAGCACATTAACCTACAACACTATAGCTGCAACACCTACATCCCAAACCCCCGTGCCATTAGCTGCGCTGCAGTCTTTTGTAGCCGTGTATGAACGCATTCGACTACAACACGTAGAACCCAAAACAGACGCAGAGTTATTACAGCTGGCCCTTGAAGGCCTCATTTTAAAACTTGATCCATTTTCCAGCTATTTAGATGCTGACGACATGACTCGTCTGCGAGAAGACACCCGAGGAGAATACTCTGGCATTGGTGTTGAGCTAGTGCCTGAAGGCACTTACATTCGCATAATCACCCCTATCGACAACAGTCCAGCATCTCGTGCTGGCATTCTACCTGGCGATTTAATTACTCATGTGCAAGACCAGGCGGTTAAAGGTCTAGACGTGCACGCCATAGGCCAACTAATGGCTGGTGGTGCTGGCAGTGAGGTAAAACTCACTATTTTACGTAATGGCGAAGAGCTTAAATTTTCATTAATTAGAGAGGTAATCACTACCCAAAGTGTGCGTAGTGAACTAATGGACGGTAATGTAGCTTATCTTCGGATTAGCCGCTTTCAAGACCACACTGGGCAAGATTTAGTAGCGCAAATGCAGTCACTTAAGTTAGCAGGGGCTGACCGCTGGCTACTAGACTTAAGAAACAACCCCGGCGGCACTTTAGAAGCAGCTGCACAAGTGGCCGATGCTTTTTTAACCGAGGGTACTATCGTTACCACTAAGGCGCGTCAAACACATGACAGTATGCGCTTCGATGCCCACACCAAAGACCCTAGCGAAGGTTGGCCTTTGGTCATACTTATTAACAACGGCAGCGCTTCGGCATCAGAAATTGTGGCAGGCGCTATAAAAGACCATCAACGAGGAAAGCTGTTAGGCACTACCAGCTTTGGAAAAGGCTCTGTGCAGTCTATTATTACTTTACCAGAAGGTACTGGCGTTAAACTCACAACGGCATATTATTACACCCCAGGGGGCCACAACATACACCTCAAGGGTATTGACCCTCATCTCAACATAAGTAACACCAGTGCGGAAGACGATCTACAGCTTACCGCAGCACTAGATTTACTTAACACCATAAGCCCTAAAAACATAAAATGATCAAAACATCTATTAAGCCTTTTATTTGGCTGCTACTTATTCCTTTTATAGCCACGCCACATTTAGTTACAGCGGATGAATTTCAGCCGTCTATAGTGATCATAATAGATGACATAGGCTACAACCTTGCCAATGGACTAGGCGCCATCAATCTGCCCGGCCCAATCACCCTGGCAGTGATGCCCCACACCCCTCACGGTGCGTTATTGGCCCGTAAAGGTGCTGCAGAAGATAAACAGATAATGCTGCATGTACCCATGCAAAACCATGCAGGCCTGCGGTTGGGCCCAGGTGGCCTTACCTTGGATATGGACGAAGATGAATTCAAACAAGTGTTACGAGGAGACCTGGCCAGCGTGCCCTATGCAGCAGGCCTAAATAACCACATGGGTAGCGCGTTAACCGAACAACCCTTACCTATGCAATGGACAATGGATGTAGCTAACGAGTTAGGTTTGTTTTTTGTAGATAGCCGTACAAGTGCCTATAGCATTGCCTGGCAGCAGGCTGTAACTCAAGCTGTTCCAGCACTTACACGGGACGTATTTTTAGATAATGATACAAGTATAGACGCGCTAGAAAAGCAGTTCCAACAGGCCATAGATATTGCTAACAAACATGGTTCTGCAGTGCTTATTGGCCACCCCTACCCAGCTACTGTAGCATTTTTAAATAAAGCCCTTGGTCGGTTAGATGAAGCTGGCATAAAGCTTGTCTCCGCCTCGGCCTTGATCCATAAACTGAAATAACTACAACCGCATCTCAATGCCCTTTGAGGCCATGTATTGTTTCGCTTGAGGAATGGTGTATTCGTTAAAATGGAAAATACTAGCCGCCAATACAGCATCAGCCTTGCCTTCAATCACACCATCTACTAAGTGATCTAAGTTGCCCACTCCACCAGAAGCGATCACTGGTACAGACACAGCCTCACTAATGGCGCGAGTTATACCTAAATCATAGCCGCTTTTAACGCCATCTTGATCCATGCTAGTAAGCAGTATTTCGCCAGCGCCATATTGCACCATTTTAATAGCCCACTCAATAGCATCAATACCCGTAGGCTTACGGCCACCGTGGGTAAATATCTCCCATCGTGGTGTTTCATCTGGGCCACTTACTTTCTTGGCATCTATCGCCACCACAATACACTGGGCTCCAAAACGGCCCGCAGCTTCTTGTACAAAGTGTGGGTTAAACACGGCTGCAGAATTAATACCTACTTTATCCGCACCGGCATTAAGCATGCGGCGAATATCTTCACAGGTTCTAATACCGCCACCCACGGTAAGAGGAATAAACACCTCACTTGCCATTTTTTCTACCGTATGCACCATGGTGTCACGGTTTTCGTGGGTTGCGCCTATATCTAAAAAGGTTATCTCATCTGCGCCTTGCTCATTATAGCGCTTAGCTACTTCTACTGGATCCCCAGCATCACGAATATCAACAAACTGCACGCCTTTAACAACACGGCCGTTGTTAACATCTAAACAAGGGATAATACGCTTGGCTAAGCCCATGGGAATTTCCTAGTAGTGTGTAGTGCTAAATAGCAGTGATCAATAAGTAGCTGTTAGATTTGAGCATCGCAATAAGACTGGGCCGCAGCCAAATCTAACGTACCTTCATAAATAGCACGACCAGTAATGGCTCCCACAATGCCTCCTTCTGCAACGGCAGCCAAAGCACGTACATCATCCATATTGGTCACGCCACCAGAAGCGATCACAGGAATACCAGCTTCTTTAGCTAAGTGAAGCGTAGCTTCTACGTTAACACCCTGCATCATGCCATCACGAGCAATGTCAGTGTAAACAATAGAGCTCACACCATCGTTACGGAAACGTTTTGCTAAATCTACTGCTTTAATGTTAGTTACTTCAGCCCAGCCCTCAACAGCCACCATACCATCAATGGCATCTAGGCCAACAATAATACGGCCTGGAAAATCACGACAGGCTTGGGTTACAAAGTCTGGGTCACGCACAGCTTGAGTACCAATAATCACATACTCAACACCAGCCTGCAGGTAAGCTTCAATAATCTCTACGTTACGAATACCACCACCAATTTGAATGGGCAGCTTAGGGTGCGCCATGGCAATGGCTTTAACAATGTCACCATTCACAGGGTTACCAGCAAAGGCACCATTCAAGTCCACCAAATGTAGCCTTCTACAGCCGGCATCTACCCACTGGCTAGCTACGGCCACAGGGTCTGCAGAGAACACTGTAGACTCTTCCATACGGCCTTGGCGTAAGCGTACACATTCACCATCTTTTAAATCGATAGCTGGAATCATTAATAAAGGAGTTTGAGACATAGACTATTTTGCGGTAGCGTTTAACTACCGTCCCACTGTAAAAAGTTTTGTAAAAGTTGAAGACCTGCCGCTTGGCTCTTTTCTGGGTGAAACTGCACCGCAAAGAGGTTTTCACGGGCCAACGCCACGTCAAATTCAAGGCCATAATTGCAAGTGGCCGCTACTAAATCACGCTCTTGGGTACGAACATAATAGCTGTGTACAAAATAGAAACGACTATTGTCTTCTATGCCATCCCACAACTTGTGAGGTTGTTGCTTTACTTGGTTCCAACCCATATGAGGCACCTTCAAATGGGCTTCACGAACACTAGCTTGATCACCAAAGAAAGACACATCACCTGGCAATTGGCCTAAGCAATCTACGCCACCGTTTTCACTAGAGCGCTGCATAAGCGCCTGCATGCCCACGCAAATACCCAGCATTGGCTTTTTACCCATTTGGTCGGCCACAATTTGATCAATACCAAGGCGCTTAATCTCGGCCATACAATCACGAATAGCACCTACACCAGGCAAAAGTACACGGTCACACGATTCAATTTTAGCCGCATCGTTAGTTACATACACGCGGGTATCTGGGCATACGTGTTCTAGAGCTTTGGCAACAGAATGTAAATTCCCCATGCCATAATCAATCACTGCAATGGATTTCATAGCAAACCTATCAATGGAAAACCTACAAACTGCCTTTAGTAGAAGGCATCATGCCCGCCATACGCTCGTCTGCACTTAAAGCCATACGTAAAGCACGGCCAAAGGCTTTAAACACGGTTTCGGCTTGATGATGCGCATTTTTGCCCGCAAGGTTATCAATGTGTAACGTTAGCTTAGCGTGGTTCACAAAACCGCGGAAAAACTCATCAAACAAATCAACATCAAAACCACCAATACGGCCACGGGTATAGCTTACATGGTGAAATAAGCCTGGGCGGCCGGAGAAGTCTAATACCACGCGAGACAATGCTTCATCCAGCGGTACATAAGCAGAACCATAACGAGTAAGGCCTTTTTTATCGCCTACAGCTTTGTCTAAGGCCATACCTAAGGTAATGCCTAGGTCTTCCACAGTGTGGTGGGCATCAATCTGCAAATCGCCTTTGGCGTTAATGTCTAAATCAATTAACCCATGACGCGCAACCTGCTCCAACATGTGGTCTAAAAAAGGCAACCCAGTAACACAATTAAACTTACCAGTGCCGTCTAAATTAATGCTCACTGTAATCTGCGTTTCTAGGGTATTTCGTTCTACTGTGGCGATACGTGCCGACATGAGATTTCCTCGCGTTTGATAATGGGTAATGCTACATAATAAAGCCAATTATACGGCTTTTAGTCGCCATTTTACAAAGCACAAAGGCCCCTAAAAGCGATAAAACAATTGTATACTCAGCATTATCTATACTTGCTCACACATACGTCCTCAATCAATGACTAAAAACGCCTCTTTTGCTGAACAATTACTCACATGGTTCGACCAACACGGTCGCTACCACCTGCCTTGGCAAAAAAACCGTACGGGCTATCGTGTGTGGGTATCTGAAATCATGCTACAGCAGACCCAAGTAGTCACTGTAATCCCCTATTTTGAACGTTTTATGGAACGCTTTCCTAAAGTAGAAGACTTAGCCCGAGCCGATATTGATGAAGTGCTAAGCCTGTGGACAGGATTAGGTTATTACAGCCGAGCACGCAACCTTCATGCCAGCGCCACTGCTATCGTAGAGCAGCATCAAGGTAGCTTACCCAATGACGTAGCCGCTCTTATAGAACTAAAGGGCATAGGCAGATCCACCGCAGGAGCGATCATTAGCCAAGCCTACAACGAGCCCGGCATCATACTTGATGGCAACGTAAAGCGACTACTCACACGCTTACATGCTATAGAAGGATGGCCAGGACAAAGCCAAATAGATAAGCAACTATGGCAAATAGCTACACAGCTCACTCCAAGCCAGCGTAATGCAGACTACACCCAAGCCATCATGGACATAGGCGCAACCATCTGCAAACCCAAGCAGCCGTTATGCGTGGCCTGCCCCATGCAAGCTCGCTGCCAAGCGCTAGCGCAAGACAAAGTGGCCCTTATCCCTACACCTAAACCAAAAAAAATATTGCCACACAAAACCATTAGTGTGTTGTTACTCAAAAACCAATTGGGCCAAACCTTGCTAGAGCAACGCCCAAGTAAGGGCATTTGGGGCGGACTTTGGAGCTTGCCAGAGTTTTCCGACCTTGAGGCATTACAGACACAACTCGCTTTAGATGGGCTGCCAATCAATACCAGTCCTATCACACCTATTAAACACGTATTCAGCCACTATAAGCTCACCATAGAACCCCACCTTTTGGTGCTAAGCGCTGCGTCACAAAAAGTTTCAGAAAACAATCAAAGTCGGTGGTACGACAGCCAACAACTGCTTACAATAGGCTTAGCGACACCGATCAAAAAACTACTCGAGAAAATCTAATGACACGCACCGTTTTTTGCACCAAATACAAAGCCAACATGGAAGCAATGGATCGCCCTCCTTACCCTGGAGCTAAAGGCCAAAAACTATTTGAAACTTTATCCAAACAAGCATGGCAAGACTGGCTAGCGCACCAAACCATGCTCATTAACGAAAAACACCTTAATATGATGGATCCAGAAAGCCGTTCGTACCTGCAAGGCGAACTGGACAAATTTGTATCTGGCGATGATTACGATCAAGCTGAAGGGTATGTTGCACCTTCAGCTTAGTAAAAACTCACAACAATAAAGAAAATAACCAGATTTCAGTAACTTATTGTTGACAGGAAAAAGTAAAACGGGTTTAATACGGCCCTCTTCTTGGTAGCGCAACAGCTCGAAACCAGCACAGAAGAAAGCACTGCAGTATTGCCCGGATAGCTCAGTCGGTAGAGCAGAGGATTGAAAATCCTCGTGTCGGCGGTTCGATTCCGTCTCCGGGCACCATTTACCTCTATTATGTCGCTAAAATACTCTAACTTCGCGAAAGTTGTAATTTATTCCAGTAGCACACTCGTAGCACACTTTTACGACTGTATTGACCGATTTTAGGCGTAAAACCCGTGTTTTTACACCGCTGTTACTATGGACCCACTCTCTCTAACAGTTGCTGGAAATCCCTAGCCAAATACACACTCAGCATCAGAGCAATAGCCAGTGGAATTAGATCTACTCCATACTTACTACTCATTCCGATCGATAATCCAAACGCCACCGGAAATAATGATCTAAGGAAAAACCGACTAAATTTTGAATTACTAAATCTAACTTCTAAATAACCAACAACCAACTCAACAAAAAAAACCAGAACCGTTGAAATCAATACATACTGAAAATGCTGAAGATATATATTAAGCCAATATATACAAGCCAACCCAAGCATCATTATTATGATCCGCATCACAAACCTCCCTTTACAATTCTCCTGACCTTACCACCCAAACGCACACTTTTACGACTGTTTTGACCTTATTATTTGATCAGTCTCTTCACACCGCTTAAATAATGAAATGAATTGGGAATCACACCACTTCAGCCCCGATACAATCTGATCCCATTCAGTCATATCTAAATCAAATTGATTAGCGTTTTTTGGGTGTGTAATAGCATGCCTATAATTCAATGCTTTTTTCAAGCACGACCAACCATTATCTCCCTTCGGGAGAGCAAAATCACAAACGTCGTGAATCTTTCCATAATGACTAAAAGTAAAACACAAAATGCCTAAGAAACTACTTTTACCCTTCTCCTTAACCTTACCACTGTCATCCACCGCCCTCTTGTCAGCAAGAACCTCTTTCTCTTCTACTGAATATATAATCTCACCCTCGTCACAACTCGCTAAAGCCACTTCACGCATTTTGTGGGCAACCCCTTCAATCAGCGCAAATTGACTACGAATCAACGCACGAGCAAAAAACTTATTACGATACTTTTCCAAATATTCATACCCCAATTGAACGTCTTCATGGAGCAATTCAAAAAGGTCTTGAAGTTCCAATACCGATTCTGATCTACACATAGCAATCCTTTAGCACACTCAACAAACGTATTGACCG
>JAWUYU010000067.1:0-11589 GCA_034110645.1 Pseudomonadales bacterium
TATACGGTGCTCATTATGCTGCCTATCCTTGGAATGGCGGGTTTTGCCATTGATTCAGGCTATGTCTCTTATCTCAAAGTTCGTTTACAAAATGCCGCTGATGCCGCCGTACTTGCCGGCGCTAATGTAGCGCCATCTAAAACCAGCGACATGGGCAGCGTTGCTATGGACCGTATTATTACCAACGCCCAATTATTTGCTACTACAAACATGCCCACCAGTCTCTATGGCGAAGCTTTAAGCCAAGCTGACGTTGCCTTTGGCTTTTGGGATGAAAGTGGTAGTATCAAAGGTACCCCCCGAACATTTCACCCGATGGATGACGCACACGAAAATGATCCATACGATGATGATGACGAAAGTGATGGACACAGCCATGATGATTTATTTTTTAACGCCATTAAAGTAACTACGTCTTTGATTAATGATAAAGATAATGCCCCTACCTTAAACTTGATGAGTTTACATGGTTTTGGCAGCATTAACCTTGAGGCTACCGCTATTGCTGCTATCACCCCTATGCCAGACATGCAGTGCTTAGAAGATGGTTTTGTGGCGCTAGGCGAAATAAAAACCGGAGGCAACAACATTGTCAACGGTACCTCTGCTTGCTTTTATGCAAGCCAAGGCATTACGTTACAATCCAACAGCTGTTTTGGCAGTGATCATGATGAGCCGGATGTATTTTTTGGTACTCCAGCTGGCGCCACATCTATCCAGTATGCTAATAACAATATCGTCGCCGATACCGAAGACTGCAGCAATGGGTCTAGTGTAGGTGAACCCATAGAGTCAGCAATTCACACCTTGGACATCAAAGAGGCTTTTGCCTCACCAGAAACTTTTATATTTGATTTAAACGGCACTCCTACACCAAAAGAGTCCATAACTACATTATTTGAACACTATCTAGACAATACAACAACGGTGTTCCCTTCTGGATTAAATTCACCGGTCATTTATAATGAGACTAACGCCAATGGCAAACAGACTCTTGGCAGCCTTGATAACGATATAGTATTTGTTCGTGGCGACATTGACTTCTCATCAGGTGCCTCCATTACCAATTCTTATATCATGGCTACGGGAAGTGTAAGCCTTCCCTCTGGCGGGCAGATTGGCCGTAGTAGCCAATGTGATGAGTACGAGGATGATGAGGACGATCAAACTGTTTTTATCATGGCGGCACAAAAGATACAGGCAGCTGCCAATATTAGTGCTTATGGCGCACAATTTATATCTGGGGAAGGTACTAGTTTCACCGCTGGAGGTAATGTAGGTGGTGGTCTTTCGGTAATATCTGGTGCTGACATTGACCTCACCAGTAACTGGACCTTAACTGGCTGCGAGGACACTGATCAGTTTATGGAGTTTGATGAGGATGATGTCGATGACACGCGAGTGTCTGGTAAATCAATCTTGGTTTTCTAGCCCTGCCTAACTTTTAGGTTAAGCTTATGACGACCTTATAGTGGTTCTTAAATCAATTATTAAAGTCGGAAAACATCACCATTAGGTTCATCATTACGGGCGCTATAACGATCATTAAGTTAGCTGGAAAAATAAATACAGCCATAGGAAGTAGCATTTTAACAGGCAATGCGTTGGCCTTTTCCTCGGCTAACAATAGCCGCTTTTCACGCATTTCTTGGCTATAAGTACGCATGGTATCATATCCCGATGCACCCATCCGCTCCGACTGCTTAAACAAAATAGCTAAGGTTCTAAATTCTTGTACCTGTAGACGCTGAGCCAAGTTACTCATAGCTGCACCCATGGGCCGCCCAGCCCTTGCTTCAAGCGTAAGGATCACCAGGTGGAATGAAAAATTGGAATTGGTGACGGCAAATTCCTGGCTCACTCGTTCAAAAGCCGCATTTAAACTAATACCTGCATCTATACAAACAATCAACAAATCCAGTAGGTCTGGCAACAACTTACGGGATTGACGCATCGAATTCTTCTCTAACTTATCAAGCACTACCCCAACTAAGGTGTACATGATGCCAGCGCCTATCGTCGAGAAAGCGAAAACCATACCAACTTGATAATCTTTTCCACTAGTAACCACTACGATGCCGGTGGCAAGGGCGGTAATTACTACCAAACTAGTACGGATAGTATTGAGATAAAACTTGGCCTTAACTGATAAAAAGCCACAGCGCAGCAAGCGCATAGCAACTTCATCTGTATTGGTATTATTGGTGAGGCTGAAATAGTGGTTGTATTGCTCTTGGTCGATGCTAAAGTATTGGTTAATCGCCAAAATTTCAGCAACATCATCTTGACGAGTATGTGCCTGAGCGCGCTTATCGCTTTTAATTCGTTTAGTAGCAACGGTCATCAACAAGCTGACTACCATCAGCACAGACACAAACACCCCGCCAAGCGCCGCCCATTCTGTGAAATTCATGTTGATCTCCTGCTTGTCTACAGCGCTGTATTAACTGTCAAAATCGACCATGCGCATTAGAATAAACGAGCCTAGTGCAATTCCCCCTACGCAAATACTCACCATATGTACGCTATATTCGCTGGCCCACACTGAATCAAAATAGCCAGGTGAGGCCAAACTAATAATACCAAATAGGATCAATGGAAATACCGACATAATAGCTGCAGATGCTCGACCTTCTGCAGAGATGGCCTTCACCTTAACAGCTAACATGGTGCGCTGACGTACAGTTTTTGCCAGCTTCTCGAACACCTCGGCTAAGTTACCGCCGGTGCCGCTTTGAACACTTAAGGTAACCGCCATGAGTTTCACGTCGTCGGAGCCAACGCTGTGATACATTTTTATCATTGCTATTTCTGGCTCAGCGCCAATCGCCAACCGATCCATCATGTTGCGAAATTCACCACCAATAGGATCAGTCATTTCCTCGGCCACCATGCGTATACCTTCCGCCAAAGGATGGCCAGCACGTAAACTGCGCACCACTGCACCTAGAGCGTCAGGTAAGGATAAAACAAACAACCGTATGCGCTTAGTACGTGCATGGGAGACATAACCATAGACAACAACTATAGTCAAAACTAAGCCAAAAACAAAACGCGCAGCAAGGTCTTGAGTAACAAACGTAAGGGCTAAATGACTCCCTAACAATAAACCAACTAAGGCAAGGAGAAAGCGACCTTTATTCCAACGTAAGCCTGACTGCACAAATAGTGTGTATAAATGGGACCATACAAAATTACTAGAAGCTGTACTACTTCTTTGATCAAGCATGCCAGACTTTTGGAATGATTTGGACTGGTCACCACTCTCAACCATAGCTACCAAACGTAAATTGATTTTATTTCTAACCGTGCGCAAATGTATTGTTCGTTGTACGGCCACTGCCACCAACAAGGCTATACAAATAAAAATAATAAAATACACTAGCAACCACATGGTATCAACCTCGCCTAATTGTGCTTGTTTTTTTCAAACATTTGGGCATTTAACTCTATACCGCAGTATTCAATGATATTCATAAACTTAGGCCGTACACCCGTAGCCACAAAGTTACCAATCACTTTACCCTGTTGGTCAATACCCACCTGCACAAACTGCATAATTTCATGCATTTGTAGCACATCACCTTCCATACCCGTTATTTCGGAAATAGAAATAATTCGCCGTGAACCGTCGCGTAAACGAGACACTTGTATGATCAATTGAATAGCCGATGCGATTTGCTGGCGCACACCTCCCTCAGACATATTCATACCTGCCATAGCCACCATCTGCTCAATTCGAGTTACGGCATCACGGGGGGTGTTAGCGTGAACAGTAGTTAATGATCCTTCATGACCGGTGTTCATAGCTTGTAGCATGTCGAACGCTTCCGATCCACGAACCTCACCAATGATGATACGATCGGGCCGCATACGTAATGCGTTAGTCACCAAGTCACGTTGTTTAATTTCTAACTTGCCCTCAAGGGTTGCTGGCCGAGTTTCCATACGGACCACATGAGCTTGTTGGAGCTGTAGCTCAGCTGCGTCTTCAATGGTTACCAAGCGTTCATTAGCTGGAATAAAATCAGACAATGCATTGAGCAAAGTGGTTTTGCCTGATCCTGTGCCTCCTGATACAACTATGGATATTTTAGCTTCAACGGCCGCTGCCAATAAATTAGCCATATCCTCTGTGAGGGCGCCTTTTTTTACCAGCGCACTCAACTTAAGAGGGTTACGCGAAAACTTACGAATAGAAACCTGCGGCCCGTCGATGGCTATAGGGCGAACGGCAATATTGACTCGCGAGCCATCAGCTAAGCGAGCATCCACCATAGGCGAAGCTTCATCCACCCGGCGCCCAACGTGAGCAACAATGCGATTAATAATACGCATCAAATGCTCTTCGTCCTTAAAATGCACATGGGTTTTTTCAAGCTGACCAAAGCGTTCTACAAATACTTGGTGAGGACCAACAATCAAAATATCAGAAATGCTATCGTCATCCAACAAAGGTTCAATAGGCCCCAAACCCAACATTTCACTGACGATTCCATCGATTAATGAATCCATCTCCGAAGCGTTTAATGGCAGCTTATTGTCGCGCAAATACTCCCGAACGGTAGGTAACAGTTGTTCTTTTAACTCTTCTTTAGGAATATGTTCAAGCGCAGCAATGTTGATTTTATCAATCAGAACATGATGTAACTCTACACGAGCATTGATTATTTCGGGCAGCTTCGCCACCAAAACGGCTTGTTTATTAGCGCCTTCACGGGCTTGAGCTTGATCTTTTATACGTTGCTGACGTTCCTCGCTCGCTCGCTCGGGGCCCTCAGAAAGAAAACCTCTTGAACTTAAAAAACGCCCAGACATAACTAGTTTACCTGCCCGTCAGATTGATGATTTGTGAGTTTTTTTTCCAGCACTAACACTTTTTTTACAAAGTCCGAATTCTTGTTAGCCTCGTAAGCTGAAATGCCTTGGTTAATACTATCTTCCATAGTTTCTTGATCCCACGGTAGATAACACACATTAAGCCCTTCAAATACTTCTTTAGCTCTAGCATCATCCATACGGCGGCCAAACCAACGTTTTTCGTGTTTATTAATAATTAAGTTGATATCTTCATCCGTACCACGCACAGCCTTTACGCGTTTAACTAAATCATGAGCATGCTTAATATTGGCAATGGAATTAGTGGTTACAATGGTTACGGTGTCTACTGCGGCTAATACATGATCTTTCCACGGCTGTTCGTAGTAAGGTATATCAAGAAATGAGGTGTCGTGAGACATCGACATTACGTCTAACAAGCGTAAGGTCATTTCGTTGCTATTAGGGCTAATACTAAACTGCGGGGCTTTATAGGAATAAACAAAAATACCACTATTATGCTCAACCCTAATAAGGCCTATAAGCTCACTATCCAGTCGATGTGGTTCACTCAATACTTGAGCTATGTCCATCGAGTTTTGAACATCCAGATAATTACCACAGTCACCTAAGCTAAAGTCCAAGTCTACCAACGCTATAGAGATTCGTTTTTTAGCATGTTCATGAACCGCAACATCGGCCAGAGTGATAGCCAAAGTACTACCCCCTACGCCACCGGCCGCACTAACGATAGCATGCACCCGGTTATTGGTAGATTTACCCAAGTTACTCCACTTGGCCAGCGAGGTAAGTAACTCGTCATAATTAACAGGGCTAGGGAGCCAATCCTGTATGTTAATTTGTAATAAGCGCCGAAACTGTTGTTCTTCTAGAGCATGAGAAACCACTACGATGGGTACCCCATGATATGCCAAGTTTAAATCGTTGATCAGTTCTATTTCTATATCGGTAACTGCTTCTATATCGAAAATAAATATATCGGGCGCCATGTTTTCGTCGATTATATTCACTTGAGTTCTGGGCAAGGTGTTGCAATAAAACTTGCCCGTTTCGCGCAGCACTTTTTGAATAGATTCGTTACCATCCAAACCAATAATAACTTGAATATTGGGCAAGTGAAGGGACTCATGGCTAGTCATTAGCGGCCACTCCGTTAACACTCCCTGAAACATTCACACTTGTGGGCTGCCCACTATTAAGCATATGGCCAAACCCTCTGCCTAGTGTTGCACCTAGACCTGCCCGGAACCCACTTAAGGTTAAATCGTCTACCTCCAACACACCCAATAAAAACAGCTCCACCATATCTGAAGAGCGGTTTGCCTCTAAAGGAGACCCTATGGCGGTGCCTGCAGCCGTTGGTTTTACTAAGCGCGGGGTAACTATAATAACTAAATCGGTTTCTTTATTTTGGAACCGGGTGGATCGAAATAAAGCCCCCAAAACTGGAATGTCGGCCAACCACGGCACTTGTTCAACATTGCGGTCATTGTTGGCTTGAAGCAGGCCTGCTATAGCAAAACTCTGACCGTCTTTCATGATCACCGTAGTATCCGCTTTACGTGAAATGAAGGCAGGCTGACCGTTAACACTTATAGACGTATCTACATCACTCACTTCTGGCCTAATACGTAAACTAATTTCACCGTCATTTAGCATTTGTGGTAAAAAATTAAGCCGTACGCCGTAGTCGCGATAGCCTGTACCCGAGGACGTCGTGCCGTTAGCTGAGGTGGATGTTTGAGCGATAGGAATTTCGCCACCGGCTAAAAAGTTGGCCTCGGTGCCGCTAGTGGTAATGAGTTTTGGGTTAGCTAAGCGACGAGCGAGGCCCTTGGCTTCCAAGGCCTGAATCACCATATTCAAGCGGCCTCCAGAGGCCTGTAATACATTACTTACCATAATACCAAAGGGTGTAGCTCCACCAAACAAAGTGGTTGCACCTGGTGACACAATACTTGGATGGCTCAACTGCACACCTAAGGTGACGCCCGAACGACGTTCGATTTCTAAAATGCGCACATCCAACTCAATTTGTGGTGCGCTGGCAATACGTAGGCCATTAACTACTGGGTTGGCAGTAAACTGACCTGTCAATTCAAGAATTCGGTCCATGTCGGCTTGGTTGGATACTTGACCCGTAAGCTGTACACGATCGTTTACGCCTTCAATGTGTATTTTTGCAGTCGGCACAGCCGATAATATGATGCGCTCTAAGCGGGAAACATCTATTTGCACTCTAATGTTAACCGTACCTAAAAAGCGGCGGTGTTGGTCGTAAAAAGTAACATTGGTAAATCCACCCTTCACGCCTTGAAAATAAAGTGTTTTATTGCTCAAAGGAAACGCATCAACAATACCTGCGTCTCCTACCACTATGTCGGCAAACGGTAGATCAGTATGTATAGTTAAGGTATGTCCAGGGGCAATGATGATGCCAGACGATACCCCGCCCTTTAATTGGACTAATTGTGGCTGCACCAATTTAGATTTAATAGAAGCCTGGGCGTAAGCAGGGCTTAGAAACAAGTAACACAAAATCAACATTACCGTTTTATATGAACACCAGTGTTTGGGTGAGATTAAAATATTCATTAATTAGTCCCCGCTTTATGATCCTTAGCTTGTTCTTCACTTACAACTCGATATTCTTGTCGGGCACCTCGCCCTCGGGTGACCCCAATAAAATCAAATATAGGTTTACTAGCCGTTTTTGTGGTTTTATTAGTGGTTAGCTCAGTACTTTGCTGCTGAACTTGTCTAATAGCTGGTACTTCCTCTGTATTGCTATTTTTTCTATCCACTGACTTAGGGCTGTCCACACCCGAAGAAGACGTCTCAGCGCTACCCAGCACATCCATTGATATTCGCCCATTACTCTCAACCCCTGTACTTTCGATATTACGTAGCGTTAATGAAAGAACTCCCACTGAGGCCCCTAATGTTAACTTTTGGGCTTCTAGTGTATTCACCTGAAAAGTAACGGTGCGCACTACGCTTGGCTGGTCAGCACGGTTATCTGCCTGTTGATCAATGGCCAATACCTTTACACTTTGCAACAACACATCAACAAAGGCTTTGCCTTTAGTATTACGAGTTAACAATACATCTACGTGATCGCCGGGTAAAACAAAGCCAGCCACACCCAACACATCGTTAACACGAATAGACACCGCTTTATAACCGGGGGTTATCGTAGCCGATAACTTTGCTACTTCTCCAGCCTTGGTTATGCGTGCTTCGTGGATGGGTTCTCCTACTTGAAAAGAGGTCATGGTGTGGCGAATAAGATCCTCATTTTTTGCACCTGGTGCTAGCTCGTCTAAGCTTGTAAACAAGCCTTGAGGAACGTCATCAGAATACCAAGGCACCTGTTCCAGCTTATTAAGAGTCAACTTTTCACCAAACGCGATGGTTTTGGCAGCCACTACTACCATAAGCTGAGGTTTTTTTTCCACTGCTTGATTTTGAGCACTACGTATCGCCGCTTCACGTTCATCACTCAGGTAGGATGAAGACAGGACCACTGCCGCAATCGCAACAAATAGCGCTACCAGTATAGAGTGAATCGTAGACGATCGCATGAACTAACAACCTCATATCAAGTCGATTGGCGGGATAGATACTGAAGTAATAGGTACTGGATTTAATCATTAAACCAGTAAAATCAGAGAACACAACACCCTGCTTGCCCTAAATCCATAGGGCAAGCATCACATTAATTGTACTATTGGCTAACTTACAGATGGGTGTTTAAAATTATGGCATTACGGTGCAGCCAATCCATCAGTTGACCAAATATGTTGGTTGTCATAGTGCATCAAATATTTCGGAGGTCAAAGCAGTCCATTGGGCCTCTAGAGTTGTGCTAAATGCGGTCGCTGCCGTAATAACAGCACCCGCAACAACAGCCAATAGAATCAAGTATTCAGTTAAGGCTAACCCGTCTTCTTGCTCTCTAAACTGCAAGGTTTTCTCTAGAATTTTCTCTAATAATTTATTCATCATAATTGTTTCCCTCTAAATAAAATTGAAGATACAGCGAGGCTATTACTCTGCACCTAATTACTGAAACTGAATATATGTAACTTTTATCCAAGCCTAAAGCGCTCTTAGTTAATATAAATGAGGCTTTTGCACAAAGATCAAAAAACAGCCTCCTATTATCACACAAGGGTCTTATTATTCCTTACAAGATATGTAAGTTTTAAAAAAAAATCAATAAAGATCTTTGCAGCTGCGCATTAATTAACCAGTTTATGTGGAAAATTCAAGCCTTTGAAATACACTTATAGAGACCTTTGCACAAAGATACCAAAGGCATGCTGCGATATCATGAAGGCTAATAACACTGACTTAAAGTCTTTTTAGTGCCAAGGGTGACTGGCCTAGAGAAAAATTAGGTTATATATCATAACGACTTAGGATCTCTTCAAGGCATGGAAAAACCTAAAGCAGCTGAGCTTAGTCCACAGTAAGCGGTCCAGCAACACCACCTACTATGTTAAAACATTCTCAAGTTTGATATTCCACGGCAGTAGTAACTCATAGTCCTCGACGGTTTTGCAGCTTGGCAACTGAATAAACAAGGCGCGTAGATACATGAGTGACTCAAGTCCGCACGCCTTTGCCGTCTCAGTAACACTGTACTACATAGCGCTTGCTTTTGCACCGCGTTGGCTATCACTAAACATCCAGTTTTTTCGACCAATAGCAAAAGGTCGTATCGCGTTTTCTACGGGGTTGTTATCAATATTTAGTCGGCCATCTTGTGTATAAGAGGCGAGCTTTTTCCAATTCTTATGCATATAAGCAATCGCAACCCCCGCCTTACCTTTAGGCAGCGTGTTTTCTAGCGCTTTATCGAGCCAAGCCCGGATTTTATTCAACTGCGGGATGCTTTTTTGCTGGCTCATTAAGCACCTGAACGGGCGTTTCATCCATGTGGATATAGCCGCTGGATAGCAGCTGATCGTTGAGCAAGTTGTACATAGGCTGGAGTAGCTGTGACCTTTGATCATCCAGTTTGCTTGCGTATTACGTGGTAAATGGATGCCTAAACGTTTGAAGATCATTTCCATGCGATAGAGGGGCAGCGCGTCTTGATATTTGGCAACAGCAATGTGCCTACATTAAAAATTCGCATTTTACGTGACATAAAAATTTAATGAGGGTTTATGTATAAAGTATTGATTTATAAAAAGAGAGGATGGTGCCCGGAGCCGGAATCGAACCGGCACGACCGTTAAGTCGCAAGATTTTAAGTTAACCGAGCCTTTCTTTGAATAAATTTGTTTTTCTTTTAAATTCATTGATTTAACAACTATTTAACCCACCTGCTCTTTTAAGCTACTTGCGCTATATTGCCCTTATTTGATTTAATATGCCTACATTATGCCTACATAAATCAATCGGGAATCTACCGAATGCAAAAGCTCCGCATCAACAATACCAACGTAAAGGCAATTAAACCCCCTGCAACCAAAGTCGAGGGCAAAACCAATTACGATTTATACCGTGATGATCAGCTACCCGGTTTTGGATTACGAGTAACTAACTCAGGCTCGAAAGCGTACTTTGCAGAAAAACGAATATCAGGGACAAATAAACGCATCACCATCGGAAAACATGGCCCGCTCACGCCAGAGCAAGCAAGGAAACAAGCTCAAATAATTCTAGGCGAAATAGCTCTTGGCAATGATCCAGTTGCCGACAAAAAGGACCAAAACGTCAAAGGCGTTACTCTAGCGGATGCTTACCGAGATTACCTGCGATCCAAACCCAATCTAAAGCCCAACACCCTAGATGAATATAATCGACGAATTGAAGGCACCCTAAGTGACTGGTTCAACAAACCCATGATTGATATTACCAAGGACATGGTTGAAGCTCGCCACCGGCATATAGGTAAAACAAGTCCGGCCGGAGCTAACGGAACCATCCGCGTTTTAAAAGCTGTGTTCAACTTTGCTATAGAGCAATATGAAGATCAAAAAGGCCAACCGGTTATCATTATCAACCCTACTAAACGATTGAGTAAAACTAGATCACTGTACGACGTAAAACCAAGACAATCGTTATTAACACCTACCCAGTTAAAACCATGGTTTGAGGCAACACTTAAACTCAACCAAGAAACCACTCGAGACTATCTGCACTTTTTATTATTCACCGGCTTACGCAAATCCGAAGCGAGTCAAATGACTTGGCAAAACGTGGACTTTAACGAGCGTTCATTCTTGATTCCTGACACCAAAAACAAAGACCCACACCGACTGCCCATGTCCAACTACCTAGAGGCGCTATTAAAGCGTCGCCACTTACAATCTGAAAGCCCGTGGGTGTTTCCCTCCCCTATCACCGATGGCCCGCTAAAGGAGCCTAGAACGGCCGTAAAGCGCGTCGTAGAGCTTAGCGGCATACAATTCACCCTGCATGACCTACGCCGCACGTTTGCCACCACAGCGGAAAATTTGGACATCCCCCACTACGCCCTTAAACGTTTGTTAAACCATAGGGCTGCAAATTATGTCACGGGCAGTTATATTGTTCCAAATGCAGAGCGCTTACGCGAGCCAATGCAAAAAGTAACAAACTACATACTTGGTCAAATCGAAGGAACGGACAATGACATCGGCAATAAATAAAAGAGAAAAAATTATTCCCAAAAAAGATTACCTAAGCCTTTGGGACATTGCTCACCGACTTACTAACCTCGAACAAAGCACATCCGAGCCTGAAGCCCCTCCT
>JAWUYU010000068.1:0-15541 GCA_034110645.1 Pseudomonadales bacterium
GCCTTGGTTGTGAGTTATTTTTGGAGCAGGTAGAGGGCATTAAAGAAGCAGATTACAATCATTCAGGTAATTTATTACTAGATCAGTTGCTTGGTGCACGCGTGCACAGTCTTCTTGCTGGGCAAGATTTAGATGCGGCAATGGCGCTACGTGCTCAAACGTTAAGCGATGCAGGCCAAGTGCCTTATGTTATGCCCGTAGGTGGCAGTAATACCATTGGTGCAATGGGATATGTTGAATGCGGCCTGGAATTGGCAGAGCAATTACAACAGCAACAGCTCAGTTTTGATGCCATTGTTTTAGCTACGGGAAGCGCTGGAACTCAAGCAGGTCTGTTGGCAGGCTTGGCTTTAGCTGGGGTGGATATCCCAGTGTTGGGAATTACTGTCAGTCGTTCTAGCGATGAACAGTGCCAGAAGGTGTTAGCGTTACTGCACGAAGTGCAAGATGCATTGGAACAACCCCAGTTACACGAAGACCATGTGATCTGTTTTGACCAATACTATGGCTCGTCTTATGGCGACCCAACACCACAAATGCTTGAAGCTGTTCGCCTTGCTGCTAGTTTAGAAGGCCTATTGTTGGATCCGGTTTATTCTGGCAAAGCCTTTGCTGGCTTGTTGGATTTAGTTCGCCATGGTTATTTTGACACATCAGAACGTATTCTTTTTTTACACACCGGAGGCGCCCCAGGCCTTTTTGCTTATAGCGACTGTTTAAGCGAGCACTAATACATTGTGGTGTGCCTGCTTCGATTAAGTGATTAGGTAATCAGTTGTTTAGGGCTTTCAAGTTGTTTGCCTCTACGCTTAAATGTTTCTATGATTATTTTTTCTAGGGCAGCGGTGACTGGCATCTGTTGATGATGGCGGGACTGTAGCAAGGCAATCTGGCGTTTTATCGGTGGCTCTTCTATGAGCCTAAAGGCTAATTCTTTACTATCTTTTGGAAAAGCCATCCAGGGTAGTGTGGTAATACCCGCGCCAGCTTCTAGCATAGCTACCAATGAGGTCATGTTGGTAACATGCATCGATGCGAACAAAAACTTTTGGGCTGGCGTTTTATCAACTAAGGGTGTGGAGCCATTACGAATAAGTTTTTGTTGGTTTAGTTCTTTCCAGTCGATGTCGTTACCCATTTGCATCCATGGGTGGGCTTTACGGGCTACAATACCTACTCGATCTGCACATAGGTGGGTGTGGTGAAGGTCTAGTTCAGCTTGCCAAATGCTGCTAATAGCTAAATCAATCCGCCCATCCAGCACTTTGTCTCTTAAGTTATCACCATTATCATCTTGTACTTGTAAGTGGACATGAGGGTGTTGTGCTAGAAAAGTTCGAATGATTTCGGCTAATACAGTTTTTGCGATGGATGGCAAAACCCCTAGTTTAATACTGCCAGATTGCCCTTGTGCCATGCTTATGCCATTGTGCAGGGTAGTTTCGTAATGTTTATAAAGGGCTTTAGCCTCGGGTAAAAAAGCGATGCCAAAGGCGCTCAGCTCTCCGTGGCGTTCTGGGTCAAATAGTTGCGCACCCAATAATTGCTCTAACTGCTTAATAGCTAAACTAACGGCAGGTTGAGACCTACACAGAAGGCTTGCAGCCTTGCGAAAGTTTTTGCACTGGGCCACAGTAATGAATGTGTTGATTTGGGCTATTTTTATGTCTGGCAACATGGCGTTAACCTTATTTTTTATGTTTATAATAAAACTTATCAAATGATACAATCAATTAATTATTATTATCAAGTCCTTGGGTTTATTATAGGCTTAGCTAATACAATTTTATGCCAATTAAGGCAGCACGGGAGTCAATATGAGCCAAGTACAAAAGAACTACATTGCCGGTCAGTGGGTAGATGGTGAATCAACGGTTAAGAACATTAACCCTTCAAATCACACTGAAATTGTGGGTGAATTTGCTCAAGCTTCAGCTGATCAAGTAGATCAAGCTATTGCTGCCGCGCGTCAAGCACAGGTTGAGTGGCAGGCCACAGGCCTAGAAGCTAAGCAGCGTGTATTGCAAGCCATTGGCGACGAAATGATTACTCGTTGTGACGAGCTTGGTGAAGTACTTTCCCGTGAAGAAGGTAAGCCTCGTGCAGAAGGTCGTGGTGAAGTTTACCGCGCTGGTCAGTTCTTTCAGTACTACGCTGCTGAAGTGTTACGTCAAATGGGCGACACAGCAGACTCTGTACGTCCTGGCGTAGAAATTGAAGTGCATCGTGAGCCTATGGGTGTTGTGACTGTAATCAGCCCTTGGAACTTCCCAACAGCAACAGCTTCTTGGAAGATTGCTCCAGCCTTAGCCTTTGGCAACGCCGTTATCTGGAAGCCAGCTAACCTAACACCAGCCAGCGCAGTATTGCTGACTGAAATTATTGCTAAGCAAGACATTCCTGCAGGCCTATTTAACCTAGTGATGGGTTCTGGCTCTAGTGTTGGTGAAAAACTGATTACTTCTGAAGAGATCGACGCTATTACCTTCACTGGTTCATTGGCTGTTGGCAAGCGCGTAGCAATAGCTGCTGCTACCAACCTTACCAAGTTTCAATTGGAAATGGGTAGTAAGAACGCTTTGATCGTATTAGACGATGCAGATCTAGACAATGCAGCAGACTGTGCTGTTAATGGTGCCTTTGGTGGTTCTGGTCAAAAGTGTACAGCCTCTTCACGTTTGATCGTGACTGCCGGTGTGCATGATGAATTTGTTGCTAAAGTACAGCAGCGTATGGCCAAGCTTAAGGTTGGTGGCGCGTTGGAAGAAGGCGTAACTATTGGGCCAGCAGTAGATGCAAAGCAATACGCACAAAACAAAGAGTACTTCCAGTTAGCTAAAGACGAAGGTGGTCAGTTGGTTTGTGGCGGTGAATTTGATGACAGCAAAGGCTACTTTATGACGCCTGCACTATTTATCAACACCACTAACGACATGCGTATTAACCGTGACGAAGCGTTCGCTCCTTTGGCTTGTGTGATTAAGGTTGCAGACTACGATGAAGCTTTAGCTACTTTGAACGACACGCAGTACGGCCTAACTGGCGGTATTTGTACTACTTCTCTTAAGTATGCCACTCACTTTAAGCGTAATGCTAAAACAGGTTGTGTGATGGTTAACTTGGCTACTGCTGGAACAGATTACCATGTGCCATTTGGTGGTCGTAAGAACTCTAGCTTTGGTTCTCGTGAGCAAGGCAAGTATGCGCAAGAGTTCTACACTGAAGTGAAGACCACATACATTAAGGCTTAATTACTAACGCCTCCGCTGTGGTTGCGAATAAAGTGAAGTGATTTTAATACTGTGGGTGTTGGATTGCCGCGTTTCTATGCACCTCATAATGCTCCTCGCAATAACGGGAGCGTAGCTATTAAGAACGTATTAAGGCAAACCGAGAAATACGTATTTAAAGAGAGCAGAATATGAGTAAAATGTTGATGATTGATGGCTTGCAATACAGCCATTGGAGCCGTGAAGTATTTGAACAGATGCGTGATGGTGGTTTAAGTGCAGTCCATGTGACTATTGCGTACCACGAACTCAGTCGAGAGACATTGCAAAATATTGGTCAATGGAATCGCATGTTCGAAATACACGGCGATTTAATCATGCCTGTTCACACTTCAGCAGACATTGAAGCTGCACATGCTCAAAACAAAGTTGGCATAATTTTTGGCTTTCAAAACTGCTCTCCTATTGAAGATGATATCGACTTAGTGGCTATTTTCAACCAGCTAGGCGTAAAGATTATGCAGTTAACCTATAACAACCAGAGTCTATTAGGTGCAGGTTGTTATGAGGCTACAGACTCTGGTATTTCTCGTTTTGGTAAGGTGGTTATTGCAGAGATGAACCGTGTAGGTATGGTTATTGATATGTCTCACAGTGCTGAAGAAAGTACCCTGCAGGCTATTGAGATTTCGCAGCGTCCTATAGTAATCAGCCACGCTAACCCAACATTCTTTGAGCCTGCTAAGCGTAATAAATCTAATAAAGTCTTGTCTGCCTTAGCTGAAAGTGAAGGATTGTTAGGTTTTAGCATGTATCCTTTTCATCTTAAAAATGGCCCTAAGTGTCGTTTAGATGAGTTTTGTACCATGGTTGCAGAAACTGTGGACCTAATGGGTATTGATCGTGTAGGTATGGGTAGCGACTTGTGCCTAAACCAGCCAATTGCCGTTTTAGAATGGATGCGTAATGGCCGTTGGACTAAGCAAATGGATTACGGTGAAGGTTCTGCAAGTAATGCAGCTTGGCCTGAGTCTTTGTCTTGGTTTGAAACCAGTGCAGATTTCCCAAATATTGTTGTTGGCTTGCGTGATAAAGGCTTTAACGAAGTGGAAATAGAAAAAATCATGGGCCGTAACTGGCTAGATTTTTGTGCTGCTGGATTTGGCCCAAAAATAGTGATCTAATCTCTTTCTTCTACTAGGGCTCGCATTAGTGCCCTATTAAGTACACACCACAAGGCTTGTTTTGAGGTATTAGTATGAGTCAAATTATCTTGCGTCCGGCTTCACAAGTAATGGACCTAGAACGTTTAGGTGCAGGTTTTTCCAGCCGTCTAAGTTTTATGCGAACGTTAGTTCGACACATAGTACAAGATCAATGGGCCATTAGTTATAGCCAGTTTGAATTAGATCAAGATGGATATGGACACGCTGTGTTTGATATTAAAATGCCGCATAGCCAGTTGAGCTTTGTGGTATTTTCTCAATACCTCGCACCAGAAGAACGTAATGATCGTGTTATTGCGGAAAAGTGGGACCTTACCATGACTTTAGTGGAAGGCGAAGTGGATGATCTGTGGTTAGAGCGCCTAGCTGCTAATGTGCCGTTACAAGAAGCCGGCCGTATAGACTCGCGTAGTTTATCTCTTTCTCGTGGTAACCGTAGTGCACGGGTATTTGATTCTTTGTTGGCCCAACTTCGTAATGGTCAACAGCCAGACCCTAAAAAATTAGCTGAAGCAGGCTACTTGTACCGCACCACAGCAGTGTATGGTTCTGGTAAGTTTGGTGCATGTGACTGGGATAAGATTGCCCGCCATCATCCTGATTTAGCACGACCTTTTTCTGCTGAAATGTTGGTGTGTTATTTATTGCGCCAATTTAGTTTGGACCAATTACACCACATGGTACACCAGCCAGATTACCCTAAAGCGGTAGATTTGGATATTAACTTACAGCGTTATATAGGTATTGGTAATTCTACCGGCCTAGGCATGGCGCCTTATTTGATTAATCATCCTTTATTGATGAGTCAGTGGATTGGTCAGCGAGAGCAGGCCTATGCAGAAGTTTTGGCTGAGCCAGTTGAGCAAGATAAAGTGGCTAAGCTTCGGGTAGTGCTTACGCAAGCTATGCAGCACGTACGTGAAGTGAGTACGTTCGATGAATGGCAGGCATCTAATAACATGCAATTATTGTTAGATGCTCAAGATTTAAGCGATTGGCTCGCCAGTGATGGATTAGAAGTTAGCAATTGGCGTCAATTGCACGAGTGGGCCCTGCAACATTACAGCCTAGAAACTCAAGAGCTATTAGTAAGTTTGTTATTTGAGCTTTATCCAGCCATAGTTAACCCTAAAGAAGACCAGTTGGCTATTAATGAAAGCCTCACTTACGATCCAACTCAGTCGGCACAGAACTTGGCTGACAGTATTCAGGAAAGCTACGACTGGGTATTCGACTATGATTTTGATCAGGCTGATGAAAAGCAAACATTTTGGTATTACTCGCAAGAAAAAATTGAACCAAGGCTTGGTAAGTTGGGTGTTGATGATGGCGCCGAACTACAAATGTTTTTGGGTATAGCTAAGGCCGTACAAGCGTGTCACGATGATTTGCTAGCGGTGATGGAGCAATCTTATGATGTGAGTGTGGCTGAGTTTTTATTACAAAAGCCCATGCATCTGGCTATTGTGAACCGTATTGCCACCATGGCGCAGACTCAGTACGGAGAAATTCGTGCTAATTTATTGCATAAAGAAGTGTTACCAATGCATTTGTTGCGATGCAAGCTAGCCTTTTTTGGAGTGAGTAAGTTTGATCCAAAATCTGCTTTATGGGTGCGTAACACAATGTTTCAAGGCGCACCTGTTGTGAGTGATTTAGGTAATGAATTTAAAGACGATTGGTACTTTCCGGTGGCGCCAGTGTTAGGCAGCAAGGATCAATTGAATGTCTGAGTTGATACAAATATCAGCTAATGAACTTAAGTTTTGGGTGAAACGTAGTGTGGAAGGTTTAGGTTTTTCCCCCGGCGATCAATTGTCGGCAGGAATTAAGGCTGCTGCAGCTTTTCAGCTAGGCTTTGCAAACAGTAGCTTGTTAGGCAAGGGCTTAGACGCACTTAATAGAGACATTAAAGCACCTTTGCTTGTGTCCTCCAGTGATCAAGAAATGCAATTTGATGCACAAGGCCAGTCTGCGCTTGTGCAGGTTGAGTTAGCCTTAGGTTTAGCCTTGGCTAAAGTGGTTCCAAAGCTACGGATTAACCGCATTGCGGCGGCGGCCTTTGCTGTGCCTTGCTTAATGAACTGGTTAGCTCAACCTTTGAGTCGGCCCGAGGCACAGCAATGCTACGCCTTGTACTTTACTCATCACAGTGGTGCGCAACGTTGTGTGCTTATATCAGCGGATGGAAAATTATTGGGTTTATATCAGCCATTGAAGCAAGTTGTAGCAGTCGATGAGCTATTTTTATGTATGGGTCAGGCCGACATTGAAGGCGTACTTATAACCGATGGCGCTGATATGTTAGGTTGGCGCGAGCGTTGTTTAGACCAAGGTCTGCATCTAGAGGCAGAGTTGGTTGGTCGTTTGAAACAAATGATGCATGCTTCATTCGTACCAGAAACTGAAGCCTCACGCGCAGGTGCTGGGCCAGGTTAATATATAGCTTAGCCCTTATCTGGCTAACTGTATGCCTGTATGCCTACCTAGTTAAGCCTAGCTTTGAGTTTGACCCATAAGCGCGCCGATTGCCTGTATAAGTACAGGGCTGCGCTCTTGGGCTCTAAAGGCTGCGAGAACTTGTATGCGTAATTGAGGTTGATACATAAGCTCTTGTACTAATCCATTAAATACTCCTTGGTCTGCAGCGCATTGATGTAAAAACAGCCCCATGATCTCTGCGTTCAATAAGTCTTCACTACACTTACTGGTAATGGTGGCCAGAAGTTCTACCCCTACTATACTGTCCTTGTTTAATAGTTGTGTTAACCATTGCTGGCGTGAAGTGGTGTCTGGTGTTTGGCTAACAGCGCGTAAACACGCTATTTTTTCACCCTCATCTGCACTGGCTTGGCCTCGTAAGATAAATGCGCTGGCTAAGAAGTGGTCTAATTTTTGATTTTCAAGTTGGGCCGCAATGGTATCTAGCACCGGACCTGGCAATTGGCTCACTTGTTGTTGCCAGTCTTGTTGTTCGTTTAACCGCATGGAAAAGTCTGCAAAACCTTGTAAACCTAACTCTTGCCAACCTTGTTGTGGGTCTTCGCTACTCATGTATCGGCGCACTGCCGGATAAAAGCTGGAAGCGGTTTGCTTTAAGGTGAAGCTTGCTTGGGCATGAAATGCTGCCATTCGAGCTTGGTCTGGGGTAAACGCAAGGTTACTGTGCTTTAGCTGTTCTGCCCACTCGCTAGAAGCTTGCTGGTCTAGCATGTTGGTACCAATAGTTTCTAGCAACTGATTTAGGAACTCATCACGTGCCGCTTGTATTAGCAGTCCTCGCTCATCAAGTGGCAGTTTAAGAAACCAAATGGTGGGGGTAGACTTCTCCTGCTCAGGAGTTTTTGGAGACCAAGATAGAATGCCTACCCAAGCGTGTCGTAACCATGGTGATGGGTAAGGTTTTTTCCCTTCTTCAAAAGACTTAAAATCTACCGAGGAAAGTTTACTGAGGCGGCAGCCCATGTCGTATACACGGTACTGGCCTTGTAGCTGTTGCAGAAGATCGCTCAAAGTTTCCATGGGTTGCATTTGGTCTACTCGTTGGCCTAGGTTAAGATGGCGCGTATTATATCAAGTTTTACGCAGCGGAGTGAGAGTTGGAGTGGGAGTTGAAGCGGGAATTGAAACCAAAGCGGTGGCGCTAAAATCTTGGTGGGTGTACATGGTACAGACCAAAGGTGGGCGATTGTACACAGGGATCACCACCGATCCAAAAAGGCGCTTTAAAGAACATTGTGATGGAGGAAGGCTAGGTGCGCGTTTTTTTCGTACAGACCCTGCTTTTGCTATGGTATTTCAGGAGTCGCAGCCAGATCGATCTGCTGCTAGTAAGCGCGAAGCTGCCATGAAGAAATTAACAAGGCAGAAAAAATTGGAATTAGTGGAAGTGTATGCTGCCAAAAATGGCAATGATTGAACACATTAACTTGTTCTTTTTTTCGGCTTACTCATTTCTTGGGCGTTAAAGCGCTGTCCAGTGATGCCTAGGCTATCTGGGCCAAGTAAGTATTGGTATGTTGGCATAATGTCTTCGGGTGTTAAGTTTAGCGCTGGGTCTTCCCCAGGATAAGCTTGGGCTCGCATGTTAGTGCGAGTGGCTCCAGGGTTAATAATATTGACACGAATGTTACTAGTGTTCTCAGTTTCTTCTGCGAGCATTTGGGCCATGCCTTCAGTTGCGAACTTAGATGCACAGTAGGCGCCCCAATAAGCCTTTCCCTGAATGCCAACGCCTGAGCTGGTGAAAATTATTGAGGCGTCCTTGGAGGTCTCCAATAAGGGTAAAAGTGCTTGTGTCATCATGAATGCAGCAGTTACGTTAACGTGCATGACTAAGCGCCAAGTGCGGGACTCATAGTTAGATAGAGGTGTGCGTTCGCCTAGTATCGATGCGTTGTGAACCAAGCCATCCAAGAGGCCAAATTCGCCTTCGAGTATCTTGGCAAGTTCAGTGTAGTCTTCATCTTCTGCCGAGCGTAAATCTAAAGGGTAGATGGCTGGCTGGCCATACCCAGCGCTTTCAATTTCATCGTATACTGCTTCAAGTTTTTCTAAGGTGCGGCCCAGTAGTATTACGGTTGCACCTAATCGGGAGCAATCAATAGCCGCTGCGCGACCGATGCCACTGCCCGCACCGGTGATTAATATGACTCGATTTTGTAGTAGTTTTTCTGGGGCCGAGTAGTCAAGCATAAAAGTATCGTCCTTAATAAGTGAAACCTATACAGCCTAGGTTTAGGTATCGACCTATGCTTGGTCAGCTTGAGGTTTGGTGGCATAGACCATGTAATTAACGTCCACATTCCGAGCTTTTAAAGCATATACTTCGGTGAGTGGGTTATAGGTCATTCCAGTCATTTCTTGCCCAGATAAATCGGCCAAGCGCATATATTCGTGTAATTCAGAAGGTTTGATGAACTTCTTGTGTTCATGAGTGCCCTTTGGAAGCATTTTCAATAGGTATTCTGCACCAACGATTGCAAATAAGTATGATTTTGGATTGCGATTAATGGTTGAAAAAAAGGCTTGGCCACCGGGTTTAAGTAGCTTTGCACAGGCTGCAATAACGGCACTAGGGTCGGGTACGTGCTCTAGCATTTCTAAGCAGGTTACTACATCGTATAAGCCGGGTTCTTCTTCAGCCAGCTGTTCTGCGGTCATTTGACGGTAATCAACTTCTACACCGCTTTCTAGGCTATGTAGTTTTGCCACCTTAAGTGGTGCCTCTCCCATGTCTATACCAGTTACCGTTGCGCCACGTTGCGCCATTGCTTCGGCGACGATACCGCCACCACAGCCTATGTCAGCTACTTTTTTCCCATGAAGGTGGGCGCGCTCATCAATCCAACCGATGCGTAGTGGGTTGATGGCGTGTAAGGGTTTGAATTCGCTGTCTAAGTCCCACCAACGGGCGGCAAGGGCTTCGAATTTGGCTATTTCTGCAGGGTCTACGTTTTGGTTCGCGTTTTGGGTCACTGTGGTGTTTCAAGCTAATAAAAAATGGTGCTCAGTATAGCATGCCACTTCAATCTATACACTGCATCTTAAAATGGACATATGCAGGGCCTGTTAATGATGGCTTTGTAGGTGGCAAATTAGCGTTTAATTGTGCTAAAGTTGCGCTTTTATTGACGCTTTTTTTAGGCGTTGTTTATAAGAGCGCCGAAAGGTAAGCTCAAAGCGTTAGTCGCACAAGGAAATTGGCATAATTATGGCTGAAATAGCTAAACAAATATCGCCTATCAATATTGAAGATGAACTCAAGCAATCCTACTTAGATTACGCCATGAGCGTAATTGTTGGGCGCGCGCTACCCGATGTGCGTGATGGCTTAAAGCCTGTGCACAGGCGCGTATTGTTCGCTATGAATGAGTTGAATAACGATTGGAATAAAGCCTATAAAAAATCTGCCCGTGTGGTGGGTGATGTTATTGGTAAGTATCACCCCCACGGTGATACTGCGGTGTATGACACTATCGTACGTATGGCTCAGCCTTTCTCCTTACGGTATACCTTGGTCGATGGTCAAGGTAACTTTGGTTCAGTAGATGGTGACTCTGCAGCAGCGATGCGTTATACGGAAATCCGTATGCAGAAAATCGCCCATGATTTATTGGCCGACTTAGAAAAAGATACGGTTGATTTTGTGCCTAACTATGATGGCACAGAAATGATTCCTGACGTATTGCCTACACGGTTTCCAAATTTATTGGTGAACGGTTCCTCAGGCATCGCTGTAGGTATGGCTACTAATATTCCCCCTCATAATATTAATGAGATAATAAGTGGTTGTTTAGCCCTTATAGAGAACCCTGATATTGAAGTGGATGAGCTCATGCAGCACATCCCCGGCCCAGATTTTCCAACGGCTGGCATTATTAACGGTCGTGCAGGTATTGTGCAAGCTTACCGCACGGGTCGTGGTCGTATTTATGTACGTGCCCGTTACCACGTAGAAGAAAATCCAAAGAATAACAAGCCGTCTATTATCGTTACTGAGTTGCCTTATCAGGTAAACAAAGCGCGTTTAATTGAAAAAATTGCCGAGCTTGTTAAAGATAAGAAAATTGAAGGGATTACCGAGCTGCGTGACGAGTCTGACAAAGACGGCATGCGTATGGTTATTGAGCTGCGTCGTGGTGAAGTGCCTGATGTCATTGTTAATAACTTGTATGCTCAAACACAAATGGAAAACGTGTTTGGCATTAACGTAGTGGCCTTGGTTGACGGACAGCCTCGTACGTTAAACCTTAAGCAAATGCTCGAAGCGTTTGTGCGTCACCGCCGTGAGGTAGTGACGCGCCGTACTTTATTTGAACTACGCAAGGCCCGTGAACGTGGCCATGTGCTCGAAGGATTAATGATAGCCTTGGCTAACATAGATCCTGTGATTGCATTGATTAAAACCTCTACTAACGCGGCAGAAGCACGTGAGAAATTACTTGCCCAACGCTGGCCTGCTGGTCCAGTAGTAGCAATGCTTGAGCGCGCAGGCCCAGATGCTTGTAAACCAGACGCTTTGGGTGCTGAATTCGGTTTGCATGGAGATGAGTATCAACTCTCAGAAGGGCAAGCTCAAGCGATTTTAGAATTACGTTTGCATCGTTTAACTGGGTTAGAGCAAGACAAGCTTGTTACTGAATACCAGTTGCTGTTAGAAGGTATTGCAGCATTGTTAGAAATACTAGGTTCTGCCGAGCGTTTGATGGAAGTTATTCGTGAAGAATTGGCAGTAATATTAGAATCTTATGGTGATGAGCGTCGCTCAGAAATTATTGCTTCACGTCAAGACCTTACAGTAGCAGACCTAATTCCAGAAGAAGACCTAGTGGTAACCATCTCTCATGGTGGTTATGCTAAGACTCAGCCGGTAAGTGATTACCAAGCTCAACGTAGAGGTGGCCGTGGTAAAGCAGCCACAGGAGTGAAAGAGGACGACTTTGTAGAACACTTACTAGTGACTTCATCTCACGACACTATTTTGTGCTTTAGTAACTTAGGCAAAGTCTATTGGCTACGAGTTTTTGAAATTCCACAAGCCAGTCGTACAGCCCGTGGTCGCCCAATTATTAATATACTTCCATTGGCAGAGGGTGAGCGCTTAACCACTATTTTACCGTTGCCAGAGGGTGGCTACCAAGAAGGTCACTTCATCTTTATGGCTACTGCTAGTGGCACTGTAAAGAAAACACCATTAATCGCCTTTGCGCGTCCTCGTACTAGTGGCTTAATAGCCCTTGGTTTGGATGAAGGGGACACGCTGATCGGAGCTACAGTGACTGATGGCGAGCAGCAAATTATGTTGTTTGCCAGTAATGGTTTAGCGGTTCGCTTTGATGAAGGCGATGTGCGCCCAATGGGCCGTACTGCTCGTGGTGTGCGTGGCATACGTCTTGCTGAAGATGCCATCGTTATTAGCCTAATCATGCCACAAGCGGAAGGTCGTATACTGACTGCTAGTGAAAATGGTTATGGTAAGCAAAGTCGTAATGAAGACTACCCTGTTCGTGGTCGTGGTGGTAAGGGTGTTATTGCTATCCAAATGTCTGAACGTAACGGTGCCCTTATCGGTGCAGTTCAAGTGTTTGATGGCGACGAAGTCATTCTCATCAGTGATCAAGGTACTTTAGTGCGTACGCGTACTAGCGAAGTGTCTGTGTTGGGTCGTAATACTCAAGGTGTGACCTTAATTAAGGTACAAGAGGGCGAAAAGCTGGTGCAGGTTGCACGAGTTGCTGAGACTATAGAAGAAAGATCTGAAGAGATTGTTGAAGAGATTATTAACGAAGGTTCTGATGGCTCTGTAGAACAAAGTACTCCTGAATCTTCAGAAACTAGCCATCAGTCGGACACTGATGAGGCTTCTTCAGCGGCGGATGCCCCAGAACAGGAGTAGGCGTCCATGAGTACACGTCAGTTTAATTTTTGCGCAGGTCCTGCCGCACTGCCTACTGTTGTGTTACAGCGGGCGCAAGCGGAAATGTTAGATTGGCAAGGCCGTGGTTTGTCGGTGATGGAAATTAGTCACCGGCACCCTGCCTATATGGCTATGGCGCAAGAAGCAGAATCTAAGTTACGTCAGTTGATGGGTATACCGGACAATTATAAAGTGTTGTTTATGCAAGGTGGTGCTACGGCCCAGTTTGCCCTATTACCTATGAATTTGCTGGGCACTAAAACCCATGCAGATTATATTGATACTGGCATTTGGTCGGCTAAAGCAATAGCCGCTATGGCACCCTATGGTAGTGCATCTGAAGTTGCATCAAGTGCATCTAATAGCTACTGCAGCGTGCCAAGCCAAGCTGAACTTAATCTCAACAAAGACGCTGCATATGTGCACTATTGTCCTAACGAAACCATTGGTGGTTTAGCGTTTGATTATGTGCCTGATACGGGTGCAGTGCCGCTTATAGCTGATATGTCGTCTACCATTCTTTCAGAACCTATTGATGTGGCTGCGTTTGGTGTTATTTATGCAGGTGCTCAAAAAAATATTGGCCCAGCCGGGCTCACCTTAGTAATCATTCGAGAAGACTTGTTAGGCAGCGCCTCTAGTACAACACCTAATCTGTTTAACTACGCTTTACAGGCGGCTAATGATTCGATGCTAAATACTCCACCAACCTATGCCTGGTATTTAGCTGGATTGGTGTTTGATTGGTTGCTGGAACAAGGTGGTCTAAAGGTTATGGCTGAAAAAAATGTTGCCAAAGCCAAAATTTTGTACCAAGCAATAGATGAAAGCCAGTTGTATTCAAATAATATTGTTGTGGCTAATCGCTCCAAAATGAACGTCACTTTCGTATTGGCAGATGAAGCATTGGATAGTGAATTTATTCAACAGGCACAAGACAATGGCTTGCTTAACCTCAAAGGTCACCGCAGTGTTGGTGGCATGAGGGCAAGTATATATAACGCAGTCTCTGAAGCGGCGGTGCTTGCATTAGTCGCCTTTATGAAAGATTTTGAAACACGACACTGGGCTTAAAATAATTATGACCAAGCCGGCATTAACTCAAGAACAACAACTTGGCCAATTGCGCCAAGATATTGATCAAATAGATCAACAAATACAAAGCCTTATTAATCAACGAGCATCTTGTGCGCAACAAGTTGCAGAAGTTAAGCAATTGCATCAAGGCAACGAAGACGCCGTTTTTTATCGTCCAGAGCGAGAAGCACAAGTTCTGCGCAGGGTTATGGAGCGTAATCAGGGCCCGCTAGATGATGAAGAAATGGCGCGCTTGTTCCGTGAGTTGATGTCGGCCTGTTTGGCCCACGAGCAGCCCATGCGTATTGCCTTTCTTGGCCCTCAAGGCACCTTTACTCAAGCTGCAGCATTAAAGCATTTTGGACACTCAGTGATCAGTGCTCCCTTAGGCTCTATTGATGAGGTTTTTCGTGAAGTAGAGGCCAAGAGAGCTCATTATGGCGTAGTGCCTATTGAGAACTCCTCTGAGGGTATGATCAACAATACGTTGGATAGTTTTCGCCATTCCTCCTTGGTTATCTCTGGAGAAGTGGAAATGCGTATTCACCAAAATTTATTGGTGAAAGACGGTACAGATTTATCGAAAGTGGAACGTATATACTCTCATTCGCAGTCTTTAGCCCAGTGTAGTTCGTGGTTGGATAACCACATGCCACAGGCAGAGCGTTTTGCAGTAAGTAGTAACGCAGAGGCTGCTCGCCGGGTGGCTCAACAGTCTGGTGCTGACGCGGGTAAGGTAGCAGCTATTGCTGGTACTATGGCGGCGCAATTGTATGAGCTTGAGGTTAAGCACGCAAACATTGAAGATCAACCAGATAACACTACGCGGTTCTTGATTATTGGCCACTCCACTGTGCCAGCTTCAGGGCAAGATAAAACATCTCTATTAGTATTAGCTCGTAATAAACCAGGTGCTCTATATCATATATTGGAACCATTTCATCGTCATAATGTGAGTATGACAAGTATTGAATCCAGGCCTTCAGGTCAGGGTGCATGGGGTTATGTGTTCTATATTGATTTTGAAGGTCATCATAGTGATGACAAAGTGCAGCAAGTACTAAAAGATCTAGATCAAGACTCCATAGAGGTGCGTTTGTTAGGCTCTTACCCACAGGCGGTGCTTTAATGGCTTCTGTGCTGTCTAAACCGCCGGTATCTTTTTGCCATAACAACGTACTAGTGCTGGGCTTAGGTTTAATAGGTGGTTCTTTGGCAGCGGCCTTGCGACGCACGAAAAAACATCAGGTATGGGGCTACGACTTAGATCAAGCCAGTATGCAGCAGGCACAAGACCAGGGCGTCATTGATTATCAGGTGAACGATTTGGCCGCTACTATCGGTCAAATGAATGTTGTTGTACTGGCTGTTCCCGTTAAGGCCATGGAAAAGGTATTAGCTCAAGTAGCGCCTTACCTAAGTGCACACACTATTTTAACTGATGTAGGTAGTGTAAAAGGCAGTATTGTTGCTGCAGCCTATGACATTTTTGTTACGCCGCCGCCTGGTTTTGTACCTGGACACCCCATTGCCGGGTCTGAGCGCAGTGGCATTAACGCGGTGAATATGGACTTGTTTGTTGATCATAA
>JAWUYU010000069.1:0-13237 GCA_034110645.1 Pseudomonadales bacterium
CTAGCGATGTGCTTATAGCACCTCATCATGGCAGTAAAACATCATCTACAGAAAAGTTTTTAACCCATGTAAGGCCGGCGTATGTGTTAGTTTCTGCAGGGAAAAGAAATTCATATGGCCACCCTCATGACCAAATTACCAATGCGTATTGGCGTCACGGTAGTCATTGGTATAATACGGGCCGTAATGGCCAGATACGTGTGGTGTTTGAGACTGATGGTACATATCAAGTGACCCCATACTTGCCCTAACGATGCTATACATAGTTGCAGGCATGAGCCTTAAATAAATGCCTTGTATAAGCGTGTGGCATAAGTGCTTGATAGCACTCTGGTGTGGGTTATAATAATGTTATAGAGACATGCATAGCACATACAGGTTCAATAGGAACAACAGTGACTCAGAAAATACTCAACGCATGGTACCAAGGGGCTTGGTGGTTATATCTATTACGGCCCTTAGCTAGCCTGTATTTATGGCTTAGAAATTGGCACCTATCCAGGCAACCAAAAGCTGGTAAAAACCCGCTACCCTTAGTGGTAATAGGAAACATCACCATTGGTGGTACAGGTAAAACGCCGTTAGTTGTAGCTCTTGTTGCCGCCTTAAAAAACAAAGGATTACGCTGTGCAATCATTAGCAGAGGGTACGGTGGCACGATTGGCGCAGGGCCTCATTGTGTCAGTACGGAGGATAATGCCCACACCGTTGGTGATGAACCGTTACTATTGAGCCAATTAACTGGTGTGCCAGTGATAGTGGGGTGGAACCGAAAGCGCAGTATTGCTTGGCTAGCAAAACAACATCAATATGACTTGGTTATTAGTGACGATGGCTTACAGCACAGCGCTATTAAAGGTGACGTGGAGTGGTGTTTGATTGATGGCAGTCGTGGGCTTGGTAATGGTTTATGTATCCCAGCTGGTCCACTCAGGGAGCCAGCGGCAAGGCTCTTGCAAGTAGACCAAGTATTTACTACTGGTGTGCCTAATAGCGCTATAGGAAAACAGTTACAGCAACATATGCAAGGACATAGCCTGCACCACTTACAGTCTCAACTAGACCAGATAAAGCGAGTTTCTGATGACTTAGTAGTACCTTGGCCTGATGTTCATAAACCTATTACAGCCATCGCTGCTATAGGTAATCCCCAACGTTTTTTTGACGATTTACGTCATCGGGGTTATGAGGTTGATGGTCAAAAATATGCTGATCATTATCAATTCAAAGAACATGATTTGCCGAAACGTAAACTCATTATGACCGCAAAAGATGCGGTCAAATGTAAAGTGTTAGCTCAAGCTAAAAATAACGAACCACCGCAACCGTGGTTGTACGCAACTCAATTATTAACCATTGCACCTGCGCACATTGATGCTCTGTTGTTACAATTAGGTTTACAGCCTGATACACCTAATGAATAAGGATTCCCATGGATAAGAAGTTATTAGAAGTTCTTGCTTGCCCAGTGAGCCACGGCCAACTGTTTTACCATCCTAAAACCAATGAGCTTTTTTGCCCTGCCAGTGGCTTAGCTTATCCTATTGATGCGGGTATCCCCGTATTATTAGAAGCGCAAGCAAGGCCACTTACAGATGAAGAGAAGCAAGCATAATGGCTTTTTCGGTGGTGATCCCAGCACGGTTTCACTCTAGCCGCTTACCAGGCAAGCCTTTGCTGGATCTTGGTGGCTTAACTATGCTGCAACGGGTCTATCAGCAAGCATGTAAGAGTGATGCATCGCAGGTCTATATAGCGACAGATCACATGGATATTGTGAATCACGCAAAAAGTTTTTGTGACAAAGTCATAATGACTCGTGAAGATCACGCCACGGGTACTGATAGATTACAAGAAGTTGTGCAGTATCTAGCGTTGCCGGATGATCACATCGTAGTGAATGTACAAGGGGATGAGCCCTTAATTCCACCCCATTTAATCAATCAAGTGGCTAATAACTTACAGCAGTATTCTCATGCGGCTATCGCTACCTTAGCGGAGCCTATCGATGATATTGAGCAAGTGTTTGATGTTAATGCTGTGAAGCTAGTGCGTGACGCAGCTAATATGGCCATGTATTTTTCTCGTGCGCCTTTACCGTGGAACCGGGATTGGAATAAAACTGACACCAATGTTGTACACAAGGACGCGTACTTACGCCATATAGGGCTTTATGCTTATCGAGTAGGTTTCCTGCATCGTTACGTTACTTGGCCTCAGGCAAGCTATGAAACCTTGGAAAGCCTAGAGCAACTTAGGGCTTTACATTATGGCGAACGTATACATGTAGATTTAGCACCGGAAGGTATGCCTTCAGGTATAGACACCCTGGAAGACTTGGCACGGATGCGTGATTTTCTTGCTGCACAGCCTCTGGAACATTAATGGAACTGCAACATAGTGTTAGCCTACAACCCTACAATACGTTAGGTTTAGATGTGAAAGCGGCTTATTTTATACGTATAAACCAGCTTGATGATTTATACGCAGCCCGTGAGTTCTGTCAGGATAAACGCTGTCCATGGCTTATTATAGGTGGTGGTAGTAATCTGGTATTAACTCAGGATTTTGATGGCTTAGTTATGTTTATGGCCATGGAACAGGTGTGTTGGCCGGCAGAACAACCCGCAGGAAGTATTTCTGAAGTATTTCTTGTAACTGTGCAGGCGGGTTATGAGTGGGATCTCTTAGTTGAACAATCTATTATACGTGGTGCCAGTGGTTTAGAAAATCTGTCATTAATTCCAGGGCAGGTAGGCGCTGCACCGATTCAAAATATAGGCGCGTATGGTGTAGAGATCAAAGATTGCCTTGAGAGTGTTCAGGTATTTGATTTTGATAGTGCACAAGAGTTCGAGCTGTTTCATGCTGACTGCGAGTTTGGTTATAGAGATAGCATATTTAAACGTCATCAAAGCTGGATTGTCACTCAAGTAAAGCTCCACTTAAAGCAAGAAAGTAAGCCTCAGATTAGCTATGGCATCATTGCAGATACGATTGAGTCTCTTACAGGTGAATCAGCCAACCATGCTTCGCCACAAAAAGTGCGAGATGCAGTAATGCATATACGCCGTTCTAAATTACCAGACCCTAAACAGATTCCTAATGTAGGAAGCTTTTTTAAGAATCCCATAATAAGCATTGAACAAAAACAGAAATTAGCACAGCAGTGGCCAGGTATAGTGGCTTATGAGGTAGGTGCCAATAGTTATAAACTGGCGGCTGGGTGGCTGATTGAGCAGCTAGGTTGGAAAGGCTTTAGAGAAGGTGAAGTGGGTGTTCATGAGCATCAAGCATTAGTCTTGGTTTGTTCGGGTTCTGCCAAGGGCAGGGAAGTTTTAGATTTGGCTAAACGTATTAAAGTCGATGTGGCCGCAAAATTTGGTGTTACGCTAGAAATAGAACCTCGGCTGTTTGACAGCCGAGGCGAGTTTTACTTATAAGTTTAACTTAACCTTCGTTAGCTGAAGCTTGTGCTGCTTCAGCTTTATCACGACGACGCTTCTCACGTGGGTCGTTGTGAGCACGCTGGCCAGAAGAGCGAGGAGCTACTGCTTCATCAGCAGGTGCAGGCGTTACTTCTTCTAAGGCGACAACTATTTCAGTTTCAATAGTTTTCTCTACTACTTCAGCAGCTTTTTCTACTAAAACCTCAGCAACTACTTCAATAACAGGTTCAGCAACTACTTCAATAACAGGTTCAGCTGCTACTTCAATAGCAGGTTCAGCTGCTACTTCAACAACAGGTTCAGCAACTACTTCAATAACAGGTTCAGCTGCTACTTCAACAACGGCTTCAATAACTACTTCAGCTATAGGCTCAGCTACAACTTCGGTTGTTTCTGGTTTGCGCTCACGTGGCTTACGTTGACGAGGTTTCTTATCACTGGTTTCTTTCTTAGGTGCCACTTCAACATCTGCATCTGACTCAACTGATGCAGTAACAACTGTTTCAGTTTGGACTGAGATATCTGCAGTGCTATCAGCATTTAAAGACGCTTCAGCAATTACTTCATTATTCGCTTCTAAGGTCTCTTCAACTGGTGCCTTAGGGTTGCTGCGCTTGCCATTGCGGTCGCGACGACGCTTTTGATCACGTGTACGGTTTGCATTGGACTCGTAGGCTTCCTCTGGCACTGCAGGTGCCTGTGTAATGGGCTCTACAGCCTCAACCACCTTAGCTTCACGACTCTTGTTGCGAGTCTCCTGGCGACGATTGTTACGCCCTTCGTTACGAGCTTCTGTACTTGCTTCGTTGCGTGACGCATTGCGAGTGTCAGTATTTGTTTCGTTACGTGATGTGTTACGAGATTCAGAGTTACCTTCGTTACGTGAATCATTGCGGCGATTACCGTTACGACCTTGACGACGATCATCGTTTTGGTTTTGGTTGCGGTTTTGATTATGGCGAGAGCCGTTGCGAGGATCACTGCGTGGTTCATTTCGAGAAGGAGCACTTTTAACAGGCGCTTTTACATCTGCTTTGGCTTTAATTTTAGCTTTAGGATCACCATTAATTAGGCGGCCTAAGGCACGAACGATACGCACACCCAAACCAACAGACTTAACAGTTGCCACAGGAGCAATGCTGGTGGTAATAGGTGCTTTATCTTCCACTTTTGGCGCTGGCTTTGCGGGTTGAATACTTTCAACCGCTGGCTTTTCTGTAGCTAGAGGAGTTTTAGCATCAAATTCTTTGGCATCAAAGTGATGTTGAACCAAATCTATTTCGTAGCTAGTTTCACCGGCTTGAGCTGCTTCATTGTCATCTCGTAAACGGCTTACTTCAAAATGGGGAGTGTCCATTTGAGGGTTAGGAATAATTACTACGCGAACGCCTGCAGTTTTTTCCACTTCTAAGATTTCAGCACGCTTTTCGTTTAGAAGATAAGTTGCCATGTTAACTGGCAGTACTACACGAATTTCTGCAGAACGGTCTTTACTTGCTTCTTCATTGATTAAACGAATGATGGACAAGGCTAGTGATGCAACATCACGGATGCTGCCTTGGCCACTACAACGTGGACAAACTATGCCCGAAGTTTCACCTAATGAAGGACGCAAGCGTTGGCGAGACATTTCCATCAAACCAAAACGAGAAATACGGCCAACTTGTACACGGGCGCGATCTAGCTTTAGGCTGTCACGTAGTTTATTTTCTACGGCGCGTTGGTTGCGCATTGGGCCCATGTCGATAAAGTCGATTACTACTAAACCACCCATGTCACGCAAACGCAACTGGCGAGCAATTTCTTCAGCGGCTTCTAAATTGGTATTTAATGCGGTTTCTTCGATGTCGCTGCCTTTAGTGGCGCGAGCAGAGTTAATGTCGATAGAAACTAAAGCTTCTGTTGGATCAATAACTATAGCCCCACCAGAAGGAAGGGTTACTTCACGTTGGAAAGCGGTTTCAATTTGCGATTCAATTTGGAAACGGTTAAACAACGGGATATCTTGGTCATAGAACTTAATCTTGCTCTCATAACTAGGCATCACTTGCTTTACGAAGCTTAATACGTCTTGGTATACCTTAGGCTCGTCGATCAATACTTCACCAATATCTGGGCGTAAGTAGTCACGCATAGCGCGAATGATAACGTTACTTTCTTGGTAAATTAAGAAGGGGGCAGGATGTTTGTCAGAGGCTGCGGTGATGGATTCCCACAGATGTTGTAAGTAATCTAGGTCCCACTGGATTTCTTCAGCACTACGGCCAATACCTGCAGTACGAACTATAACGCCAGACTCGGCAGGTACAGTAAGTTGGTTCATTACTTCACGTAGTTGAGAGCGTTCTTCGCCTTCAATGCGACGGGATATACCACCAGCGCGAGGGTTGTTAGGCATTAATACCAAATAACGGCCAGCAAGGCTAATAAAGGTGGTTAAGGCTGCGCCTTTGTTGCCACGTTCTTCTTTGTCCACTTGAACAACAATTTCCTGACCTTCTTTAACAAGCTCACGGATGCTAGACCGGCCACTCTGTGACGGATCTTTAAAGTATTCGCGAGAAATTTCTTTAAGGGGCAGGAAACCATGGCGTTCTGAACCATAATCAACAAACGCAGCTTCTAAGCTAGGCTCAACACGAGTGATACGTCCACGGTAAATATTGGCCTTTTTTTGTTCACGAGCTCCAGATTCGATATCTAGGTCGTACATACGCTGGCCATCGACCAGTGCAACGCGCAACTCTTCGGAGTGAGTTGCATTTATGAGCATTCTTTTCATGGTTTTCAATTTTTTTGAAACCCATTTACCCTACGGCAATTAATATTTTTACGGGTGTACGGGAGCTAAAAAAGCCCTTACGGTGCAGGAAACCGCTACCTTCTCGGATAAACATGGGCTGCAATGTACAATTTGCACTATGCAATACATATTATGTTATAGGTCTGTTTTTTCTAACAATATCAATCATATAGGTTAACGTGTAAATTAACTCACCAGCCACTCAGTTTAACTTCAAAAAAAGCTCTGTTTATTCTATTGATTTAACTATTGTCTTCGTGTGCTTACTTAAGCACTGTAATCTTTGTTCAGACCGATCCATGGGTAGGGTACATCTACACCTAAACACCAAGCATAAATTAATTTGCCGTAACTGGGTAAAACGGGTGGTTTTACGTTAAATAACTGGGAATACCCCGAGTTACAGCCTATTACATTTGGATTTTGCGGTACTATGTATACTTTAAGGTATACTTTAAGCATAAACGGCAAAATCAACAGGCTGGGTTTGTCAGGCCCCACCTAAAAATTTGTTAACTGAAATGGGTCATATAAATTTGTGCCCAATATCTGAATTAATGTCAGTTTCAGTGAACGCTATGTTACCATTCGCGTCCTTAGCCCGCAATTAATAAAGCCATTAGTTTTCATTTATGCAACAAAAGCCGACTCCTCCTCCTGCGTTAACCGCCACTGCTGTTAAATATGTCTCTATCGATGATGATAGGGCAGGGCAGCGTATTGATAATTTCCTTATGACGCAGCTTAAAGGTGCACCCAAGAGCTTGATCTACCGTATCGTCAGAAAGGGAGAAGTACGGGTAAACAAAGGCCGTATCAAACCTGACTACAAGCTAAAAGATGGCGACATTGTAAGAGTGCCACCAGTTAAGTTACCGGAGCCTAATACGCCTGCTGCAGTAGGTAAAGGTTTAGAAAAACAGTTACGCGATGCAGTTTTATATGAAAGCCCAGGGTTATTGATTATTAATAAACCTCATGGCTTAGCTGTACATGGCGGTAGTGGTATTAACCTAGGCTTAATTGAAAGCTTACGACAGCTGTATCCTAATGAACGCGCATTGGAACTGGTACATCGCTTAGATAGAGACACTTCTGGCTGTATTATGGTTGCCAAAAAGCGTTCTACCTTGCGAGCTATCCATGCTCAAATGAGGGACGGCGGTATTGATAAAGTGTACCAAGCGTTGGTAATTGGTGGTTGGCCTAAGGCTTGTCAAAAAGTAGATGCGCCATTATTAAAGAATGTTGTGCAATCTGGTGAACGTATGGTTCGAGTTGTACAAGAAGGTAAGCGCAGTATTACTCAGTTTAGAGTGTTACAAAATTTAGGTCAGTTTACCTTAGTAGAAGCCAAGCCTATTACGGGTAGAACCCACCAAATTCGAGTACATTGTCAACATATGGGCCATCCTATTGTAGGCGATCCTAAATACGGCGTAGATGCAGTTAACCAGGCGCAACGTCAGTTAGGATTGAATCGACTGTTTTTACATGCTGCTCAGTTGCGGTTGATTGACCCGAGTACAGAAAAGAAAATTGATGTGCGTGCTCCCTTAGACCAGCGGTTACAGCAAGCTGTTGACCGCTTGAGCTAATGTCCGACTAACATAAGTACTAATGCGTATTGGTGCTGGTGCTATTGGATTTCTTTAGATATGCTCTAGTCCGTCTAAAAACCCATCCAGGTGCCGTTTTATGTATAACACTGAACTTGATAAAAACCAGGCCAACTTTCAAAGCCTTTCACCTTTATCGCTACTTAAACGGGCCGCTGAGGTGTATCCATCTATAGACGCTCAAGTTTATGGCGACATACGCCACACTTGGTTACAAACTTACCAGCGCTCTTGTGCTATAGCTGATGCCCTTAAAAATAGAGGCATCGGTTTAGGCGACACAGTATCAATAGTGTCCCATAATGGGCCAGAACTGTTCGAGTCTCATTATAGTGTGCCTATGGCGGGTGCTGTGCTTAATGCCATTAATACACGTTTAGATGCAGCATCTATTGGTTTTATATTTGATCATGCAGAAACTAAAGTGGTATTTGTAGATCGTGAGTTTTCTGAGACCGTTGCGCAAGCACTGATCTTGTGCGATGCCAAACCCTTAGTAGTGGATATAGATGACCCTACTTTTGAGGGTGGGCGCCTTATTGGGGAGCTGAGCTATGAACAACTTATGGCAGAAGGCGATAAAGATAGCTCATGGAAAATGCCAGCGGATGAGTGGCAAGCCATCAGCCTAAACTATACATCGGGTACTACAGGTAATCCTAAAGGTGTGGTGTATCATCACCGAGGTGCTTACTTAACGGCCATGAATATGGCCCTCACTTGGGATATGCCTAAGTACCCAATTTTTATGACTGTTGTACCTATGTTTCATTGTAATGGTTGGTGTTTTCCATGGACCACAGCATTGTTGGCAGGCACCAACGTATTTATTCGTCATTTAAAACCAGAACTTATGCTTCAGCTTATTAGGCAAGAAAAAGTGACTCATTTTGGTGGGGCGCCTATTGTGCTTAATATGATTAATAATGCTGATGACAAACATAAGCAAGGCATTCATCATCAAGTTAAAGTAATGACAGCGGGTGCTGCGCCTCCGGCAGCTGTAATTGAAGCTATGGAGAACTTGGGCTTTGATGTTACTCACGTATATGGCTTAACAGAAACTTACGGTGCGTGTGTTATTTGTGAGTGGCAGCCTGAGCAGTGGGGTCATTTATCAAAGCCACAACAGGCGGCGTTAAAATCTCGTCAAGGTGTAAGAGGCCCCGCTCAAGAAGATCATACCGTCATGAATACAGAAACCATGTTGCCTGTACCTAAAGATGGCGAAACTATTGGTGAAATATGTCTACGTGGCAATATGGTAATGAAAGGTTATCTTAAGAACCCAGCAGCTACAGCTGAAGCGTTTGAGGGTGGATGGTTCCGCACAGGAGACCTTGCTGTCTGGCATGCAGATGGATACATGGAAATTAAGGATAGAGCTAAAGATATTATCATTTCAGGAGGAGAAAATATTTCTTCAATTGAAATTGAGGGTGTTTTATACAGTCATCCATCGGTGTTAGAAGCAGCTGTTGTGGCTAGGCCTGATGAAAAGTGGGGAGAAACACCCTGTGCATTTGTAACCCTAAAACCTGGTGTGCAAGTACCTGAAGAAGAACTAATTATCTTCTGTAAGGAACATATGGCACGCTTTAAAGTGCCAAAACATGTTGTATTTGGGGACTTGCCGAAAACAGCTACTGGTAAAATACAGAAGTTTGTACTGCGTAAAATGGTGCCTGCATAACCAAAATAAGGTAATATTTTAAAAACCGTCTAAACCCTATGGTATGGGTTATTTTTAATTGTAGAGACATATAGACCCTATGGATGATCGTATAGATACGGCTAAAGTGCACGAATTTGCTAATGAATTATTGTTCTCTGGCAACAAAATTAGTGTGCAAGCTATTGCGGATAAAATGCACATTGAAGCCTCTGAAGAATTAGGCACGCAGCTTGAACACTGGTGGATGGAACAAGAAAGTAAAGTTGTATTTCGCCGTAGTATTAGCACTAACCATCGTCCAGATGTGCCAGAAACAGTGTATCAGTCAGTGCAGCTGATTTGGGATAATGCTGTTAAAGATGTACGCTTAGAGCTAGAGCTAGCTTCAAAAAATGATAAGCCTGCAGCTGCCACAGCCATGGCTTTGGAAGATGAACTCTATTTGTCAAAAGCTCAGCTAGAAGCGTTAGAAGACTCCAACCAAAGGTTGCGTGTGCAGTTGAGCGAAGGAAAAAATAGTGTTAAAAAATTAGAAGCTGAACGAGCAATGCTGCGCAGTAATTTACAGTCTGCCGAAACCAATGCAAGCACTATGAGCCATAAAGTCTCTGAGTCTAAAGCAGAAATGCAGCGTGCGCAGAGCAGTAGTGAAGAGGCTAAGAAACAACTCGATACTCGTATGAAAGAAGAGGTTGGTCGTCATCAAGAGAGTATTAGCAAGGTAGAAAGTAAGTTGAGCTACTACCGCCATCAATTAGATAAGTTACGAGACGATTGGGGTAAAAAGGAAACAGCTTTAAACTCTCAAGTCCAAGACCTACAAGGTGCTGTGGCCAGAAGTACCGTAACTCACGATACTCAGTTTAGTCAGATTCGAAGTCAAGACGAAGAGTTACGCAAGTATCGGGGCGAGATTACTAACCAGTCACGCAGTATGACTCAATCTACTAGCCAGGCCTTAGCGTCGAAAAACCTTTTGAAACGCTTAGAAGATGAGCTTCAACAGCGTGAGTTTGATATAAAAGAATTAAAGAAACGCACCATCGTTGATAAGTCTGATACCGTTAGGCGAGAAGCTGATTTACGCACCTTGCTAAAATCGAAAGACAGTGAAAATTTTGAAATTAATAACAAACTCAACGAACTCCAACGCACACTTATTGCGCGCGAAGAAGAAATAAGGCGCTTAACTGCTAAGCTATAAACTTAGCTAGTCTTTTAGAGACTTTTGCATAAAGGGGCGACAAAAAGGAAATGAGGAAAAATGAGTCTAATTGAGGCGGGAAACACAGGTAATAGCTAGCTATTGCGAAGTTTTTCAACGAAAAGTAGGTTGATTTTAGCCATTTTATCTTGGTGTCTGCTTTATGCAAAGGTCTATTTTAATTAACCTTTTTTGTCTACCATCATTGATGCCGTGCCGTCAGCTACCAGTTTGTCATTTACAAAACACTGGGTTTTTAGGGTGACGCGTCCCCGGCGCTCATTAATATCTTCTACTGTAACCATTGCCACAACAGTGTCGTCTATAAATACAGGTGCTCTAAACTTAATCTGCTGTTCTAAGTAGATACAGCCAGGGCCAGGTAATTGTGTTCCTAAAACTGTTGATATTAATCCAGCACTCATCATGCCGTGGGCAATGCGCGCTTTAAACGGCGTTGTTGCTGCGTATTCGGCATCTAAATGAACTGGGTTAGTGTCTCCAGTAATTATAGCAAAGGTGTCAATGTCCTTTGCTGTGACTGTTTTCTCATAACTTGATGTCATACCAATGCTTAAATCTTCTAAAAAATACCCGTGTTGGTTAGCCACATGCTGCTCCTCAAAAAGTTGTCTCATGAGTTCTTCGTGAAACCCATGGGTCAGCATCATAGGCATTATTTCGCTTGGCTACAAATGTCAGGCTAAAATCAGTTTAAATTGACACGAAAACAGTCCAATTACAGATTAATAGAAAAGAGCCAATACCATGAGTGATTACCAAGCACCTTTAGAAGACATGAATTTTGTAGTTAATCGCTTGCTTGACTTACCTAACTTCGCGATAGCTATTGGCAATGAAGACGCCAGTGAAGACTTGCTGCAAGCTGTGTTGTCAGAAGCTAATAAGCTAGCTAGCCAAGTATGGTCTCCTATTAACGCTACCGGAGATCAGCAGGGCGTCACATTGATGCCAGAAGGTGTAAAATCAGCCAATGGCTTTAAAGAAGCTTATAAAGAATACGCTCAAGGGGGGTGGAGCAGCCTGTACTTTGACGAGCAATATGGTGGCCAAGGTTTACCCTTTAGTTTTTCTATGCCCGTAGCAGAAATGATGAATGCGGCTAATATGTCCCTTGGCCTTTGTCCTATGCTTACTGCAGGAGCTATAGAAGCCATCGCTGCCCATGGTAGTGAATCATTAAAAGACATTTACTTAGCTAAAATGATCAGTGGAGAATGGACAGGGACCATGAACCTTACTGAACCTCACGCAGGAACAGACTTAGCCGTTATAACAACTACAGCTACTCCTAATGAAGACCACTACCTGATTAAAGGTCAGAAGATCTACATCACTTGGGGTGATCACGATATGACAGATAATATTGTCCATCTAGTATTGGCTAAGTTGCCAGGCGCTCCAGATGGTGTAAAAGGCATATCCTTGTTGTTAGTACCTAAGTTCCTTGTTAATGCAGACGGTAGTTTAGGCGATCGTAATGATGCCTATGCGATTAGTGTAGAACATAAAATGGGTATTCACGCTAGCCCAACATGTGTGATGAGTTACGGTGACAACGGTGGTGCTATTGGTTACCTTATTGGCCAACCTCACCAAGGTTTGGCAGCTATGTTTACGATGATGAATAACGAGCGTTTAGTCGTTGGTTTACAAGGTGTTGGTTTGTCAGATCGTGCGTATCAAGGTGCGCTAGAGTATGCCAGAGACCGTGTGCAATGTGCTGCCCCAGGCACTAAGCAGCGTGGTGCCATTATTCACCACCCAGATGTACGCCGCATGTTAATGACAATGCGTAGCCTCACAGAAGCAGGCCGAGCTATTGCCTACGTGACCGCAGCGCAGATTGATTTAAGCCATAAAGCCACAGATGCCGCCACTAGAGGACTCGCGCTAAAACGTGTTGGATTATTAATTCCCATTACTAAAGGTTGGTGTACCGAAGTATCTCAAGAGGTCACTTCATTAGGCGTGCAAATACATGGCGGTATGGGTTTTATAGAAGAAACTGGTGCAGCGCAACACCTAAGAGATGCTCGAATCCTTACTATTTATGAAGGTACTACAGGTATACAAGCATTAGATTTAGTAGGCAGAAAAATTTTATTTGATCAAGGCGCAGCGATGGCAGACCTAGTACAAGAAATGCGTGATGACCTAGCTTTGCATGGCCATGCTGTGAGCCAGCAGCATCAAGCGTACATGTCTGAAGCCATTGATGGTCTTGAGTCTAGCTATCAGCGATTAATAGAACAAGCTCAAGATGATGTAATGTATGCTGGAGCCATAAGCTTCGACTTATTAATGTTAAGTGGTTATGTGTGTGGTGCATGGCAAATGATTCGTAGTGCTGCTTTAGTTGCAACGGAAGAAAACGAGAGCTTCAAAGCTAATAAGCTTGTGACTGTAGCTTATTACTTAGATCACATTTTGCCTCGTTTTGAGTCTCATCGACGTTCAATTGTT
>JAWUYU010000070.1:0-19151 GCA_034110645.1 Pseudomonadales bacterium
CCACTTTCATGGTGAGATCACCCCATTCTTTATTGGCTGCCATCAGTGGCTTGATAAATTCAGCCATAGCTTCATTTTCAGCTTCAGCCTTACAGAACTGGTGAATTTTCTTGGTGAAATCTTTCAAACTTGCACCTTGAGTCATCAGCACTTTACGCCCTAAAAGGTATAGCGCTTGGATACCTGTAGTGCCCTCGTAGATAGTAGAAATTCGTGCATCACGCACAATTTGCTCCATGCCGTATTCGCGGATATAACCATGCCCACCAAAACACTGCATGCCTAAGTTGGCAGATTCGAAACCTGTTTCGGTCATAAATGCCTTAGCAACAGGAGTCAATAAAGACAACAACATTTCTGCTTCGTTGGCTTCATCGCTGCCACTATTACGTGTAACCGTGTCATTTAACTGCGACAAATAATAAGCCAACATGCGGCCACCCTCCGCAAAGGATTTGGCCGTTAACAGCATTCTACGTACATCTGGATGCACTATGATTGGATCTGCAGGCTTATCTGGAGCAACTGGGCCAGTAAGTGAGCGCATTTGTAAGCGTTCTTTAGCATATTCTAAAGCACCTTGGAATGCCCCTTCAGCAGCACATAACCCTTGTGCCGCCGTTCCAATACGAGCGGTATTCATAAAAGTGAACATGCAGCTCAAACCTTTGTTCGCTGGGCCAATAAGGTAGCCTGAAGCGCCATCAAAGTTCATCACGCAGGTAGCATTACCATGAATACCCATTTTATGTTCTAAAGAGCCACACTGCACATGGTTACGATCGCCAAGGCTACCGTCTTCATTAACATTGAACTTAGGCACGATAAACAAAGAAATACCCTTAGTTCCTTGAGGCGCATCCGGTAGACGGGCAAGTACAATATGAACAATATTGTCTACCATGTCGTGCTCACCGGCAGATATAAATATTTTAGTGCCACTAATAGCATAGCTACCATCGGCTTTAGGCTCTGCCTTAGTGCGCAACAAGCCTAAATCTGTACCACAATGTGATTCAGTCAAACACATAGTGCCTGTCCAACGCCCTTCCACTAATGGCAGTAAATATTTCTGTTTCTGCACTTCGGTACCATGGGCTTCTATAGTGTTCATAGCGCCATGGCTTAATCCTGGGTACATACTCCAAGACCAATTAGACGTGCCACTTAGTTCGTTGATCATTGTGCCTAAAGATTCTGGCAAGCCTTGGCCACCTAGGTCAGGGCTATGGGAAATAGAAGGCCAACCACCTTCTACGTATTGGGCATAGGCTTCTTTAAAACCAGAAGGCGTAGTTACCTCACCATCATTCCAGCTACACCCCTCTTCATCACCAGACGCATTAATTGGCGCAAGTACGTTTTCAGAAAACTTAGCTGCCTCTTCAAGAATGGCGTCAATCATCTGCGCATCCATGTCTTCACCACCTGGCAAGGTTTTATAATGATCAGCCATAGCTAATACTTCGTGCATTACAAATTGAATGTCGCGACGTGGGGCTCGATAGTTAGGCATAATGACTCCGTTTTTATAGCATGGTGTATGTATTTTCAAACGCTTGTTTGAAAATACTCTGTTTCATAGCCTCAGGTCAAATCCGAGACTTTATAGTCATCAAATAAAACCTTCAGAAAAACCTTCAGAAACCAGTTTGTGGTGTATTAATGCGTTAGCTAAGTAGCACATCAAGGTCTAAATAAAGTTGGCAAGCTTCCACACGCTCAGAGGCTTCGTTCATGTCGCTAAGATGAGGAATTAAACCTAACATAGGCGCCTGGATACGATGCTGTAAAGTAGCCACATTCGCAGCCAGCTCGGCCATCTGAGGATCAATACAGTTAGCCACCCAACCTGCAAGTTCCAACCCGTCTCGATTTATTGCCTCTACCGTGAGTAACGCATGATTGATACAACCCAGGCGCATGCCTACAACAAGCACTACGGGGATAGAAAGGGCTATAGCAAGGTCTGCCAATGTTTCACGTTCATTCACTGGCACCCGCCAACCACCTGCACCTTCCACAAGGGTAAAGTTGGCGCCTTGCATTAACACACCACTAGTGAAACCGGTTAGGCGATCCACCTGCATGCGCTGGCCCTGTTTCTGAGCAGCAATATGAGGTGCTATAGGCTCAATGAAGGCCACCGGATTAACTTGCTCGTAATACAGAGGTAAGGTGCACTGAGTCAATAATTGCTCAGCGTCATCATTTCTTAAACCATCTTTAGTATCCACACACCCAGCTGCCACGGGTTTAACCGCTGCTGTGGTTAAACCCTGACTACGTGCTTTTGCTAACAAAGCACAAGCGACCATGGTTTTTCCAGCGTCGGTGTCTGTACCCGCTATAAAGTAACGTTTTCTCATGTGTCTAATATCCTTCATGCACCTTATCTACCTAAGGTATCTAGCGTACTCACTTTAGTTTTAGCCGTTATGTAATAAACTTCGTAAGTGACGGGTAGCTGGCCCTCGTCATCACGTAAGCTTTCATAGGCCTGTACCATTTTACGTAACCGCCCCACACCCATCAGCCCTTGCAATGCCTGAGCATTACGGTTGCTAGCACCCAGCTGTTTTAAATCTTTTGTAAGCTTTTGCACTGAAAGGTATTTGAGTTCAATAGACTCACATACTATATCTACTTCTACAAAGTGGTTTTCAAGTGTGTTTCGTAGTGTTTCTAACGACACAAATTCGTTAACGTGTTGATAGTCATCTACTTGGCTCCATGCCCATTTAAGTTGATGCAAGGTTTTTGGACCAAGGGTGGCGCAATGAAAAACCCCCTTTTCAGTAAGACAATGAGCCACACCAGAAAACACTGCATCTAGATTTTTACACCACTGAATAGCTAACGATGAGGTGATTAAATCATAGCCCTTAGCTCTGTCTGACAAGGTGAGGGGTAATTGTTGTGCATCCCCTAAATGCCAGTTTAGCTTACTATTATGGTGACGAGACTTGGCATAAGTCAGCATACCTTCGGCTATATCTAAGCCAGTCACTTCAGTGACTGCTTCAACCTCGGCCAACTGAGCACTTACATACCCCGTGCCACTACCTATATCTAACACTTTTCCTAGGTGTAGAATTGACCCTTTTTTTAATAGCTGGTCAGCGGCAATTCGTTGTAAACCGGCAACTTGATCATATGTTTCTGCTGCTTGGCTAAACGCTTGGGCCACTTGTTGTACATCGGGTAAAAAATTCGAGCTAGGCATCATTACCTACTCCAACATCAATAAATTTGGCCATCGTTTTGTTTATACCGTTTGCTTCGAGCAGGTAACCATGGCCACCTGCTACAGTGTGAATTTGTACATTATTAGGTAGTAGTAAGTGATTAACCCAATCACTCGGAACGAGTTCGTCAGCTTGGGCCAATTCAATAAAACAAGGCTGGGATAGCTGGCAAAGATGTGCGCGCTCATCCAACTCTTGTAGTAATTTAAGTCCAAATATTTTTTCAGGTTGAACAGGCATCAGCTGTATCATTTGGGCTATCAGACACTTTGAATTAGTGGAACCCTGTGCCTGCAGGCTAGCAAATCGTCGTAAGGTTTTACTGGCTTGTGTCTCATACCCTTGCTCAAATTTAACCAATAATTGAGGTGACATGGCTGCAGACCACTCATCACTACTCATAAATTTAGGATTGACGGCCATTAGTATGAGGCGTTGTATGCAACAATCATTGTGGGCCATTCGTATGGCTATTTGCGCGCCTAAAGACCAACCCATTAGGTGATACTGACTGGGTAGTAATTGCTTGGTGGAAGTTATCCACTCATCTAGTTGTTTTAAGCTGTTACGATTATCCTCCACATAAGGGTCTTGTCCATGCCCGGGTAAATCTAACAGAATTAGATCATAGCTGTCCCTTAGCTGTTGCAGCATTGCTTCAGGCCAGCATGTATTGTCATAACCCCAGCCATGAAGTAATACCAACGTAGGTTTAAACACGTTGAATTCCGTGCCCACTGGATCTTCACCTGAAGTCGCCATTTATCCCTCCACCGAAGCTAACAAACCTTTTTGCTGCAACACAGCTAAGGCCTGTAATAGCTGCTGTAAGTGGCTTTCTGTATGAGCAGCAGACAGAGTGATTCGTAATCGCGCAGTCTCTTTTGGTACCGTTGGGGGGCGAATAGCCGTGACCAACAAACCCATTTCTTTAAGTGCCTCACTCAACTGAAGCGCCACTGCAGATGAGCCCACCATAAGCGGCTGAATTGCAGTATTACTTGGCATTAATGGCAAACCTAAGTCTTTAGCTTGATGTTTAAATAGTTTAATCAGGTGATTGAGGTGTTGTTGACGCCAAGCCTCATCCTTTAACAGCTTTACCGCGGCAAGGCTTGCTGCGGCTATGGATGGAGGTAAGGCGGTGGTATAAATATAATTGCGAGAAAATTGAATCAAACTCTCTATCAAGGCATCACTACCTGCTACAAAAGCGCCGTAGCTACCTAACGCCTTACCAAGAGTTGCCATATAAATAGGACATTCTTGCGTGCTTAAACCTTGCTCTAGTGCACTGCCGCCGCCGTCAGGCCCTAGCACACCAAATCCATGGGCATCGTCGATCATCAACCATGCTTGTTGTTCATTACATAGCTGGCTCAGGGGTTTTAGCGGTGCACTATCACCGTCCATACTAAATACGGCATCAGTGGCCACCAAATGTCGCCTGGCTTGAGTGTTGTTTAATTGACGCAGTAAATCGAGGGGATCATTATGGCGATAACGCTGGAACTTAGCCGCACTCAACAACCCTCCATCCAGTAGTGATGCATGATTGAGGCGATCTTGATATACCGCGTCTTGGCGATCCAATAGACCATTCATTACCCCCATATTAGCCATATAGCCGCTACCGAACAATAAAGCTCTAGGACGTTGTGTGACCTTGGCTAAAGACTCTTCTAACTCATGATGAAGGTCTGTATGCCCCACCACCAAATGAGAGGCACCGCTACCTAATCCATAATCTACACACGCATTTTGTACCGCACTAATCAATTGGGGATGGTTGGCTAAACCTAAATAATCATTACTACAAAAAGCCAACAGCTTTTGGCCGTTCACCTTGAGTTCTGGAGTTTGTGGCCCGGTGTGTGAACTTCTACTGCGGTAGAGGTGATCTAGTCGACGCTGATGAAGATCAGCGCCTAAGGTGTATTCTAAACTATTATTTAAACTGTTTTTCAAACTAGACATTAGAGGCTAGCATCAACAAACAGGTGCTCCGTCTTTGCGTTATCAATAGCCTGATCAATGGCACCACGATGGGCTTCGTCAGAAACGTCTTGACGTTTTTCTGGGCGAATACCTAACTTCACAAATAGCGCCCTGTCTTTTTCTGCAGATGGGTTATCTGTAGTAAGTAGACGCTCTCCATAGAAAATTGAATTAGCGCCAGCAAAGAAACACATAGCCTGCATCTGTTCATTCATTTCTTCTCGGCCAGCAGACAAACGCACATGGGATTGTGGCATTAATATGCGGGCTACCGCGATAGTACGGATAAAATCAAAAGGCTCAAGGTCTTCAACTTGATCCATAGGAGTGCCCTCAACTTTTACCAACATATTGATAGGAACGCTTTCAGGATGCTGTGGCATATTGGCTAGTTGCTGTAACAAACCCACACGATCTCTCAAGTTTTCGCCCATTCCCACGATGCCACCAGAACATACTTTCATGCCTGCACCACGCACGTTAGTTAACGTATTTAAGCGGTCTTGATAGGTTCGGGTAGTGATAATAGAACCATAAAATTCTGGCGACGTATCGAGGTTATGATTGTAGTAATCTAAGCCAGCCTCAGACAACTGCTCTGCTTGGTCTGGTGCCAACATACCCAAAGTCATACAGGTTTCAAGGCCCATGGCCTTTACTTCCTTAACCATTTCTAATACATAGGGCATATCTTTAGCACGAGGATTTTTCCATGCTGCACCCATGCAGAAACGGGTGGCCCCTGCTGCTTTTGCAGCCACAGCTTCTACAATGACTTCTTTTACTTTCATTAAGCGCTCTATTTCTAAGCCGGTATCGTTGTGTACACTTTGAGGGCAATACTTACAGTCTTCAGGACATGCGCCTGTTTTTATAGAAAGCAATGTACTCACCTGTACTTCATTGGGATCGAAGTTGGCGCGGTGGGCAGTTTGTGCTCTAAACAGAAGATCATTCATCGGCAAGGTGAATAGCTGGGTAATTTCATCAACGCTCCAGTTATAGCGCTGGCCATTGTCGAGAGATGGTCTAAACTTAGTGTCTGTGTTCATAGAAGAGGTAACTGCGTCGGTTGATGTCATGGAATATCCAGCTTGAAGGTTCAACAAGCATATTAAAAGCTGGGTGTTTTTAGTCAACCAATTAACCCAAGGAGGTTTACATCTGGTCATTTATCAATCAATTTATGCGCGCTATGGAGCCACCATGCATGATTTGCGGTGCATACCCCCACCAACAAAATAATGTATGTGCCCCATGTCTGATTGATATGCCATGGAATAGCAGCGCCTGTAGCTTATGTGCTGAACATATGGAAACCACTGATCACAAGAGTGATCTGATTTGTAGCCACTGCTTAAAAGAGCCGCCACCTTATAGACGAGCAGTGTGCGCTTTTGATTACTTGGCGCCTATTAATGGATTAGTTAATCGATTCAAACACCAGCATAATCTTGCTGCTGGCCGCCTATTAACAGCCTGCCTTAGCAAGGCTATTTCCGAAGCTAATTCCAGAGCTGGAGCACAAGGCGAATCTATAATGCCTCAGCTACTTATTCCAGTGCCGTTACACAGACGCCGATTGAGACAAAGGGGGTTTAACCAAGCACAATTCATTGCCACTGGACTAAGCCAGTCATTGAACTTGAAAATGAATACACGGTTATGCTCTCGCAGTGTGTATCAAGCACCTCAACAAGAACAATCGCGCCAGCAGCGGTTATCACAAATGACAGGGGTTTTTCAGATAAAGTCAGAGGGCATAGATCAAAAAATTAATAGTATTGCCATTGTAGACGACGTTATGACAACGGGGGCCACGGCCCAAGCATTAAGTAGAAGTTTGATTAACGCTTGGAGTGGCCCCTTAGATATTCAAATTTGGTGTGTTGCAAGAGCGCAGTCACCTAATGTCCAGATTGAGTGGTAGGGGACTACTCCTGACCTGAGGACTCTTCGTTTGAGAACTCTTCACCTGAGGGTTTTTCGTCTTGAATCCGCTGGTAAATTTCTTCACGGTGCACTGCAACATCACGAGGAGCATTTACGCCAATACGAACTTGGTTACCTTTTACACCTAACACAGTGACGGTTACTTCATCACCAACCATTAGAGTTTCACCAACACGTCGAGTCAAAATTAACATATTAAAGCTCCATTTTATTAGGCCGATAAACCAACATATTGGTTTCCGAACACCTTAATTCTTCCTGCACAACTAGCTTTGTAGCAATGTAGGGAAACCACTGATCAACATCAATGCCATCCTCACATAATAATAATGATAATTGCAAACGAATTATTCTTCAACTGTCTGTGGCTTATCCATGTCAAAAGTTGAATGTAATGCGCGTACAGCAAGCTCCAAATATTTTTCATCAATCACCACAGAAACTTTAATTTCTGATGTTGATATCATCTGGATGTTAATATTCTCATCGGCCAAACTAGCGAACATACGGCTAGCAACACCAGCATGAGAACGCATACCAACACCTACAATGGAGACTTTTGCGATTTTTTCGCTACCAGTCACACCCGTTGCATTAAGGTTTTTTGCTATACCCTGTAAAGTGCTCAAAGCTTGGTCATAATCATTACGATGTACCGTGAAGGTGAAGTCTGTAAGACCTTCAGCACTGACGTTTTGTAATATCATATCTACTTCTACATTGGCATCGCTTATAGGACCCAAAATTTTAGATGCAACGCCTGGAACATCAGGTACACCAGTAATAGTAAGCTTGGCTTCATCGCGGTTAAAGGCTATGCCAGAGATAACGGGCTGTTCCATGGTATTTTCACTCTCAGTTGTAATTAGCGTTCCAGGGCCTTCTTTAAAACTATGCAGTACACGCAGCGGAACTTTGTATTTGCCGGCAAATTCTACGGCACGTATTTGTAATACCTTTGAACCTAGGCTGGCCATTTCCAACATTTCTTCAAAGGTAATTTCTCTAAGGCGCTGGGCAGTATCTACCACTCGTGGGTCAGTGGTATAAACACCATCCACATCAGTGTAGATTTGACATTCATCGGCTTTAAGAGCAGCCGCCAGGGCTACGCCAGTGGTATCTGAACCTCCACGGCCAAGTGTTGTGATATTGCCTTCTTCATCCACTCCTTGGAATCCGGCTACCACTACCACACGGCCTTTATCTAGGTCGCTGCGCATATTTTCCACATCAATATTTTGAATTCGTGCTTTGGTATGCGATGAGTCTGTCTGAATTTTAACCTGGCCGCCTGTATATGACCGCGCAGGGCAATCTTGTGCAGCAAGTGCCATACACAGCAAGGCGATAGTAACCTGCTCTCCAGTAGATACCAGTACATCCATTTCTCTGGGCAATGGCCTGTCTTGCATTTGATTAGCCATGCCAATCAAGCGGTTAGTTTCGCCACTCATTGCGGACACCACCACAACTATGTCGTGGCCTTGATCCCGAAAACCTTTAACTTTCTCTGCCACTTGCTGGATACGCTCTACTGAACCAACAGAAGTACCACCATATTTTTGTACGTACAACGCCATGTTAATTTCCTAATCCCAATCTATATATGTTGCAGCTTAACCATGTATTTAACTTCAGCACCCTTACACTAACTAATCTTGCTGACCTTGTTAACCTTGTTAACCTAGAGTCTCTTGCAACCAAACCTCAGCGCTTTCTAGTGCGTGAGCTAACTCGTCTGCCTGACCACCACCTTGAGCCATATCTGGGCGGCCACCACCTTTACCAGACATACTAGACGAGGTGTGGCGAATTAAATCTCCAGCCTTTATTTTTCCTGTAAGATCTTGAGTCACTCCAGCAACGATACTGGCCTTGTCACCTTGTGTGACTGCTAACAGAACCACACCAGATCCAAGCTTGTTGCGTAATTGGTCCATAGCGTCGCGTAAAGATTTTGGCTCTACACCCTCTAGTTGGCTAATCAACACCGTAACGCCATTGATAATTTTGGCTTCAGACACCAGATCAGCCCCTTGTGAGGCTGCCATTTTGGCTTTAAGCTGATCTAATTCACGCTCTAGTTGCCGATTAGTTTCGATTAAGTTCTGAACTTTATCTGCAACCTGTTCACGGCCAGATTTAACCAAGCCAGACACAGCGGCCAGAGTTTTACCCGTAACAGCCAACCACTCACTTGCTGCAGCACCAGTTAACGCCTCAACACGTCGTACGCCAGAAGCCACTCCAGATTCAGAGGTGATAATAAAGGCACCGATATCACCTGTACGTTCTACGTGAGTGCCTCCACAAAGCTCTAACGAAAACACACCTAGGGATTGCTCTGCATGAACTTCTACAGTATTGCCCACACTGGTCGTGGTAGGGTTAATGAGAGCACTGCCCATGGTTACCACACGCACTTCATCACCATACTTTTCGCCAAATAACGCCATAGCACCAGCTTCTTTAGCATCATCAATCGCCATAGTAGCTGCACTAACCGAGGTATTGTCACGAATTTCTTGGTTAACCATAGATTCGATAACAGCCAACTGTGTGGCGGAAACAGGTTCTGAGTGAGAGAAATCGAACCTTAGTCGCTCAGGATTTACTAATGAGCCTTTTTGAGTTACGTGATCGCCCAATACTCGGCGCATGGCTTCATGGAGTAAGTGAGTAGCCGAGTGATTTTTGGCTGAATCGCTTCGCAAGTGTCCATCTACTATGGTTTGTACCGCATCACCTATACTCAAGCTACCTGAAATGAGCTCACCGTGATGAACAAAATGCTGGCCTTGCTTAAGCGTATCGGTCACTTCAATTGAACCACCGTTCCACTCAATAATTCCGCGGTCGCCTGTCTGGCCACCTGATTCAGCGTAAAATGACGTGCTGTCCAAAACCAACTGCAGCTTACCTAGCTGACTCACGCTATTACTAGGTTGGCCGTCTACAATGATCGCCATAACCCTGCCCGTGTGGGCTAAGGAGCTATAACCTTCAAAATTAGTTTGGCCTTTTAGCTCTAGCTTGGGACTATAATCCACTGCAAAACTACTAGCTGAGCGAGCACGTACACGTTGCTGTTCCATGGCCTCTTCAAAACCGTAGATGTCCATTTCTAGGTTTCGTTCACGGGCGATGTCACCCGTAAGATCTACAGGAAAACCATAAGTGTCATATAACTTAAAAATGGTTTCGCCTGATACTGTATTACCGCTGAGCTTGTCTAAATCTTGCTCAAGAATCCGCATACCTTGATCCAAGGTTTTAACAAATTGAACCTCTTCTTTGGCAATCACTTTTTCAATGGTGGTTTGTGCAGCTATAAGGTCTGGGTAGGCTTCCCCCATCTCCATAACAAGAGGTGCTACTAGCTTATTAAAGAAGCTCCCTTGAGCCCCTAATTTATTACCATGTCGAATAGCACGGCGCATGATTCGACGTAGCACGTATCCACGGCCTTCATTAGACGGTAAAACTCCATCCAAAATCAAAAATGATACCGATCTAATATGATCAGCAATAACACGTAATGACTTGCTCTCCATATCTTCCGTGCATATTACTTCTGCGGCCGCTTTAAGAAGATGTTGAAACAAGTCGATTTCGTAGTTTGAATGTACGTTTTGTAGAATCGCCGCAATTCGCTCCAAACCCATGCCTGTATCAATTGATTGCTTAGGCAGTGGCGTCATTTCACCGCTCGCATCACGGTTGTATTGCATGAAAACCATGTTCCAAATTTCTATATAACGGTCGCCGTCTTCTTCTGGAGAGCCTGGAGGGCCACCCCAAATGTCTTCACCATGATCATAGAATATTTCCGAACAAGGTCCACAAGGGCCAGTGTCTCCCATGGACCAAAAATTGTCTTCATCTAACCGTGAAAAACGTTGCTGATTAATGCCGATTTCTTCAAACCAGATTCTTTCCGCTTCTGTGTCACTGTGATGAACCGTTACCCACAATTTGTCTTCTGGAAGTCCTAATTCTTTGGTTAAAAAATCCCAAGCAAACTTTATTGCATCTTGCTTAAAGTAATCACCAAAGCTGAAGTTGCCCAGCATTTCAAAAAAAGTATGATGGCGGGCGGTGTAGCCAACATTTTCTAAATCATTGTGCTTACCACCGGCGCGCACGCAACGCTGAGACGAAACAGCACGATTATAAGAACGTTCTTCATCACCGAGAAAAACGTCTTTAAACTGAACCATGCCCGCATTGGTGAACAATAAGGTGGCATCATTGCCAGGAACTAGAGAACTACTAGGCACAATTTCGTGCCCTAATTCTTGATAATAATTAAGGAATGCCTGACGGATAGCCGCGATTTTCATGCTCAGTCTCGATGTTAAGACAAAAACGTAATTATATACTGAACCACTATTGGCTTTCGACCATTGCAGGCTATTTACACTGTAAATCGGCTGATTTTTAAATATTTTTTAGAATATATGGTCAGACTTATGGAAGCTCGTCTGGTTGCGCATCTATAGCGTAGTAAATTTGCTCTTGAGCAAAACCACGCTGATACAAATATCGTGCCTGTTTGGCCTTTTCTTGTGGTGTAGTTGCCAAGGCCCCGCCGCAATGTTTGCGTTTTTGTTGGAGCGCTCTTTCAAACCAGTCAAACTGCTGTTGAACTATTTGGTCGTGAACCAAGTCACGATCTAAGCTGTACTGCACACCCCATTGATAGAGGCGCAGTGGACCATACCCAGCATTTGCTTTTGAGCGAACAAGCACTTCTGAAAAGCGCAAGTCCGATTGTAAACCCTGGCGCTGAAGCTCATCGAGAAGAAACTCTAAATTGACGCTCCAGCCCTCTTCTACAGCCTTGAGGTGCAACTTTCGCCGCAACTCACCACGGGACTGCTCTCGCCGCGCTAATAAACCTATAGCTTTATAGCGCAAAGCTGACATTTGTTTTTCGACATCTGCCAGCACAATGGGATTCTCCATAACCAAACAACTTAAACCGACAGTTTAAAACGTGGGTGGCGTTACTGCATCACCAGCAGCTTCTTTAGGCTTAGTAATGCTCAACAGCTCTTCCCTTATTTTCAACTCAATCTCTTCAGCAATCTCTGGATGATCTAGTAGGTATTGAGACGCATTGGCCTTACCTTGGCCAATCTTATCGCCTTTATAGGCATACCAAGCACCGGCTTTGTCCACCAAATTCTGCTTAACACCTAAATCAATAATCTCTCCCATACGGAAAATACCTTTACCGTATATAATTTGAAATTCCGCTTGTTTAAAAGGCGACGCTACTTTGTTTTTCACAACTTTAACGCGCGTTTCGTTACCTATGATCTCATCACCACTTTTTACCGCACCAATGCGACGAATATCCAAACGCACAGATGAGTAAAATTTTAATGCATTACCGCCAGTAGTGGTCTCTGGGCTGCCAAACATTACGCCAATTTTCATACGAATTTGGTTGATGAATATCACCAAACAATTGGCATTTTTAATATTGCCTGTGATTTTACGCATCGCTTGAGACAACAAACGAGCCTGGAGTCCTACGTGGTGATCACCCATCTCACCTTCAATCTCTGCTTTAGGTGTCAACGCTGCTACCGAATCAATAATAATCACATCTACAGCATTTGATCGTACGAGCATATCTGTAATTTCAAGAGCTTGTTCACCAGTATCCGGCTGACTCACCAATAAATCGTCAACATTTACACCCAACTTTTCTGCATAACTTGGGTCTAAGGCATGCTCTGCATCAACAAAAGCGCAAGTCTTACCAATTTTTTGAGCTTCTGCAATAACCTGTAATGTAAGGGTAGTTTTACCAGAAGATTCAGGCCCATAGATTTCGCAAATGCGCCCGAATGGTAATCCGCCTATGCCTAAAGCAATGTCTAAACCAAGGGAACCTGTAGATACTGAGGGGATGGCTTCTCTGGGTTGATCACCCATACGCATCACTGCACCCTTGCCAAATTGGCGTTCGATTTGACCTAGCGCAGCATCCAGCGCTTTTTGTTTATTTGCATCCATGAAGTTCACCTTGTTTTTTCGAGACTCAAAGCCAGCGTAATTACTCTTGCCAGATACTGTAATTACATACAGTACCTGTGTATATGTACAGTATTAAACCATACCTGCAAAAAAGTGCAAGGCTTAATATGTTAATAGAAATCAAAGCCTGTTGATAATCCCCTTCAATGCCATGCTCACCGCAATACTCTGGACCTCTCTTCTATCTCCAGAAAATTGGTATAGCTGACTCTCAACCATTCCTCCACTACTACTCCATGCTATCCAAACACTTCCCACCGGCTTCTCATTGGTACCACCTCCTGGGCCTGCAATACCACTTACAGCCACACAAAAGTCTGTTTGCATAGCTACACACCCTCCTGCAGCCATTGCTTCTACAACTTCTTGGCTAACCGCTCCATATTCGTCAATAACCCTGGACTCCACACCAAGCAAGTTTATTTTGGAGCTATTGCTATAACAAATAACGCCACCTTTAAACCAGTTTGAGCTCCCAGGAAGAGCCGTCAACAAAGCTCCAATTGCACCGCCTGTGCATGACTCTGCTGTAGCTAGAGTAAGGCCAGCGTCAGTTAGCAAACACGCTACTTCGGAGGCAAGTGCTAGGTCATGCACTGGATTTGAAACTAACTCTTTTTGTGTCATTACAAACTCCATTATTGCCGTTGTAGTATTGGCCTTTGCCAATGGTTAATAAGCACTAGCTTCAACTTGAGACCTTTGCACAAAGCAGTCACCAAGATAAAATGGCTAAAACTATATTTAAGAACAAGTTTAAATTGCTCGACTTGGTGTGCTTCTAGTAATATAGCCCCTTTAACTAAAGCCTTTTATCCGCGGAAGCATCTCCATGGTAGCCACCAGCCAGTTTAGCAACCACACTCCCATGATGCAGCAGTATTTAGGCATTAAGCGTGACTACCCTAATGATCTGGTATTTTACCGCATGGGTGATTTTTACGAAATGTTTTACGAAGACGCCAAGGATGCTTCTGAGTTACTCGATATATCACTGACATCAAGAGGCCAATCTGCCGGCCAACCCTTACCTATGTGCGGTATTCCCTACCATGCTGCAGAAGGATACATTGCTAAAATCGTTAACGCTGGTCGCTCTGTGGCAGTAGCCGAACAAATTGGAGACCCCACTACAAGCAAAGGGCCTGTAGATAGGAAGGTGGTTCGCGTCGTTACCCCTGGCACGCTCACAGATGAAGCTTTAATGGACTCTAATCGGGATCATTTACTGACTGCAGTGTATCAGCTAGACAAGACCTACGGCATTGCAACCTTAGACATGAGTAGCGGCCGATTTGCTGTAGTAGAAGCGGATACTGCTGAACAATTGCAAACCCAGTTACAACGATTAAGGCCTGCAGAGCTTCTTTTCGATGAAGCTAGCGAGCTCATCAGCCACATACAAGAGTGGCCATGTCGTCGCCCGCAAGCCAGTTGGAATTTCGCCTACGACACAGCCCAAAGGTTACTTTGTAGCCAGTTTAATACCCGAGATCTAAGCGGCTTTGGCTGCGATGCTATGAAAGCTGCTATTTGTGCAGCCGGATGTTTATTGAATTATGCCAAGGAAACTCAAAAAGGGGACCTGCCTCATTTACGTAATTTACAAGTAGAACTACCTCAAGACACCCTTATTCTAGACGGGCCTAGCCGTAAGAATTTAGAAATCGACCACAACATCCAAGGTGGAGAACAATTCACCCTCGCGGCGGCACTAGATACAACAGCTACCCCTATGGGTGGGCGGCTATTGCGCCGGTGGCTCAACAATCCTTTACGAAACATTGAGACGCTTGAGCAGCGACAGAATTTTATTACCCAAGTTATAGCTCGTGACAATTCAGAAGATCTCCAGCTATGCCTCAAGCCGATTGGTGATATGGAACGAATTCTGTCACGGGTTGCATTAAAGTCCGCACGTCCTCGTGATTTATCGCGCCTTTGTTCCAGCCTTAACGCACTGCCGAGCATCCAAACAGTATTGGTTTCTCTGGACTCCGCCAAAGCACGGTCGCTTGCCACAGACATTAGCGAGTTCCCATCTATTGTAAACTTACTCGGTAAAGCTATTGTTGAAAATCCTCCCGTTGTTATACGAGACGGAGGAGTGATCGCAGAAGGCTATGATGAAGAACTCGACGAGCTGCGTGGACTAAGCCAAAATGCGGGTCAATTCTTGCTTGATCTTGAAACTCAGGAGCGGGAGCGCACAGGGCTATCTACCCTAAAAGTTGGCTACAACCGTGTGCACGGCTATTATATTGAAATAAGCCGCTTGCAGTCTGGCCAAGCACCTACCGAGTATGTCAGGCGCCAGACGCTAAAGAATGCTGAACGCTTCATTACTCCAGAGCTTAAGGCTTTTGAAGACAAAGCTTTGAGTAGTAAAAGTCGTAGTTTGGCTAGAGAAAAGGCTCTTTATGAAGCTCTAATTGAAGAATTAGCCACTCACTTACCTCAATTACAAGGTGCATCGGACGGTATCAGCCAACTTGATGTACTGTGTTGCCTAGCTGAACGAGCACTCAGCCTAGACCTTAGGCTACCAAGCTTAAAAAGCGCACCTGGAATCAGCATCACTCAGGGTCGGCACTTAGTGGTAGAGCAATTAATTACAGATCCGTTTGTGGCTAATGATACCAACTTATCTACTAACGCCAGCATGATGATGATTACAGGCCCAAACATGGGCGGTAAGTCCACTTACATGCGCCAAGTCGCTCTAATTGTTATCATGGCCCAAATCGGTTCTTACGTGCCTGCCTTAAACGCCACCATTGGTATTGTTGATCGCGTATTCACTCGTATGGGCAGCAGTGATGATCTTGCAGGAGGACGTTCCACCTTCATGGTGGAAATGACCGAGACTGCTAACATTCTCAACAATGCGAGTGCTAAAAGCCTAGTATTGATGGACGAAGTAGGTAGAGGAACAAGCACATTTGACGGTTTATCATTGGCGTGGTCATGTGCGTTAAATCTGGCTCGAGACATTGGTGCATTGACGCTTTTTGCCACTCACTATTTTGAAATGACGCAACTAGCCGACCAATTATCGCAGGTGGAAAATGTCCATTTAGAGGCCACTGAGCATGACGACAACATCATTTTTATGCATAAAGTATTGCCAGGGCCAGCAAGCCAGAGTTACGGCCTTCAAGTGGCTAAACTAGCGGGGGTACCCCATAAAGTAATAAGTGAAGCTAGGAAAAAATTACAACATTTGGAAAGAAACGAAGGTACCAGTACTGCAAACACACCACCGACGACGCCCTTGCAGTCTGATTTATTTAGTAGCGTAGCTCACCCTATAGAACTACTTTTAGAAGACAACAAAGCAGACGAGCTAACACCCCGACAGGCACTTGACCTGATTTACCAAATGCAGCAATTACTGCACAGTTAGTTCACTGCGATGATGCAGCTTTAATATGTATAAGATTACAGCTTAGAATCCAGCACATCTGTGCTGTTAAGCCCCTCGGCTTCTAGAACATTGCGTAGGCTACGTAATGCCTCTACTTGAATTTGTCGCACTCTTTCCCTAGTAAGGCCAATCTCTTTACCAACGACCTCAAGGGTACAGACCGCATGGCCGCGCAAACCAAAACGGCGGCAAATGACATCCTTCTGGAGGTCAGTGAGTAGGTCTAGCCACTGCTCCATGTTGCTCATTAGATTACTGTCTGCTACAGAGTTTTCGGGGCCTTGGTTTCCTGTGTCCGCTATGGTTTCTAAGAAGGTGGTATCACTATCTGGCCCTAGAGCATTGTCCACCGAACTTACCCGGTCATTTAAGCTCAACATGGCGCTTACTTGCTTTGCTGACTTGCCTAAGTGGTTAGCAATTTCTTCTGACGTAGGCTCGTGATCTAACTTTTGCGCCAGCTCTCGGGCTACTCGTAAATAAACATTAAGCTCTTTAACTACATGAATTGGCAAACGAATTGTACGAGCTTGGTTCATGATCGCCCGTTCAATCGTTTGGCGAATCCACCATGTGCCGTAGGTAGAAAAACGGAACCCTCTTTCAGGGTCAAATTTCTCAACGGCGCGTATTAAACCAAGATTACCCTCTTCGATTAGATCGAGTAAAGTGAGTCCGCGATTCACGTAACGGCGGGCAATTTTAACCACCAGTCGTAAATTACTTTCTATCATCCGGTGGCGAGCTTGCTCATCGCCCTTTAATGCCAAGCGAGAAAAGTACTGTTCTTCTTCTGCCGTTAATAAGGCACGAAATCCAATTTCACATAAATATAGATGGGTTGCATCTTTTGGTTCAACTGAGTTGTTAGAATTTTTTCCGGCAAACCTATATTTCGCATATTGTAATTGACTACGCTGTTCATGCGCTTCTTCTACAGATAATTCTTGCGTCATTTAATTAACCTATCTACTAGCCTATCTACTAGCCTATCAACCAACCTTTTTTACCAGAGGCTTTCATCAAAGGCCATGCCCCCTAGCTGGGTCATAGCCAATTTATAGCTTAGGCAAGTACCACAAAGGGTTAACAGGTTTGCCATCCTTACGAATTTCAAAATGTAGTCTCGGGTCCAGTTGAGGGCCTTTTCCTACTTCGGCTATCACTTGACCTGCACTCACAGTGGCGCCCTCTATAACCAATATGCGGCTATTGTAGGCATATGCACTGAGGAAAGTATCATTGTGCTTTATCACAACTAGCTTACCATAGCCTTGGATACCACTTCCAACATATACTACTATTCCACTAGATGCAGATTTTACCGGATTACCTAAAGTCGAGGATAAATCAATCCCCTGGGAAGCGCTACCTTTATTAGAAAAACCTTTTAGCACCTTCCCCTTCACAGGCCAGCTCCACTGAACAGACGCTGGACCATTATAAACCTTATTGTAGGAAGGCTTAGTGGTGTTAATTGCAGTGGTAGATGCCGACTTTTTGATTGATTTATTAGTGCTAACAACTGGCTTTTTTACTGACGCCTTTACATTAGAATCATTAATTTCTTTATTAGCACTTGTATCATTAAAATACACTACCTGGCCAACATAAATAGTGTATGGAGAACTAATGCCATTGATTTTTGCTAGTTTTTTATAATCCCAACCAAAACGCCAAGCAATTGCAAACATGGTGTCACCAGACCTGACTTGGTATGACGTAGGAGATCTTTGTACGCTATTACCCGTTAGCCCTTGAGCAATGCTGTAACCTAAGTCCTGCACTGGGGCGTATTGGCTACCACTACAAGCAGCTAGAGCAAAAGCAACCACAGCAATACTACAAAGTTTTATCACCCGAAAATCACCCGTGCTAGTGCGCATATCTAAGCTGCCAAATCTTGTAGTTTAATACGACCAAACTTAGCAACCAACAAGCCCGCCACGCAAAAAACTAAGATGCACCAAACTAGCTGATTATCGGCGCCAGTCATTTGACTATAAACCCAAGGCGTAAGGTTTTCTTGTTGTAGTGGTATTTCTAACCCCGCACTATTTAAGCGGTAGCTAATGGTATGTTTCCATGGCCATAACTTTACCGCCGATCCCATCATTAACCCTGATAAAACGCTCATGACCACTGCAGTATGCCGCTTTAACATATATTTAATGATGCGACTGAAAGCAATTAAACCAAAAACACAACCTAAGGCAAAGATAGTAATAACTTGCATATCTAAAACGGCTAGCCGCGCAATTAAGAAAGGGTAAATACCCAACATGAGCAATATAAAACTCCCAGAAACACCGGGCAATATCATGGCACTAATGGCCAAAGCACCTGCCGCCATCAGCCACAAATAGCCCCACCCAGAAAAACCATCCACCGACTGCAACAAAGGCACACTAGCTAACGCTACGCTAACTAGCAAACCTAATAACAGCCAACTTTTACGGAGCTTATTTTGA
>JAWUYU010000071.1:0-10638 GCA_034110645.1 Pseudomonadales bacterium
GGGCTAGTGGTACTCAGTGCAATTACACTGATAACAAAAGTGCGCGCTCTAGGCTAAATATTGCCTTTAATGCCCTTGCTTGTTGTTCAACGCCTTGGGTGCATGTAACCATTGCGGCAGCAAAGTAGGCTTCTAATAAGGCATACATTGCTTCATTTATGGGGCCGTAATGGGCCACATACGATTGCCTTAAACAACTGTGCCAGTTGATCTGTGTATAGGCCTGCATGTCTGTATTATGCCAATCAATAGTAAAATCAAGCTTTTGGGTATTGCCTTGCTCTATGCCTGTTACCTGTACATGCCCGCGACGCATCGCTGGTAACTCTCCACAGGCATAAGATTCATATTTAGCTAAATCAAATAGGGGATGCCCTGCGCTAATGCCGGCAACCGATACAGGGTCTATTAATACTAGCTGTGTAGGCCATTGTTTTAGCGAAGAGAACTTTGGCAGCAATATGTTTTCTAGAAATAAGTCGCCATGGAGCCTAACTTGGGGCTGGTTATCAATGGCCTGTAATAATTTTTTTTGAGTGGTAAGGCGAGTGATGTTGGTAGCGAGTGGGCTACAACTTTGGCCGTTAATGATAAGCTGGTCTGCTAATAAACAGCCCAAGTTTGGCGGTTCAGCAGGCGTGGCTGCGGCATCCGGTACAGCGAGGGTGTGAGCAGCTTTTTGTAAGGTGTCTAAAATGTTTGCAGACAATTTACAAGCACTGTGCGATGGGGTGTGTAACTGCCCGAACACTCTCTTGCCTAAATGAGTTTGAAAATCATCTGCCTGCTGTTGATTAAATACCTTAGTTCGTGCCAGTTGACCTACGTCTACACATCCTTTTTTATAAGACATGTCGTAACCTGGTGCGGGCTGCTCCCATGATGCAATCAGTCGAGGAAACAAGTCTAGCAAATGGGGCTCTAACTCTTGCAAATATAGTGCTTCGGCCCTCAGGTTTTCCATGCCCCATGGGCCTGCAGATTGTTGTCCTTTAGACTGCTTACGCACCCGTTTTGAGCCATCAGCCATGCTGATTATTTCGGTGCGATCCCAGTAACCATCTCGCAAAAGAGTGTCGACTGCGGCAAGAGTTGGGCGCGTACTGGTGACCATGATTTACCTCAATGATTAAACTGTAATTGGCTTAAGCGCTTGTACAGATCAGAGGAAGAAATGAGTTCCTCATGGGTTCCCTGGGCTTCTAACTTACCTTCATTAAATAGCATAATACGGTCAGCATGCATTACTGTAGCTAATCGGTGGGCAATAATAAGCGTTGTGCGGCCGTGCATTAACTCTTGTAGCGCAGCTTGTACTTTGTGTTCACTGTTTGCGTCTAAGGCACTGGTGGCTTCGTCTAGCAACAAGATGGAAGGGTCTTTGAGCATGGCGCGGGCAATAGCAATGCGCTGCTTTTGGCCACCCGAAAGGCGCACACCTTGCTCACCTAAATAACTCGCGTAGCCCTCTGGTAATTTATCAATAAACTCATCGGCATAGGCTTTTTGAGCAGCTTGTTCTACTTTTTCTTGAGAGGCACTAGGATCACCATAACGAATGTTATGGGCAACGTCAGCACTAAATAACGTAGGCTGCTGGGGAACTAAACCTAAATGGCTACGGAGGTCTTGCGGTTTTAGTTGTTTAATATTGCGGCCAGCCACGTTAATGTCACCACTTTTGGGGTCATAGAAACGTTGTAATAGTTCAAATAGCGTACTTTTTCCTGCACCAGAAGGCCCAACTATAGCCACAGTCTCGCCGGCCACCACATTAAACGAAATGTTCTCTAAGGCGGCTTGGTCTGGACGAGAAGGGTAGTTAAAACTTACCTTGTCAAAGGACAGTGCCAAAGGACCATTGGGTAGGGGTGTGGCTGTTTCTGGGGCGCTTATATCAGCTACTTCTGATAGCAGCTCTAGCAGACGTTCTGTGGCACCTGCGGCACGCTGTAACTCGCCATACACTTCCGATATGGTAGCCACTGCCATGGCTACCATGAGGGCATAAAATATAAATGCTGCAAGTTCACCCGAAGTAATAAGGCCGCTTGCTACGTCTTGAGCGCCAACCCATATCATGCTTGAAAGACCCGTAAAAACTAAGGTCATAGCCACAACAATGAGAATAGAGCGCTGTAATATACGTTTTTTAGCCACGTTAAAGGCTTTTTCTACTTCTTTACCAAAGGCTTTCGTTTCTTCTGCTTCACGAGTAAAGCTTTGAACAATTTTAATGTTCTGTACAATTTCGCCAGCATAAGTGCCTATGTCGGCTACCCTATCTTGGCTTAGGCGGGACAGTTTACGTATCCGGCGACCATAAAGGATCATTGGAAATATCACTAAGGGTACGCTGGCCAGTACAATGAGCGCCAATTTTGGGTTGGTAATGAGCATCATCACTAAACCACCCACAAAGGTGAGGCTGTTCCGTAACGCCATGGATATGGAAGAGCCAATTATAGATTGCAATAACGTAGTGTCAGTAGTGAGGCGAGCATTGATTTCACCACTACGATTGACCTCAAAATAGTAAGGATCAAGGGTTAGTAGGTGGTTAAAAACTGCTAAACGCACATCGTTACTTACCCTCTCACCCAGCCAAGACACCAAATAAAAACGCGTAAACGTACCTGCGGCCATAAGAAAGGTTATAACGGCCAGTATTAACATAGCTTGGTTTAGTAGGTGTGGATCACTGGAGTTAAATCCTTGATCCACGAGAAGGCGAATACCTTGTCCCATAGCAAGCGATACACCGGCAGTAATGATTAAAGCTAGAGCGGCGCCCAGTACCATCTTCTTGTAAGGCGCGATAAAGGGTAATAGTCTCATCAATAAACGTAAGTCTTGTTTATTGGTGTGTGTTTTTTTAGTGTTGTCTGAAGTAGTTACTTTTTCTGAAGTGGCTTTGTTATCTGAGGTCGCATTATCTGAAGTTGCTTTGTTATCTGAGGTCATGTAGTGCTCATAAAATTTAGGCTCAACCGAGTATATGTGGGCATACTAGCGGTTTACAATTGGTCTTCTTAGAAAGAGACCTAAAGCGATGATTAAATGAATAGCTATAAGCTATACTCGCTGTTCTTTACCACTAGGTAGTATAGACAATGAATCTTTCTCCGTTCAACTTAGGCAAGTTACGTAGTCAAACCGGTCTGCTTAAATTGATGACCTTTGCCATGCCCTTTAGTTTTGGTGTGTGGATGGCTTTGTTCAATAATTTTGCCATAGAGCAAGGTGGCCTAAACGGTGCTCATATTGGGGTATTGCAATCTTGGCGAGAAGTGCCCGGATTTTTAGCGTTTGGTGTGGTGTTTTTACTGATAGTAATTACGGAACAACGCTTAGCAATATGGTCTTTATTAATGCTTGGCATAGGCACGGCTCTAACTGGGTGGTTACCCAGTTTTAGTGGACTGTTAGTAACGACTATGCTGATGTCTGTGGGCTTCCACTATTACGAAACTATTAAACAATCCTTAGCTTTGCAGTGGTTTAGTAAAGAGGAAGCACCGGTTCAATTAGGGCGTTTAATGTCTATTGGTGCGGGGTCTTCTTTACTGGCGTATGGCTGGGTGTGGATGGCGCTACAGGTATTTGAACTACCAGTGGCCTGGGTATATGCGTTTGGCGGCAGTGTGACCGTGGTTATTGCCCTGGTTGCGTTAGTGATGTTTCCTCATTATGAATCTAAGGTTCCACAAACTAAAAAGTTAGTATTACGTAAGCGGTATAGCCTTTATTACGCGCTGGTTTTTATGGGCGGTGGCCGCCGGCAAATTTTTGTAGTGTTTGCAGCATTAATGATGGTTGAGAAATTTGATTTTGGTGCCGATGAAGTGGCGTTAATGTTTTTAGCGAATGGCTTGCTGAGTATGTGGCTGGCGCCAAAAATTGGTGGTTTAGTTGCTAAGTGGGGCGAGAAACGAGCATTAACGCTAGAATATACAGGCTTGATATTAGTGTTTTTGGCCTACAGTGTTGTGGAGTGGGCACCATTGGCAGTGGCTTTATATATGTTAGATCACGTGCTATTTGCCATGGCTATTGCCCAGAAAACATATCTTCAAAAAATTGCAGACCCTGCCGATATGGCCTCTACGGCAGGGGTTTCGTTTACCATTAATCATATAGCTGCGGTAGTGTTGCCTGCGTTAATGGGGCTCTTGTGGCTAGTGTCACCCTCATGGGTATTTATATTGGGCGCTATTATGGCCACTATTTCTTTGATATTGGCCCGTTGGGTACCTTCCAAACCGTCTAGTGGTGAAGAGTGGCAAAACCCGTTCTCGTCAAAACCTCGTTAAGTGCAACTATCAGGGTGAGCCTGTATAAATGCGTCTTGTTGGTTGCACCAAATAACGCGTTGGTTAATGAAGGGGAAAGGCGTCATATCAAGCTTAAAGCGGTTGGCGTTAAATACCTGAGGCACTAGCAGTACATCTAGTAAATTAGCTTGGTTGTTTTCCTCTTCTGCACTCAGGTAGGCCTCTATAGCAATAAAGGAAAGGTTTATCCAATGGTGATACCAAGCCATTTTCTCTACGTCATTTTGCCCCATGTCACCTACTAAGTAGTTGAGCACTCTCAAGTTGTTTAGCGGATGGGTATCGCAGGCAATCGTATAGGCTTGCGCGCGCAACTGGGCCTTTTTCATGGGTGCCAGCGGTAGCAGAGGCTGCTGAGGGTAGGTTTCTTCTAGCCATTCGATTATAGCCATAGACTGTGTGATGATTTGGTCTCCCACGGCTAAACTTGGCACAAGGCCTTGTGGGTTTGTAGCTATATAAAAGTCGCTGGTATGTTCTTTTTGTATTAAGTTAACGTTAAATTTTTGATAAGTAATGGCTTTTAAGTTTAGTGCGATTCGAACTCGGTAAGCAGCAGAAGATTTCGGGTAGTCATATAATAGAATAGAGTGGGTCATGTCATTTTTCACCATATAATAGATAGAGAATAAAACCTATACCCTTATGCTAACAGACAATGTTCCTTATGCCACTAAATGATGAACTGCGTATGGGTTTTCAAGGGCGGTTAATTTACTTCATCAATATTACAGAAAAACGGGACCCATTTAATGAGCATTAAATTTAACGAAGAAGAAAAGTCGGATTTAGTCGGGCGTTTACAGGTTTATTGCGATACTGAACTAGACCGGGAGCTAGGTAGTTTTGAAGCCCAGTTTTTACTGGATTTTATTACTGAAACCATGGGGCCGTTTTATTACAACCGTGGTATCTACGATGCTCAAGCGCTGTTACAAGAACAATTAGAACATGTTGGAGAATCAATTTACCAGTTAGAAAAAGCACCTCCTAAAATAAAGCGTTAGCTGGCCCAGTGCACACTGATGTTGTTAAATAATGGGTCATGTATATTAAGTTTTTTTAAGTGCGCAGAAGTGTTTTTGAAATAATCCATATTACTACCACGGCCACCGTGTGCTTGGCTTATCATGCTGGCACATTGAGCCGTGTCAAAGTCTACGTATTGCTCATGTTTTTGGTCTGCCACAAAGGTAATAGCATTGATGATTCCAGTATTAGTAGCCACTTGGCACACATGGGGTCGATAAAATAGAGTAGCCATTTCTCGTAACCACAGGTTTTTAAAATCTTCCTGCTTAGATGCTTGGGCAATACGAAATGCTAGACCCTCACAATAGCCTCCATCTCGTAGCGATAAAACTAAGCCTGGCAACTCTTGAGTGCCTCGGTGTACTGTAGATAATAAATTGAAACCCCTCTGCCAACCGTGGACTTTTCCTTGATGACGTTCAACCACCTGCATTTCAGGGTTCCACATTAAAGAACCATAGGCAAAAACCCAAAGTTCGTCAGGTAAAGGAAACTCTGCAAGGTAGTGATTAAGAGCGTCTAAAATTTGTTCTTCTGGATAGGCTGACATGAATATTCCATATTCGCCGCTGTTTGGCGTCCGTACCGCTGCGACATACTGTACTTCCTGCACATAAAAAAGGCCTGCTTCAATTAAGAGGCAGGCCTTATGCTGTCATATCAAAGGCGTGTTGCCAAGCCTTGTGATTACAACCTTTGTTACTCAATGGTGGGTGACCTTACTTTCTAGGAGTACCACTACAGTACAACTACAGTACAACTACACCTCAAAGCGTTGAGTTTCTATTAGGGGATGAAAACTTAGCAGTTGAAACCGCCATGACGAGCCACTAAGAAGGTGAGAATAAATGCGCCAAGCAATATTTGTATATATCGAGGCTGATTACAATTTAACTCGTCGACATAGTGCGATAGGATACTCAAATCCTACTCAATTTGAGCAACTGAATGTCGCTTAACTCGGTGTACAGTTTTCGCGGAGAGGATCACCAATTGGAGTGTCTATTAAACTGGGAGCGTATCAGGCAGCGCTCTCCAAGAAATCCTTTATTGGTTTACTATAATTTGTATATTAACACTAAGGGTGTTAAATTACATATTATAGTAAACTATATGGTTTATACTAACTAAAATACTCATGCTTTAGGTGTTAGAATGTCATCTAAAATAAACTGGCTGCTTACACATACTTCCCCGGGTGGGTTGGTTCTACAGCAATGGCTGACTGAAAACGGCGTGAGCTATTCTTTAGCGCAAAAGTACGCTCAGAGTGGCTGGCTAACGAGGCTATCTTCAGGCGTTTATTTTCGCCCTGATGCGCAAGGTGAGATTAAGCCTAGTTGGGCTGATGCCATTCAAGCATTATATGTGCAATTACACTTTCCTATTCACTTGGCCGGGTTGAGCAGCTTAACTCACCAAGGGCTGAGTCACTATTTACAGTTAAACAAAGAGCAGGTGTGGATCGGCGTAAAACATAAGCCGTCTTTACCAAAATGGTTCCGAGAGTTTTCCTATCAAAATTGGTTTTATTGCGGAAATCACAAGCTTCAGTTGATCCCAGAGAAAGACTTAAAAACAATTACGGTCAAAGGTAAAGAACTCACCGTCAGTTGTCCTGAACTTGCGGCTTATGAAGTGGTCGATGCGATTGGTAAGCAGATTTCATTTGAGCATGTCGCTGAATTATTTCAGGGTTTAGTTAATCTTAGCCCAAGGAAAGTACAAGCAATTCTTGAGCGCAGCAGATCAGTTCAAACCAATCGAGTGTTTTTATTTCTGAGTCATTACTACGATCACCAATGGGCCAAACGTGTTGATGAAACATGCATTAACTTGGGTGCAGGAAAGCGTCAGGTTGTAGAAAACGGACGTTTTGATGAGCGTTATCAAATCACGGTACCAGACTTATTTAGTATCAAAAAGTTGAGCATCAAAAAAGTTGAGCAAAACAATGAATAAAGATAGCTCATACTACAAACAGGTTTCGTTGCTTATAAGAATGCTACCGGTTGTTGCAACAGAGCCTGTTTTTGCTCTTAAAGGTGGTACAGCCATCAATTTATTTGTGAGAGATTTCCCTCGCTTATCAGTGGATATCGATCTGTGCTATCTTCCGCTTGAACCCAGAAATGAAGCTTTGATGAATGTCAGAGCTGCATTGCAGCGCATTACTGACACCATCAATACTCAACCAAATACCCGAGCGGTATTTCAGGACAATAAAGTCGATGAGCTGAGATTAGTGGTATCAAGCCCAGGCGCAATAATTAAAATTGAAGTTTCGCCTGTCGCGAGAGGTACATTGCATCAGCCAGAGATTATGCCGGTTCAAGAGTCCGTAGAAAACGAATTTGGATATGCTGAGATTCAGGTGGTCAGTCTCCCTGATCTGTATGGTGGAAAATTGTGTGCAGCAATGGATCGTCAGCATCCTCGCGATTTGTTTGATGTGCGTATGTTACTTGAGAATGAGGGGATTTCGAGAGAGATTTTAGTTGGCTTTTTAACGTACACATTAAGTCATCCTCGGCCTATTAATGAAGTGATGGCACCGAATTGGCAGCCGCTTAGTGAGAAATTCAACGCCGAATTTGACGGTATGACTTTTGAAAGCGTTGAGCTTGAAAATTTAGTGGCTGTGAGGCCTGAGATGTTAATGGCGCTACAGAAACATTTCACGAAAAGAGATCATGCATTTCTAATGTCTTTCAAGGGTGGACATCCCGATTGGACATTATTTGATTATCCCAGTGTAGCGGATCTGCCAGCCATTCGTTGGAAGTTGCAGAACATCATTAAGTTGATTAAGAATCAAGCTAAACATACAGAGCAGTTAGACAAATTGAAGCAAGTGCTTGATGGTTGGCTGTTAAACGCAGAAGCCTAGTAATTAGTTAGCTTTTATGTAGTTAGCGTTAATATGCAGCACATAAAAAAGGCCTGCTTCAATTAAGAGGCAGGCCTTATGCTGTCATATCAAAGGCGTGTTGCCAAGCCTTGTGATTACAACCTATTAGTTACGGGTAACGTCGCCTGTTGCTGCAAAGTCTGCCGCTTTCAATGGGCTATGGGTAGAGATGTAATCTTTAAGAACTTCTGCGTCTACAAAACCAGAGTTAACAAAGTTAGCATGGTCAGACAAGCGAGGGTAACCGTCACCACCAGAAGCCATATAAGCGTTAATCGCTAAGCGGTAGGTTTTGTTTGTTTCAACAGATTTTCCCGCAACAGTAGCACTCGTAATGCTGTTCCCGTCCATAGTGATCTCCACGCCTGCAAACTGTGCAAAGGCGCCGCTGCCAGCTTCTTTGTTAGCTGCCACTTCTAGGTAAGGCATGAGTTCAGCGCCAGTTAAATCAACGTAGGCCACGGCGTTAGCAAAAGGCTGAACCGTAAGTACATCCTTATAGGTGATGTCGCCAGCTGGCATGTCGGCACGGATGCCACCAGAGTTCATGATGCCTACATCGGCCTGTACACGGGCCATTTGTGCTAGAGCAATTAAGTTGCCAAGGTTCGTTTCGATGGTACGAACTTGTTCACGTGCGCCTACAAATATTTCATCAGCGTTACCGACAACCTGCATTAATTGCTCTTGGCCTTGGTTCTGATAAGGCTCAAGCATGGATTTAAGGGTTTCATCAGCAGCGATTTCTTTATCTATAAAGACACGTACACTTTCGCCGTCTATAACCACTTTTTTCTTCAAGTTAACTGGAATCAACTTGTAGTTAATTACAGAGATTTCACCATTACGTACTTGTAAGTCTAAACGACCAACGTATTTCCCCCATTCTTTGGCTTGTATAATCAAAGTGTTATTTTGTACGTCTGGGCTAAAAGTTGCAGTTTGACTATGGCCACCCACAATTACATCTAACCCGTCTACTGCTTTAGCTAGAGTCACGTCACCAGGAGCGTTGCCACGGTTTTGACCAAAGCGGTAATGGCCCATGTGAGTAACGGCAACCACTAAATCGCTATTCGCGGCCAATTCGGGCACGATTTCCATTGCCACTTCAACGGGAGAGCGAATCTCCAAGCCGCCTAAGAATTCAGGGTTGCCTATGCGTAAAGTATCTTCTGTTGTAAAACCTACTACAGCGACCTTAAGGCCATCTAAATCAAACATTTCGTGGCTTTTAAATAAAGGCATGCCTGTGCCTTTGTCTAAAATGTTAGCTGATAAGAATGGAAAACGAGCCCAATCATGCTGTTGGCGTAAAACAGAAATTGGATTGTCGAATTCATGGTTACCTAAGGCCATGGCATCGTAAGACATATAGTTCATGCCCTTAAAGTCTGGTTCTGCATCTTGTAAATCAGATTCTGGTACCCCAGTGTTGATATCACCGCCAGACAAAAGTAACGTGTGGCCGCCATTGCTAGCCACTTCATCACGAATGCTTTTAATTAACGTGGCGCGTGCGGCCATGCCATACTCACCGTTACGGTTGGGCCAAAAACGGCCGTGGTTATCATTAGTATGCAAAATGGTTAAATCATAAGTTTTGTCAGCAGTTGAAGCCAAAGTGTTTTGGCCAGCAAAAGCTAAACCGGCAATACAGCTGAGTAATACGCCACGTTTGATCGAATTTATCATAAGAGTCTCTATTTTATTTATTAGAATTATGTCTGTTAATACACACAGAAAGCCATGGACTGAGTGGAATATTACAATGATTAAAAATAAACACAATGTATAGGTGATGATAAAATTCATCAAACCCAACTTACATTGCTTGGAATAAACCTTTCTATTAGGTCATATGGATTAGCGTCGTGTTTCCTTCATTTCGCATTCTAAGGGCACAGTCATTCCAGTTTTGGTGTGGTTCATAACTACCGAAGTGCGAAAACGCTTCACGTTGCTATCCTCAAAAAACAAACGACGGGTGAGCAGCTCAAAATCTGCCACATCTTTTCCCAACACAACCAAAGCAAAATCGGCCTCACCAGTAATGTAATAACATTGCTGAACTTGAGGCTCTGCCTTAACTTTTTTGCGGAAGGCATCGAGTTGATACAATTTTTCTTGTTCCATTTCGACAAAGATGAGAAATGTCATGGAGTAGCCAGCAGCTTCCTGAGAAATTAATGCAGTTTCTCGCTCGATCACGCCGGACGACCTAAAATTCTTTATCCGCCTTTGAACAGTGGCTACTGATAAGCCAGTCTCCGAAGCAATGGACTCAAGTTTTTCACGAGCATTTTCCTGTAACAAATGTAATATTTTTCGATCGCTCTGATCCCAAGTTTTCATCTGATT
>JAWUYU010000072.1:0-12535 GCA_034110645.1 Pseudomonadales bacterium
AATGAAGCTTTACATCCCCTCAGAAGAAGATGTAGGCAAGTTCATTAATGATAACCTATTAACCATTAATGGCATCTCTCGGTCGCTTACCACCCTCACCTTTAAAGCGTTCTAGTTATGCCCCAAGCGCCCGCCTCATTACCTATTGATGAGGTTCTTGTACAGCTGTGCGAACAATTAGAAAAATGCCATGAAGTGGTTCTTATTGCGCCTCCTGGTGCCGGTAAAACTACCCGTGTGCCCTTAGCGATACTCCAAGCACCATGGCTAGGCCAGCAAAAAATACTGTTAATTGAGCCACGCCGCATTGCCACCTTGGCCACAGCCCACTTCTTAGCCCAAAGCCTTCAACAAACCTGCGGACACACTGTGGGTTACCGCATGCGCTTGGACACTAAAGTAAGTGCCCATACCCGTATTGAGGTAATTACCCACGGCGTTTTACTGCGCATGTTACAACAGGACCCAAGTCTTGAAGGTATAGGCGCAGTAATCTTTGATGAATTTCACGAGCGCAGCTTAGACGGAGATTTAAGCTTAGCTATGTGCCTACAGGGCCGAGAACTACTACGTGATGAGCTACCACTAAAACTGATTATAATGTCTGCCACAATGGACGCTCAAAGCGTGAGCCAATTACTCGATAACGCGCCCATTGTTATAAGCAAAGGCCGCCAATTCCCGGTTACCACAGTACACGTATGCCCGGCTCCAAGCCATGGACAGCTCTATAACACTTTATATGACACCGTAGCCCAAGCGTTAGCCAACCATCAAGGCAGCGTGCTGGTATTTTTACCAGGCCGTGGAGAAATCAACCGAGCTAAAGATCAACTAGCAAGTCTCTGTACCCCTCAAGGTTCATCTCAAGGTTCATCTCAAAGTTCATCTAAAATTGAAATTTTTCCTTTATATGGAGAGCTGCCTATGGAGCAGCAACAGCACGCTATTAGACCGCCTACCCCAGGCCAACGTAAAATTGTTCTAGCAACTAACATTGCCGAAACCAGCCTCACTATTGAAGGTATAGAGTGCGTGATTGACGTAGGTTTGTCACGCCAAATGGCCTATGACACACGTACTGGACTAAGTCGCCTGCAAACAGTGAAGGTGTCCCGAGCACAAGCTACCCAGCGCGCTGGCCGTGCAGGTCGCCTAAGTGCAGGCACATGTTACCGTTTGTGGAGTGACACAGAACATCAAGGCCTTGCACCTCACGCCACTGTAGAAATAAAACAAACAGATTTAACCCACTTATGCCTGCAGCTATATGCCTTTGGTTGCTCTGACCCTAGTGAAATGCAGTGGATGGACCAACCGCCCACAGGCCCATGGCAAAAGGCCGAACAACTACTAGTGGAACTAGGCGCGCTTAATCTACATAAATCGCTTGAGGCTGTTAAACAGCTAGCACCGCTAACCAAGGGCTTTGTCATTACCCCACATGGGCAACGCATCAATCAATTGCCATTATCCCCACGCTTAGGTCATTTATTGGTTACTGCTCAACGTTATAATGCATTGTTGTTAGGTTGCCAGTTGGTGGCACTGCTAAGTGAAAAAGACCCCTTAGCAACAAACTCAGACAATAACTATGATTTGATGTTGAGGGTAAATTGGCTCAATAATAACCGGCTAACACCCTCCAATGTAGTGGGTTTACGCCAACGTATTACTAAACAAGCTAAACGCTTATTGAGCCAGATGCCACCAGACTCTTCGCCTCCTGTTAGCCACAACTACAATAACAACCAGCTAGCCGCAATTTTAGTGGCCCACGCTTGGCCAGAACGCATTGCTCAACAAACATCAGACCCTAAGCAATACAAGTTAGCCAACGGCAAGCGTGTTACTTGTCAGCAATCAAACGCAGGGGCGCAATGGCTAGCTGTTGCCAGCACCATCGGTTTTGAGAATAAAACAGGCGACAACACTCAGCGTATTTGCCTGGCGGTAGATTTACCTTCTAGTTTATTTTTAGAGTCTTTGAAACACCTCACACAAGAACACACCCACATACACTGGCATGAACAACATGGTAGGTTAATTGCGCAGCGGCATACCAACGTAGGCCAACTGGAACTGAATACCCAGCGTATTAGCAAGCTAGACCCTCAAGCAAGGTTAGATGCAACGTGCCTTTATTTGGAGCAATTGAAGCTAACCCCATTAACTTGGGATAAAGATACCCTTAACTGGCAAGCAAAGGTGCAATTACTCCACCAAAGCTACCCAAGTAACGCAGGCACACCTAATCCGTGGCCTGATGTATCCCTACCCACGTTAACCGCAACCGTACCAGCTTGGCTTGGGCCTTTTGTAGATCAAGCCACGCACCTACAGGATCTAAAGCGACTAAACTTAAAAACAATCTTGTCTAACTTATTGCCTTGGCCTTTATCCAACCAGCTAGAGCAGCTGGCACCCGCTCGTTTCACTGTGCCTTCAGGCAATGCTCACACTATTGATTACAGCCAGCACCCACCGGTATTGGCGGTAAAGTTACAAGAGCTATTTGGCATGCAACAACCCCCAAGCATTGGCTACGGCACCGCCTTGCAAGTGCACTTACTTTCACCTGCTGGGCAAGTGTTACAAGTAACACAAGACTTAGCCCATTTTTGGAGTACGGGTTACACCGAGGTTAAAAAAGAAATGAAAGGACGCTATCCAAGACACCCTTGGCCAAGCATAAAGGTACGTGATGATGGAAGCATTGATTGGGGCGACTGTCCAGCCACCAACAAAACTAAGCGCAGGCTGGCTATGGACAAAGCCCGTGAGTAAATAGCATTGGAATATAAACCTACTTTTGGCTAATATTATATAAGCTAGTAAATCGAAAAAATTCCAAAGGGGCCTAAACGGTGTTCTAAGGCGTAAACTAAGCGTTATTATAAAATAATTTCAGAACCTCTTTTAAATATGAGTATTTATCTGCCCACCAGCTTAAGCATCAATTCTAGTGGTCAAGTAAAACTAGCCACAGTATAAATGGCCTTCCGTATTTTTGGCGGGTAGGCAAACAACGTGTTCAAATTTTCCCAATTTTGACGCCAAGAACGGGTGATTAAAAGGTCTTTAACACGCCACTGGTTGAAACCCTGATGTATACGACTGCTTTAGATGTTTTTCAGGAATCATGCTAAATTTAAACCCTACCCCCAGTTTTCCAAAATGAATAGGTCACAATGAATAAATTAATACAGGTAGTCATTACAACAATTATAATGAGCTTGTCGTTTAATAGTTTTGCAGAGGTTAGTAAAACTTACTACGACAGTGGTGCTATTGAATCTGAGTTGAACTACATCAACGGCAAGATAGAAGGATTAGTTAAAATCTCTTACGAGAGTGGTGCTCTTAAAACTGAGTGGAATTACAAGAACGGTAAGCGAGATGGACTGGCTAAAACTTACTACGAAAGCGGTGCTATTGAATCTGAGGGGGACTACAAGAACGACAAGCTAGAAGGATCAGTTAAACGTTACTACGAGAGTGGTGCTATTAAATCTAAGGAAAATTACAACAACGCCAAGCGAGAAGGATTAGTTAAACTTTACTACGAGAGTGGTGCTATTGAATCTGAGGAGAATTACAACAACGACAAGCGAGAAGGATTGTCTAAAACCTACTACGACAGTGGTGCTCTTAAATATGAGAAGAGTTACAAAAACGACAAGCGAGAAGGGTTAGGTAAGATCTACTACGACAGTGGTGCTCTTAAATATGAGGGAAACTTCAAGAACGGCAAGCGAGAAGGGTTAGGTAAAATCTACTACGAAAGTGGTGCTCTTAAATCTGAGTGGAATTACAAGAAAGACAAGCTAGAAGGATTAGGTAAATTCTACTCCGAAAGTGGCTTACTAAATTAAGCTAGAGAATTATAAGTGCGCTGAATTAGTTGGGGAGTGGGCTTAAAAATAGACCCTGTAAATAACTCTGTGTATCTGCCTTGGTTAAATATGATCAGATAACCGGTCTTCAAAAAAAATCATAAAGTGGTATCGACCAAGGTGGTCAATTACTTCTATTGCCAATACTGGCTTATCTTTTACTATCTCACCAGGCTTACAAGCTTCTATGAAACCCCCAAGTGCCAGAGAAGAGCCATCATACCCAGACACCCCTTTACGCTTGCATTACTTACTGGATATTTCCCAGTAGGGGTAGTTACAGGTAATCCATTCTTAAGATAGGCTGGTGCATGCGTAATCTAATCATAATAATATATAAAGGGTCATGATGATTGGATCACCCACACTTGGCCAGATGACCCAACCAAAGCCATAGCCACGGCCACGGCCACGGCTAAAACTAACTGCGCCTTACGCAAAGATTAGCCGTTTTGGCGACCTGACACTATTAGCTCATAACCTGCTTCTTCCGCTTCATCATCCACCATATCTGCTGGAAACCCGTGGCCTAATACTTTTACACCCATAGGTTCTTCATAACGGCGAATTATATTGGGAGACTTTTCTCGAGGGCCAAACTCATCTTGTGCTTGACTAAAAATGTCCACCAATAGCGGTGCCAAGTCTAACTTCATGCCTTCTCGCTTAGTTAAGGTATTGAACAGCCCTACGTCTTTAAGCACTAGGTCAACAGTAAAGTTAATGTCACGTGAGCCATTAAGAATTACTTGGGATTCAGTTTCGTGCACAAAAGAATTACCAGAGGATGCTTTTATCGCCTCATAACTCACGTTCATGTCTAAATCCATCACTTTACAGGCTGTTAATGCCTCGCTTAATGCAACTAAGTGAGCCGTAGCTAAGTAGTTAGTCACCACCTTTAATTTTGAGGCAGTGCCTAATTCCCCAGTATGTAATACGCGCCGGCCTAAGGTGGTGAGTACAGGTAATGCCCGCTCAAATGCGGCCCTGCTACAGCCTGCAAATATAGAAATATTGCCTGTGTCAGCACGATGACAACCACCAGATACTGGGCAGTCTACTGGTTCTGCGCCTGCTGCTTTTACCAATGCGCCAATACGTCGTATCTCACTTTCATCTGTGGTGGACATTTCCAACCATATTTTACCGTCAGACAGTCCAGCAATTACACCTTCTTCAGTCGATGTACCTTCCATTACTGCAGAACAAGCTGCAGGCGATGGCAAACAGGTAATAATAATATCGCAGGCCTGGGCCAACTGTTTTGGAGAGTCTGCTGCACTTGCCCCAAGCGCTAAAAAGTCAGCCACAAAAGCGGCATTTAGATCTCGCACCATCACCTCATAACCATTACGCAACAAACTGCCTGCCAACTTGCTTCCTACGTTACCTAGCCCAACAAAACCTACTTTCATATGATTAATCCTGATTTTTTAACTCTAATTGTTAACTTTAGCTGCTTAACTCTAAGCCCTTAACTCCAAGTGCTCATTCCCAGTGCTTAGCGGTAGCCTGCAATGGCTTTTATTTCCTGAAACTCGTGCAATCCAAACCCAGCGTATTCACGCCCATTGCCCGATTGCTTGTAGCCACCAAAGGGCATGCAATATTCCAAATCAGCCATGTTAATGTGCACTGTGCCTGCCCGTAATTTACGCGCTACACGATGTGCTTTATCCATGTCTTGGGTAGACACATAGGCACCCAATCCGTATGGGCTATCATTGGCGATACGAATGGCTTCTGCCTCATCAGTAAAAGGAATCAATACTAATACAGGGCCAAACACTTCTTCTTGGGCAATGGTCATGGCGTTGTTTACATCACCAAATAATGTGGGCTTAACATAATATCCTTGCTCAAAACCTTGGGGCTTACCTGCGCCACCAGCTAACAAAGTGGCCCCCTCATCTATACCTGCTTGTATTAAAGTTTGCACTTTTTGCCAATGGTCTTGTGATATCACTGGGCCTAAATGATCGCCTTTTTGCTGTGGGTCACTCAATGTTATTGCCTCTACTGTAGCTAAAGCCATCTCTGCTACCTGGCTATATACGCTCGCTTCTACCAACATTCTTGTAGGAGCGTCGCAACTTTGGCCACTGTTAAGCATACAAGCTTGCACCCCTAACTCTACTTGCGCACTTAGGTCTGCATCAGCAAAGATAATATTGGCAGACTTGCCCCCTAGTTCTTGACTCACCCGTTTAACAGTTGGAGCGGCAGATTTTGCAATTTCAACACCAGCCCTAGTAGATCCAGTGAACGACACCATGTCTACTAATGGATGGCTAGTGATGTAGCTACCTATATCTGAGCCAGTACCGTGGATCATGTTAAACACCCCATTTGGAATACCCGCTTCGTGAACACACTCAGCAAATATTTGTGCAGACATAGGCGTTAGTTCACTGGGCTTGAGCACCATGGTACACCCTGCCAATAAAGCAGGAACAACCTTACATACAATTTGATTAATGGGCCAATTCCAAGGCGTAATCAACACACAAACCCCTATAGGCTCCTTAAGTAACTGACCATATTCACCAATGGGTTCTTCTAATAAAGTAGCTTTAGCATGCTGTAGGTGTGCTTCTGTATGACCTACACCAGTTTCTGTTTGTATGTCGTAAGACATGGAAGCTGGCGCACCCATTTCTTCGGTAATGGCCTTTGCCATATCATCATAGCGTGCCTGATATGCAGCTAAAAATGCTTCTACCATTGCAATACGCTGCTGTAATGAGGTTTGGCTCCACCCTTCAAAAGCGCTCGCTGCCGCATTGATTGCTGCTTGCGCATCGTCAGTACTAGCAAGGCATACCTGCGCAAAGGCGGCCTGAGTAGCTGGGTTAATTACAGGCATTAGTTTGGTGCTAGTTAAAGGCTCACACCAGTGACCATTAATATAGAAAGTTAGGTTTTTCATAAAGGCTCATTTTTTGAACAGGTTACGGGGCAGTGTATCGGTACTAGATAGCTAATTTCTTATCAAAAACAGACAAATATACTGCGGATATATACAAGCTCACAGATTTAACCTCGTTCACTATCAAACTTATTAGCCATATAAGAGAAACTATCATGCAAGGCATTACAAACAAGAAAGTATTAATTACAGCAGGTGCTACAGGCATAGGTAAAGCTACTGCCATTGCAATGATGAATGCTGGTGCTCAGGTGCACGTATGCGATATTAATACCCAGGCCTTGGCTGATTTCAAACAAGATTACCCTTTATTATTTACCAGTGTAACTAATGTGGCAGAGCCAGATGAGGTTGCTGTCATGTTTGCTCAATTGCAACAAAACTTTGATGGAAAGTTAGACTTTTTGGTTAATAACGCCGGTGTTTCTGGCCCTGCAGGCCCTATCGAAACCTTAGACATTGAAGCATGGAAAGCTACCTTTGACGTTAACCTACATGCTACTTTTTATGTTTCAAAACACGCTATTCCGCTACTTAAACAACACGGTGGCGCCATCATGAACCTGTCCTCCACTGCCGGTCTTTTTGGTTACCCAATGCGCAGCCCTTACGCCAGTGCAAAGTGGGCCATTGTGGGGTTAAGTAAAACCATGGCTATGGAATTAGGTCCATTTCAGATACGAGTGAATTGTATTTGTCCAGGTGCAGTTAACGGCGAGCGAATGGATCGAGTGATCTGTAGTATCGCAGAAGCCACTGGAGAAAGTTTAGAGAAGGTACGCCACGATAACGTTAAAAGCACTTCTATGGCCACGTTTGTAGATGCCGAAGACATCGCCAACATGATTGCGTTTAGCTTTTCTGATTTAGGCTCAAAAATATCTGGCCAAAGCCTAACTGTTGATGGAGACACCCATAGTTTAGCCACCTATTAAAATCCATTATAAAATTTTTCTATGATGGGTGATGGGAATCATCGATTGGCATTATTACCCTTTTGCCAATTTTTACGCACTTCTTTTACCTATATGCGTCGCTATTGGCATATTTGGCTTGTGTACTACCCTCGTTTGACGTTAGTTTAGACGTCCCGCAGCGTGAATCTTTTAGGCAGATCAATATTGTATAAACCCAGAAGCTTCACCTCAGTCTCCTCAATAATAAAAGAGCGCCCCCTATGACCGGTGAAACACCACTTGTACGCTTTGAAAACATTCAAAAAAGCTACGATGGCGAAACTCTCGTCGTTAAAGATTTCAACCTCGATGTTGCCCCCGGTGAATTTGTCACCATGCTTGGACCATCGGGTTCTGGTAAAACCACCTGCCTAATGATGCTGGCTGGCTTTGAGCCAGCTACTCAAGGGGAAATTTACCTTAAAGGCAAACCTATCAACAAAGTACCGCCATACAAGCGCGGTATTGGTATGGTGTTCCAAAACTACGCCTTGTTTCCTCACATGACAGTGGCAGAAAACTTAGCGTTTCCCCTAGAAGTACGTAAAGTACCAAAGGCAGAACGTGAAGAGCGGGTTAATAAGGCCCTAGACATGGTGCAATTAGGGGCCTTTGGTGGCCGTCGCCCGATGCAGCTTTCTGGTGGCCAGCAGCAACGTGTCGCTGTAGCTAGATCGTTGATCTTTGACCCAGACCTTGTCTTAATGGATGAGCCTTTGGGTGCTTTGGACAAAAACCTACGTGAACAAATGCAGTATGAAATCAAACATTTACACGAACAACTTGGCCTTACAGTCGTTTACGTAACACATGACCAAACCGAAGCCCTTACCATGTCTAACCGTATTGCGGTGTTTGAAGACGGTATTGTGCAACAGTGTGCTGCACCTGCAGACCTTTACGAAAAACCAATGAACGCCTTTGTTGCCAATTTTATCGGTGAGAATAACCGTTTAATGGGTAAGGTTACGGCTATAACTGGTGACAAAGTTGAAGTGTTAAGTGATAACGGCGACAAACTAGTTGCAAGTAAAGTTAACATTGAGGCTGTGGGCGATCGCACCACGGTGTCACTGCGCCCAGAGAGGGTTTTTGTAAACCCTGAAGCCAGCAGTGTAGACAACTTATTTTCTGCCAAAGTAGAAGAGCTTATCTACCACGGTGACCATATTCGCACACGCTTTACAGTGTGTGGACACGACGATTTTATCGTCAAAGTTCCAAATTCAACTGCTAATAGCTTATTGCAAGAAGGCAATATAGTGCCTATTGGCTGGAAAATGGAAGACTGCTTAGCTCTTGATGCTTAACTAAAATAATAACGCACAAGAACCTAGCAAAATTGTTGCAACAATTCTCAAAAAAAACCTGGAGATATACATGATTAACAAACTTGTGAACAAGACCTTGATCGCCACAGCAGTAGCCACCACTATGGTTGCTGGTAGCGTTCAAGCAGAAGAAATTACCGTGGTATCGTGGGGTGGTGCTTACACCGTTTCACAGGTAGAGGCTTACCACAAGCCTTGGATGGCCGCTACTGGTAACACCATCATATCTGATGATTACAACGGTGGCTTGGCAGAAATTAAAGCTCAGGTAATGGCTGACAATGTCACCTGGAACCTAGTTGACGTTGAGCTTTCTGACGCTGTTCGTGGTTGTGACGAAGGCATCTTAGAAGTAATGGATCACTCTGTATTGCCAGATGGCGACAACGGCGTTCCAGCTGCAGAAGACTTCCTTCCTGGAGCTCTTGTAGAGTGTGCTGTAGGTAACATTGTATGGTCTACTGTGTTCATCCATGATGAAAGCAAGATTCAAGGTGTTGACGGTCTTGCTGACTTCTTTGATACCAATAAGTTTCCTGGTAAGCGCGGAATGCGCAAAGGTGCTAAGCCTAACCTAGAGTTCGCTCTTATGGCTGACGGTGTAGAACCAGCAGACGTATACGAAATGCTAAGCACAGATGCTGGTGTAAACCGTGCCTTTGCTAAGCTAGATACTATCAAAGACTCAATGGTTTGGTGGGAATCTGGTGCCCAGCCACCACAGCTACTAGCTGATGGCGAAGTAACTATGACTACTGCTTATAATGGCCGCGTATTTAACGCTATTGCCTCTGAAGGCAAGCCATTTGTAATCAACTGGGACGGTCAAGTTTGGGACTTGGACCTTTGGGTTATTCCAAAAGGTGCACCAAACCAAGAAGCAACCATGGACTTCGTTAAGTTCTCTACTGGTACCAAGCCTCTTGCAGACCAAGCTAGCTGGATCCCTTACGGTCCTTTACGTAAGTCTTCATTTGGTCTAGTGGGTTCTTTCCACTCTGATGCAAATATAGACATGGCACCACACATGCCTACTGCTCCTGATAACTTTAAGCGTGCACTTCAGAACGACTTTGAGTTTTGGGCAGATAACTCAGACCAGTTAAACGAGCGTTTTAACGCCTGGTTAACTAAGTAAGTCAACAGACTTACCTCCTAGGGCGGCGCCTATAACTAGGCCCGCCCTGTCTCTTTATTTCTAGATACCTCCTGTTATGACTACTGCGAACCCATCTATAGATCAAGCTACTGCGCTACCTTTAAAAGAGAAGCTAGCTAGAACCACAGCAATCCAGCGGCGACGTGCCTTTTTACTGACACTTCCTTTAGTATTATTTTTGCTGATTAGTTTTGTCTTTCCAATCGGCCAAATGCTGTTCAATAGTATCCATAACAACAAGGTGTCTGGCGTAGTACCCGAGTTCACCACTGCCATCCAGAAATGGGATGGACAGGGCTTACCATCGGAAGAAATTTTTGAAATTTTTGTCAAAGATTTAGCCAAAGCCAAAAAAGTACGTGAAGTTGGCCGTACTGTGGGCAACATGGCCACCCGCATAAACTACGAAATGCCAGGCAGTCGTAGTTTATTTACTAAATCTGGGCGTAAAGTAAAAAATATCAAAGAAGGGCCATATAAAGAAGCCCTTATCAAGATTGATAAAGACTGGGCTGACCCACAAGTTTGGTTAACCTTACAACGGGCATCCTATGACATTTCCCCTGCGTTTTATATCGCTGCTATGGATATGAAATACAATGAAACGGGCGAAATAGTTAAAGCTGACGAGTTGTACCAAATTTACCTCAATAACTTTGGTAAGACCCTATGGCTTGCTACTCTCATCACCTTAATATGTGTACTACTTGCCTACCCTGTAGCTTACTTGCTGTCAGTTTTACCGCTAAGACAGTCTAATTTATTGATGATCATGGTACTCCTGCCCTTCTGGACGTCTCTATTAGTCCGTACTACAGCGTGGATCGCCATATTACAAACTGAAGGTGTAATCAATGATTTACTGGTTTACTTCGGTGTGATTGGTGAGGATGGTCGCATCCAAATGATCTATAATCAAACTGGCACGATCATCGCCATGGTACATATTTTGTTACCGTTTATGATTTTACCGTTATATTCTGTCATGAAAACCATTCAACCGACCTACATGCGCGCTGCGCTATCCATGGGTTCTAAGCCCTTTTATGCCTACCGCAGGGTTTATTTACCGCAAACCATCCCAGGCCTTGCTGCCGGTACTTTGCTGGTATTTATTCTAGCCATTGGCTATTACATCACACCAGCGTTAGTGGGTGGCCAAGATGGCTTGTTGATCTCTAACCTTATTGCATACCACATTCAAAAGTCCCTCAACTGGAGCTTAGGTGCTGCGCTAGGCACCATGTTACTGGTAGTAGTAATGTTACTGTATTGGGTTTACAACCGACTAATCGGCATCGACAAGCTTAAGTTTGGTTAAGGCATAATAGAGATACTCACATGACTAATTTTTTACAAAAACAATTACAAACAAAAGGCCGAGCCTACTTATATTTGGCTGTAGCCACTGTACTGGTAGTTCTGCTCACAGGTACGATTAAAGCTGCTGTTGGGTTTTTATTGATATTTGGCATTCCATTATTCTTTATGGAAAAGATGCATGAATATGCAACCACAGGTGAACGCTTCTCGCGCTATATATTCCTAGTGGTCAGTGCTAGCGTTTTGGTGTTTTTAATAGCCCCCGTGCTTATAATTATGCCTTTATCCTTTAATGCAGAGCCTTACTTTACCTTTACCGACGATATGCTTAGTTTTAATAGCGAAGGGTACTCTAACCGTTGGTATTTGGATATTTTGCACAATGGAATGAAAGCGCCAGAAGCGATTGAAGGCTGGTGGTCAGATTTGTGGAATAATGCACAATGGATACGTGCTACACGTAACTCATTCTTTATTGCTACCGTGTCTGCTACTATCGCAACCACCCTTGGCACCTTGGCGGCATTAGGTTTATCACGCCCAGAAATGCCCCAGCGCGCATTGATCACCAGCTTACTTATTTCGCCCATGATCGTACCTCTGGTTATTACGGCCACTGGTATGTACTTCTTTTATTCAGATATAGGTATCGCAAAAACCTATACTGGCGTAATTTTAGCACACGTTACTTTAGGCGTACCTTTTGTAATTATTACTGTGACTGCAACGTTAAGCGGCTTTGATATGAGCCTAGTAAAAGCCTCACAAAATATGGGTGCTAATGGTTGGACTACTTTCCGCCGCATCATTATGCCATTGATTCTACCTGGAATGATTTCTGGTGCTTTATTTGCGTTTATTACCTCACTGGATGAGGTAGTAGTTGTACTGTTTATAGCAGACGTAGAACAACGGACTATCCCTCGCCAAATGTTCTC
>JAWUYU010000073.1:0-17240 GCA_034110645.1 Pseudomonadales bacterium
AAGCATTGACCCTGTAAGGAGACGATCATGGCAGTTACTCAATATTATGGTACTGGTCGTCGTAAGACCTCTACCGCTCGTGTGTTCATGACTCCTGGCACTGGTGCCATCACTGTAAACAGCCGCGAGTTGGATGTTTACTTTGGTCGTGAAACGGCTCGTATGATTGTTCGTCAGCCATTAGAGTTGACAGAAACAGTTGAAAAGTTTGATCTATTCATTACCGTAGAAGGTGGTGGTGGTTTTGGTCAGGCTGGCGCTATTCGCCACGGTATTACTCGTGCATTGATGAACTTTGACGAAACTTTACGTCCTAGTTTACGTGCTGCTGGTTTTGTTACCCGTGACGCCCGTGAAGTTGAACGTAAAAAGGTTGGCCTACGTAAAGCACGTAAGCGTCCTCAGTTCTCTAAGCGTTAAGCTTATTGCATCAATTCGATGCAGCCATAAAAAAACCCAGCCTGATTGCTGGGTTTTTTTATGGCTTACTAAAATCAAACGCTTTTGTATGGGCGGTTTGAGGCATTAACCTTGTCTATTTATCACCTTTCCTTTAAAATGCGCACAGTAATTTTACCGCTCAGCTGGAGACCAATTAAATGAGTAATGAAGGCGTGAATAACCCTAGACGTCGCGTACTAGTCGGCGCATCCTTAGTTATGGGTGCCGTCGGTACTGCAAGTGCCCTAGTCCCTTTTGTAGCATCCTGGAGTCCAAGTGCTAAAGCCAAAGCTGCTGGTGCGCCGGTTAAGGCCGATATTAGTAAACTAGAGCCGGGTCAGCAAATCGTTGTTGCGTGGCGTGGGAAACCTGTATGGATCGTTCGACGCAGTGCAGAAGCCATGGCAAACTTGGTAACTTTGGACGATAGTTTAGCAGATCCTGCTTCTGCCGTTTCTAAGCAGCCAGCTTATATACCCGGTACTGCAGCGCGCTCCTTACGAGATGAAGTAGTAGTGCTGATTGGTCTTTGTACACATTTAGGTTGTTCTCCTACCTACCGTCCTGAAGTGGTTCCAACTGATTTTGATGCCAATTGGCAAGGTGGTTTTTATTGCCCTTGTCATGGCTCTACGTTTGATCTATCTGGTCGAGTATATAAAGGTAAGCCTGCCCCTACAAATTTAGAAATTCCGCCACATTTTTATGAGAGTGACGCTGTTATTCTTATTGGCGAAGATGGAGTGAATACATAATGGCCGTCGGTAATCCTAATCGCGCTAAGGCGGAAAGTGGTATCATTCGTTGGATTGATGATCGTTTTCCTCTTACCCAAATGTGGCAAGACCACATGTCCAAGTACTATGCATCTAAGAACTTTAACGTTTGGTATGTGTTTGGTGTACTTTCTTTACTTGTTTTAGTTAACCAAATACTAACGGGTGTTTGGCTTACCATGTCTTACGTGCCTACTGCTGAAGGGGCGTTCGCCTCTGTAGAGTACATAATGCGTGATGTAGAAATGGGCTGGATTATCCGTTATATGCACTCGTCTGGAGCATCGGCCTTCTTTGTTGTGGTGTATTTACATATGTTCAGGGGCTTAATGTATGGGTCTTACCAAAAGCCTCGTGAGCTTATTTGGCTGTTTGGTATGGCTATTTACCTGGCACTAATGGCTGAAGGATTCTTTGGTTATCTGCTGCCGTGGGGGCAAATGTCCTACTGGGGTGCGCAGGTTATCCTGTCTTTAGCTGGCGCTATTCCGGTTGTAGGTGAAGACCTTGTGCAGTGGATTCGTGGTGACTTTTTGATCTCTGGAATCACTTTGAATCGTTTCTTCTCCTTGCACGTAATTGCCTTGCCAATTGTTATCTTAGCGTTGGTTGTGTTACATATTTTAGCGCTACATGATGTGGGTTCCAATAACCCAGATGGCATCGAAATTGACCAAAATAAAGATGAAAATGGTGTGCCGGTTGATGGTGTTGCTTTTTGGCCCTACCACGTTGTAAAGGACCTGGTTGCTGTTGGTGTGTTTTTAACAGTGTTCTGCTTAGTGATCTTCTTCTTCCCCGAAGGTGGTGGTTACTTTATTGAGAAACCCAACTATGAGCCTGCCAATTCATTGAAGACGCCTGAGCATATTGCGCCAGTGTGGTACTTTACGCCTTACTACTCCATGTTGCGTGCTATTACCTTCCCTTTATTTGGTTTAGACGCTAAGTTTTTAGGTGTGGTTACCATGGGTGGTGCTATTGCGATCTTGTTTGTTATGCCTTGGTTAGACCGCAGTCCGGTTAAATCTATGCGGTACAAGGGCTGGTTGAGTAGAGCTTGGCTCGCTATTTTTGTAGTAAGTTTTATTATTTTGGGATACCTAGGTACTTTGGCTACTACTGAAGGTAGAACCCAAGTAGCCCAGCTGTGTACTGTGTTGTACTTTCTTTACTTCATACTTATGCCGTTTTATACGCGCATTGAAGTGACGAAACCTGTTCCAACAAGGGTGGTATAGTCATGAAAAAGTTATTCTTATTAAGTTTAATGATGATGATGCCAATGTTTGCTCAGGCTGCTGCTACTGGTGTCCAGTTGGACTCTATCCAAGTAGACGCAAGCGATAAAGCGTCTTTGCAGCGTGGTATGAAAACCTACGTCAATTACTGCCTCGGTTGCCATACATCAGAATATCAGCGCTACATTCGTGCTGCAGAAGACTTGCATATGCCGCCTGAATTAGTGGTAGAACATTTGATTTTCAGTGGCCAAAAGGTCGGTGAGCAAATGACTAACGCTATGGACCCTAAGTTGGCTGCTAACTGGTTTGGTGCTGCGCCTCCAGACTTGACTAACGAAGTTAACTTACGTGGTGCCGATTGGGTTTACACATATTTGCGTAGTTTCTATGCAGATGATAGTCGTCCTTACGGTGTTAATAACGTGGTATTCCCAAGTGTAGGTATGCCAAACGTTTTATCTGAGTTACAAGGCGTACAGTCTAAAGCATGTGGTCAAGTTACTGAGTATGACGCCCATGGTGCTGCTGTTATTGATAGCCTAACGGGCAAGCCAATGACAGTAGAAAGTTGTGAAATACTTTCTGTAGCACAAGGCTCTGGTAGTATGACACCGGCTGAATTTGATGCCACTATCTATGACTTAACTAACTTTATGGCCTATATGTCTAAGCCTTACAAAACTGACAGCCAACGAATTGGCATGTGGGCGATTCTGTTCACTTTATTGATGACCGTAGTGTTTTATTTCTTGAAGAAAGAATTTTGGCGCGACGTTAAGTAACATTGGGCTAGGTTGAGGTATAATGCCTTAATATAGACCATTTAAGCGCGGCCGCTGCTCTTCATCGATGATGGAGGTAGCCGGTCGCGTATTTGTTTTCGGCGCTTAGCGCTATTGTTTATTATTGAGGTATATCTAAATGGGTGTAGTCGCTAAACGCTCTTCCATGACGTTTTTTTCTGATGGCTCAAATCATTACAGCCACCGTGTGCGTATTGTTTTAGCAGAGAAGGGTGTTACCGTTGACATTATTGATGTTGACGCTGAGCATAAGCCAGAAGATCTGGCAGATCTTAACCCTTATAACAGCTTGCCTACTTTGGTAGACCGTGAACTTGTGCTTTACGAAGCCAATGTAATGATGGAATACTTAGACGAGCGTTTCCCACATCCGCCTTTGCTTCCCGTGTACCCGGTTGCTCGTGCTGAAAGCCGTTTGTACATGTACCGTATCGAGCGTGACTGGTGTCGCCTTGCTGACGTAATAATGACGTCTGATGATGAAGCAGAAATTGTAGAAGCTCAAAAGGAATTGCGTGAAAGCCTAATTTCTACAGCACCTATCTTTACTGAGAAAAGCTTCTTCATGAGTGATGAATTTACTTTGGTTGATTGTTGTATTGCACCTATCTTGTGGCGCTTACCTCAGTTGGGCATCGATCTGCCAGAGCAGCAAGCTGCCCCTATGCTTGAATATATGGAGCGCATTTTTGCTCGCGAAGGGTTTCAGGAAAGTTTGTCTGAACTCGAGCATGAAATTCGCCTTTAATTGAGCTCGTAAAAATGATGACGCCAAGCCGATCTTATTTGTTGCGTGCACTGCATGAGTGGATTTTGGATAATGACTCCACGCCGCACATTGTAGTGGATGCAACCCTCAATGATGTTATGGTGCCAGAACGATTCATTTCTGATGGGCAGATCGTACTTAACATCTCACCTAGTGCAGTTGAAGGTTTAAGCCTAGGTGATGAGGCAGTAGAATTTAATGCCCGTTTTGGCGGTGTACCGATGCACGTTTACGTGCCTATATTGGCAGTGATGGCTGTTTATGCCAAAGAAACTGGTGAAGGTATGGGCTTTGGTTTTGAGCCAGGCATACCAGACCCAGATAGTCCGCCAAGCTCACCAGTCACCGTTGCAGATAAGCCTAAAGTACCAGGAACTGTGTCATCGATTGCAAGTCGTGTTAAGCGACCCACGCTTAAAATTGTTAAGTAAGTTATTACAAGACAATAAAAAAGGGCCATATGGCCCTTTTTTATTGTCTTGTAATAACTAGCTGCCAACTAGTCGATGTACTCAAACACTTTAACGATACGTTGTATGCCGCTAGCATTAGAAGCCACTTTCACTGCCCAGTCAGCCTCTGTATGGGTTACTAGCCCCATTAGGTAAACTACGCCATTCTCCGTAACCACTTTAATACGGTTAACAGGAAAGGCGGTTTCGCCTACCATGCGAGCCTTCACTTTGGTGGTGATAAGGGTGTCATTGCTCCTAACAACATACGATGATGCACCGCTCACTAACAGTTCGTTGTGTACTTTACGAGCATTGGTGATACCACGGGCTTTTGCCCCTGCAATAACCTTAGAGTCTTCGCTTGGCACTTGGCCGATTAGCAATACGATACCATTTACGCTGACAGCGCTCACGTGGGCAGTTGAGAGTAAAGGGGATGCGCGTAAAATAGCGTCTACTGTAGAGGTCTCTATAAGTTGGTCATTATACAAAGTGCCTAAGGAACGAGAGCCCTTGTCATCGGTGATGGGCTTGTTGCTAAGTACTGGTGTGCAGGCGCTCGCCACAGCAATACAGCTTATTAAAGTGATTAGTTGAATGCCGCGTTTTAGCATTTATTCATTACTCCCAAATAATTGAAAATCGATTAAGTCACAAAGGCAGTGAATAGTAACCAACTGCAATTGTAAAATATTGGTATTATTGTCGCTAGGTATGCGAATGGCAACGTCGTCTGGATCAAGGATTGTGGCCATATTACCACCACTTTGCCCGGTAATAGAGATGACCTGCAAATTACGGTCGTGAGCTGCTTGTATGGCTTGAATTAAATTACCACAATTACCTTGCTCGGAAAGAACAACAAGAATGTCACCTTGTTGGCCCAGTGCTGTGATTTGTTTGGCAAACACATCTTGAAAGCTAGATTCATGAGTTATAGCGCTCATCGTAGTGCTATCAGCAGCTAAATTGAATGCCGGTAGGCTTGGGCGTTCTTGCTTAAAGCGGCTAAGTAATGCTGCGCTAAAATGGTGCCCGTTGGCTGCGTTAGCACCGTTGCCACAAATGAGAATTTTACCTTCTTGAATAAAGCATTGGTGCAGCATTTCAGCAGCAATAGCGATATCTTGAGGCAGGTGTTCTGCACTATATGCAGCACACCCCATATGATCATGGAATTGATTTATAACCCTTTCTTGCAGTTCCATTAATGAGCTCTAGCCTTAGCCTGAAGTGATGAATGCATTATCCAGCCATTGTATCTGAACTTGGCTATGGGGGCCATCGGAACCACTAATGGCGATAAGATCAAAGCGACAGTCCAAGTTACTTAGTGAGGGGAACCGTTGCAAAAACACTTTAGCACTATGGATAAGGTAGCGTTGTTTGGTGCGGCTAAGGCTAGCGATTGCTCCGCCCATAATTTGGCGCTTGCGGTACTTCACTTCGATAAAGGCAAGGATCTGGCCTTTGCGAGCGATGATATCGAGTTCACCGCCTTTGCAAAAAAAATTACGCTCAACTAATTGCCAGCCTTGTTGCTGGATATGTTGCCATGCGATTTCTTCGGCCCAAGCGCCTATTTGAGTAGTATTCATCACCATTACCTTGGGTCTACAATTACTTTACCGGCCTTAAATTTTCCCCATGAACTTTGCGTAAAAATCCGCCCTTGGTTATTAATTTGCAAAAGACCGGTTACACCATGTACACGGCTATCGGCAAAAGCTTGTAATTGTTTAAGCCTTGGAAACAGACGGTATGCGTCAACACCTATAGCAAATAAGCGAGTGTATCTTTCTCTATTGGGAAATTGTTGACTAACTTTCTGTTGGATTTTTGGTTGCTCAATTAGCCAAGGTGATTCCGTAAATATGACTTTTTCTAAATCTCGATCACGGCTTGTATCTGTGGGGCCTTGGTAGATGTGATGGCTAGCATATACCGGAAGGTCAGCGGCATAGTGGAAGGCTAATGCTGGAATGATTTGGCGGCCATCTGTGGGTAAGGAAAATAGCACGATTGCATCCACATCCTGACGCCTACGAGGTTCGAATTTAACAAGGTTTCCGCTACCAGCTAGATCTTTTTTGAGTGCCTTTACGCGCTCATGGCTTTGGTTTATGAGTAACGCTTGCGTAATAGCTTTGGAGTGGTCGCCAGCACCGGAAAAACTCACCTGGCTTGCGATTTTGCCACCTAACTCAATCCAAGAGGCGCTAAAAGACTGCGCTGCTCTGGTGGCCCAAGGTTGGTCTTGATGCAAAATAACAATACGCTTATGGCCTTCTGCTAAGCTGCGTGCTGCTATCTGGAATGCTTCATCTTCTACCGCCAAGCCAAATTGAATTAAATTGATGGTAGTGTTGTTATTGATGGTTGTGTCGCTCGTTCCTAAGGGAGTGTAATTGAGGGCTAGCGTGGGTAAGGCTAGCGCTTCTTTTTGACTAAGTTCAATCACTTTGTCTTTATCTAGAGGGCCGATGATCATCTCCATTTGGTCTGCAGAAGCTTGAAGATATAGTGCGTCTAGGCTGCTCAGTTGGGTGGTGTCATAGACTTTAATATATGGAAGCACTGCTAAACTTTCTTGGGCTTCAAAACGAGCGGCTATAAAACCGTCCACCACCGCTTGGCCTGCCATGGCTAGCCTGCCATGCAAGGGCATGGCTAAGGCGATACGCCTAGGTTGATGTGCTCTAAGATCAGCTAAGCTGGCCAATGCTCCAGGAAGCTTAATTGATGCTGAGTGTGTAGGCCATTGTTGCTGCCATTGTTGCAGGGCAGTGAGTTGTAGGTCTAAATCGTGATGTAAAAGGGGTAATAATGCTAGGTTGTACCAAGCACGGGCTGTATCAGAACTGGCGGTAGTAATACTCTGACTAAGTTTATTGGCGTTGATTTGGGTAAGGGCGCTCCAAATTCGTTCATTATATTGGCTGGGGTCTAAGGTGGTCGGTAATTGGCTTAATGCTATAAGCGCTTTAGACGCGGCTAGAGAGAGTCCATTGGCCTCGTATGCCTGAGCTTTAAGGGTAAGGCGTTTAGCCATCGCGAGAGGGTCTTTATTGGGTGCTAAAACTTGTGCTTGACGCAGCCAAACAATGGCGCCAAAGCTGTCCCCAAGCATTAACTGAGACTCCGCCTTAGCTTCCAAATAGCGCCCTAGTTGATTTTCTGGTAATTCATCTAAGTCTATTTGATTAAGTAACTTTGCACTCGACTGAGCATAACCCATGATTAATATTTTATTAGCCATGTCTAATAAAGACGTTTGGCGTACTATTGTTGGTGTTTGATATATTTTTTGTAGTTCGTTGTTCAGGTGTGCAGGCAATGCTGGGTCTGCATACTTAATTTCAATGATGCTTTGGTCTACTGGCACTTGGGGTGTAATACTTGGGGTTGTAGGCGTTATTGCAAGTAAGGTTGTTAAGTCTTTGTTTTTATTGCTTGTGACAGTACTAGAAGTCTTGTTGGGTTGTGTCGGTGGTTGTGCTTTTTTCTGAGTTAGGTCTAGCTCAATAACAATTGTATCTTCAGCTAATTGGTTGGGCGTGGTAGGTGTTGGGAGTAGATTTTTTTGCTCACAAGCGCTGAGAAAAACTAACCCACATAAAATATATATGAAGCGAAAATAATGGTGTCTGATTAAGGTCATAGAGCATTCTTAGCGGGTATGGGTTAGGCGGTTTAGGTTACAATGCACTTAGATCAGACTACCTTCGTGATCTGATCTAAGTAAGCCTAGCATAAAAGCTCACTCAAACAAGTCCAAAAGGCTCAAAGGCATGACAACAGCAATTCTTTACGTGGTTTCCACTCCTATTGGTAACCTTGACGACCTAAGCCCGCGGGCTGTAGAAACTCTAAAAAAAGTAGACCTTATTGCTGCAGAAGACACCCGTCATAGTGGTCGTTTAATGCAGCATTTTGCTATTTCTACACCAATGTTGGCTGTGCATGATCATAATGAGCGCCAGCGTGCGCAAATGTTGGTTAACAAATTGGCAGAAGGCCAGTCTATTGCGCTGATTTCAGATGCCGGAACACCACTTATCTCTGACCCTGGATATCACTTAGTGAGTGCGGTTCGGGAGGCGGGTTATCAGGTTGTACCAGTGGTTGGCCCTTGTGCCTTAATAGCTGGGCTTAGTGTGTCAGGCTTGGCTACGGATCGATTTAGCTTTTACGGTTTTTTGCCTGCCAAGAGCAGCGGTCGTAAACAGCATCTGCAACAACTAGAAAAAGTGACTCATACTCAGGTATTCTATGAGTCCCCACATCGTATAGTGGCTATGGTTGATGACATTGTAACGGTAATGGGCCCAGACAGAAAGTTGGTGCTAGCTCGGGAGCTCACCAAAACCTTTGAAACAGTTTATGGCGCACCGGCTAGAGAAGTGCAGGCGTGGTTGGCTGCGGATCATAACCAACAAAAAGGTGAGTTTGTGGTGTTGATTGCAGGTGCGGAGCCAGAAGAGCTACAAGATATTGGCCCAGAAGAAGAGCGTATGCTCACATTGTTATTAGCAGAACTGCCTATTAAAAAGGCGGCTGCTATTGCAGCGGCTATTACAGGGCACAAAAAAAAGGCGCTGTATGAACGAGCCTTAGTGCTACAAGGCAAGTAACTGGTCGTTAGGGCACATTTAGCCTTGCCAGCGCTAGGTAAACTCGGTATCCTGCCCGCGAGAAAGTCCGCCAGACAGTCGCTGCTGCTTTACATTTCGATGTTTTAGTAGGGGAGGAAAGTCCGGGCTCCATAGGGCAAGGTGCCAGGTAACTCCTGGGCGGCGTGAGCCGACGGCCAGTGCAGCAGAGAGTAAACCGCCAACCCCGATTTATCGGGCGGTAAGGGTGAAAGGGTGCGGTAAGAGCGCACCGCGTACGTGGCAACACGTTACGGCATGGTAAACCCCACCTGGAGCAAGACCAAATAGGAACCCATTAGGTGCGGCCCGCACTGGGTTCGGGTAGGTCGCAAGAGGCCTGTGGCGACGCAGGTCCTAGATGAATGACTGTCCACGACAGAACCCGGCTTATGGTGCGGGCTTTCTCACCTCACACTACCCTCTAGATTCTTGTTTATACAGGGATTTAGAGGGCTTCATTGAGTCTATGAGTACTCAATTTTTGCTTATTAGTCTTCCTCTTCTTCCTCGGTTGCTAGAGTTGATACTGCGCTGTTACCAAAAAGTAGGTCATGAATGCTGGGGTCTTCCGTGTACTCCCACTTATACATCTCTACCTTTCCATCTGTTACAAACGCCTTAACAAATTGTTCATCTGTTAGCGAGTTAACGTTGTAGCAGTAATCAAGGCACTCTTGAATATGCCCTTTGTCCAATCCATCTGGGTCGAGCAGGTGTTCACCTATCTCCATTAGCTCCCACGCAATCAAATCGAGCTTATGTTGCTCGATAGACTGCTCGGACTGACCTTTTTTGTACATACGGTCTGCTGATGCATCTGTCATCTTACTTTCCTTATTCCCGATGTTTAAGAACGCTCGGCATTTTACACATAAACGCAACATTCTGTAAGTATGGTAAAGGCCGCCCTTAGTGATGACGAATTCTGGACGATTCTGTGAGTTATAACAACATCAACCCTTTATTGATCATATTGATGGTGCTGGAACACCTAAATTCATTGGTCTATGCTAACCTCAGTTTTTATACTTTAAAGGAAAAACCTAATGCGCCATCGTATTCGAGCAGCCGGTATCTTAGTTGATCAAGGCCGCATTTTAATGGTCAATGAAAATGAGCGTGGACTGTCTTATTGGGTGCCTCCTGGCGGTGGGTTCGAGGCTAAAGACGGCAATACTCATAACACGGTTAAGCGGGAAGTGTGGGAAGAAACAGGCTTGTCTGTAATCGTAGGAAACCTGTTGTTCGTGCGTGAGTTTTGTGAGACTTCTAGAGCTATTTATCACGTGGAGCAGTTTTATATTGTGGACCAATGGAGTGGAGAGGTTTCATTAAAGAACTTGGAGGCTGTGGGTGAAGAGGCGCGGTACATTTCTCAGGCTCGTTGGTTCACTAAACAAGAGCTGTCCCAAGTGGATGTGTTTCCACCACAGTTGAAAGACGTGTTATGGGATAAGTTAGACCGTGATGACTTTTCTATTGTCCATCTGGGTTACTCGTAAACTTCCATGGCCTCATCAATAATAGAAACCGTGGCAATGAGTGGATTTGTGGCTATTATTAAGCGAACTAGTCGTAAAGGCAGTGTGGGCTTTAAATTGTCATCAGGGCAGGTAGTGGTGTTGGCGCCTAAAGCTATATCAAAGGCAGAGCTCCGGCTTTTGTTAGCGTCTAGAAGTGCTTGGATATTGGACAAGCTTAGAGTGCAGGGGAAGGTAAAACCTCATGTTGAACGGCTTTATGTGAGTGATGAGCGGTTAGTTTTTTTGGATCGAGAATTAATATTGAAGGTGTCTCAGGGTGTTTTTAGTACAGGTCTTAAGGGAGAGTCTAGTCTGGTGGTTAGTGTTCCTGAGGCTAAGCCTGACTGGGTGAGAAATGCTCTTGTGCGCTGGTACAAGCTGCAAGCGCAAGTGCATATGGAACAGCGCGTTAACTATTTTGCACCCTTAGTAGGCGCTTGGCCAAAGTCTATTGAAATTAAAACCTATCGAGCCCGCTGGGGTAGCTGCAACAGTCGCGGGCAAGTGCAGTTTAATTGGAAACTGATGATGGCGCCTAGTGAAGTGGTTGACAGTGTGGTGGTTCACGAATTGTGCCATTTGCTGTATATGCATCATGGGCCGGAGTTTTGGGTGCAAGTAAAGCGGGTGCTACCAAACTATCAAGATGCAAAGCAATGGCTAAAAGATGAAGGTTATGGTTTAGGACTTGATTGATATTGGGTGCCTTTAAGTATTAAAATGTCGACATTACTCTTAACTGTATGAATGTAGCCCATGCCTCAAGAAAATTCAGCTGCCAAAGTGTTGTACCATTTGAAGCAAGATATTTTGACAGGTTTCTTTGGCGCCGGTCATAAGCTCAAAATGAGTGCTTTAAAAGAGCGTTATCAAGTGGGCGTGAATCCACTGCGCGAGGCATTGTCACAACTGGTGGTGATGCAATTAGTGCAGGTTCAAGACCAGCGTGGATATCGAGTGTGCCCTGTGACGCAAACAGAGTTGGTGGATGTTTATGACACCCGAGCTCATATTGAGTCTTTGTGTGTGGGGCTGGCTATCGAACGAGGTGATGAAGCTTGGGAGGCTGGAATTGTTGCAGCAGCTTATCGTCTGCAATCAAATGCTGGCCTGTTGAAGGCTGATGGCGATCTTCAGGCTTGGGAACAATTACATCAACAGTTTCATTATGCCATCGTAAAAGGCTGCGGTTCTGAAGAGCTGCTTAGGGTGAGGTTAGACCTTTATGAAAAGGCGTCACGCTATCGTAACTTATGGTTACAGCACAATGCTGGCCACAGCGCTTTTGACGTGAATCAAATGGAACATGAGCAGCTAGTCGCAGCCGTTCTGGCTAGAGATTTGAAAACCGCCGAAACGCTTATTTCTAAGCATATACGTGTGCCTAGCCAGGTGTTACTGGGCCTATTATAAAGCCTGCAATTGTCCTAACTTAGCAGCATCAGGTAACTTTATTTTTTTCACTTGCAATATATCTATGATCTACCTACACTTGTAGGTGGGTAAAAGTGGGAAAAAGTGGTTATTTTTCCCTAAATGATGTATTTTTTGGAGAAAAATGATGTTCCGTGGGGCAGCAACAATCAATATAGATGCCAAAGGACGTATAGCTATGCCTGTACGCTTTCGCGATCTATTTGTTGGTGAAACAGAATCTAGCATCAACCCTCAGCTCGTGGTCACTATTGATACCGAAGAACCTTGCCTACTTATTTACCCATTAATCGAATGGGATTTGATTCAAAAAAAACTAGAACAACTACCCAGTTTCAACCCTGCGGCTAGGCGCATTCAACGCTTGTTGATTGGCCATGCCACAGACTTAGAGCTCGATGCTAGTGGGCGCATTTTATTACCCGCACTGTTGCGTGAATATGCTCAGTTGGATAAAAAAGCCATACTTTTAGGTCAGGGTAAAAAAATTGAGCTGTGGAGCGAGTCCTTATGGAATGCGCGCCGAGAAACCTACTTGCAGGCCAATAGCAACACTGAAGAGCTACCGGAACTCTTGCACCAGTTGTCCTTATAGTCAGTAATAGCTGACGTTATGAATGGAATTAAAATGACACAGGAATTTAGCCACAAAGCAGTTTTGCTTGATGAAGCTGTAGAGCTATTAGTACACGATACCAATGGTATATATATGGACGGTACTTTTGGACGTGGTGGACACAGCGGCCTTATCCTACAGCAATTGAGTTCACAAGGAAGGCTGCACGCCTTTGATAAAGACCCCTTGGCCATTGCACAGGCGCAGTTGATGGTTGCTGAAGATTCACGCTTATCAATTGCCCAAACCTCGTTCGCTAACATGGGTGAAATTGCTCAGCAGAATAACTGTTTTGGAGAAGTGCAGGGCATTTTGTTGGACCTAGGTATTTCATCACCACAGGTGGATGACGCTAGCAGAGGTTTTAGTTTTCAGCATGATGGCCCATTAGACATGCGCATGAACCCTGATGCTGGTGAATCTGCCGCCCAATGGATAGCGCGAGCTGATGCGGAAGAGATAGCCGATGTAATTTACCATTATGGTGAAGAGCGGTTTTCTAGAAGAATGGCTAGGGCAGTTGTCGAGTATCGTAAAGAACAGCCGATCACCACCACCAAACAATTGGCTAGTGTTATTGCTGCCGCCAATCCTAAGTGGGAAAAGGGTAAAAATCCTGCAACCCGTGCATTTCAGGGTATCCGTATACACATAAATCAAGAACTAAAAGATCTGGAAGTAGGCTTGCAAACTGCACTCGAAGCATTAGCTCCTGGTGGCCGCTTAGTGGTCATTAGTTTCCACTCCTTGGAAGACCGTATTGTTAAGCGGTTTATGCGTGAGCATGCTAAAGGCGACTCCCATATTCCTAGGGGCTTGCCCGTGACTGAAGACCAGATGAAGCGACGCTTAAAATTATTGGGTAAGGCCCGCAAGCCTAGCCCTAACGAAATTGAGATTAACCCTCGGTCTCGCAGCGCAGTGATGCGTGTGGCAGAAAAAATAGAATGAAAGATATCAGCCAAAATCTCAACCTGTGGTTAAAGCGTGCCAGCTTACAGGCTGAACGTTATGCCATGTTATTGGGTTTTTTGCTGTTAGTGTTGTTAGTAATGAGTGCTCAATCTGTTGTGTTTAGCTCGTTTCAAGCGAGGGGGCATATCAACTATTTGCACCAGCTTGAAAGAGACCGCAATGCTATGCAAATAGAGTGGGGCCAGCTTTTATTAGAACAAAGTGCTTGGGCTTCCCATAGCCGTGTTGAAACTTTGGTGTCAGGACAGTTAGAGATGAGCGTTCCGCTAGCTAAGCAAATTGTTGTGGTGCGCCAACCATGACAGCCATGGAGTACCCATGGCGCATGCGCTTAGTATGGTTGTTGTTGCTGGTTGCCGCCTCGGCAGTAGTTTGGCGCTTAGTAGACCTTAATCTCACCGAGCGTTCGTTTTTAATGCGCCAAGGTGACGCCAGAATGGTACGTGAAGTGCCTATTCCCGCTCATAGAGGCATGATATTAGACCGTAGAGGCGAGCCGCTAGCTGTGAGCGCTCCGGTTGTTAGTTTATGGGCCAATCCACAGGTGTTGGGGGAAGACATAGCTCAGGCTAAGCAAGTTGCTCAAAAATTAGGTTTGCCTGAAGTTGCGTTTTTAGAGCGCTTGGCGCGGCTGAAAAATAAAGAATTCATGTATCTTAAGCGCAGTGTTAATCCAGTTGAGGCAGAAGCAGTATTAAGCAACAAGTGGAGTGGAGTAAATGGTGTGCAGGAATTCCAACGTTATTATCCTGCGGCAGAAGTAACGACTCACTTGGTTGGGTTTAATAATATAGATGACCAGGGCCAAGAAGGTATGGAGCTGGCTTATGAGCCTTGGTTGCAGGGAACGTCTGGCACAAAAATGGTACAAAAGGATCGCACAGGGCGAACCGTTAAAGATCTCCAGTTATTGTCTAGTGCTCAGCCTGGCAAAGACCTGGTTTTGAGTATTGATTTACGCATACAGTATGTGGCTTACCGAGAACTTAAGGCGGTAGTACAGCAACACAACGCGTCTTCGGGCTCTGTTGTTGTTTTAGATGTACTTACAGGCGAGATTTTGGCTATGGTTAATCAGCCGGCTTACAACCCGAATAATAGGTCGGTGATGAGTATCGACAGTTTGCGTAATCGAGCTTTGACAGATGTACTTGAGCCTGGCTCCACCATGAAGCCTCTTACCATTGCGGCGGCTTTAATGAGTGGGCAGTACGATCCAGACAGTAAGGTTGACACCAGTCCAGGTTTTATAAAGGTAAAGCGTAAAACCATACGCGATCATCGCAACTACGGCGTGTTAGATATCACTGGTATTATTACTAAATCAAGCAATGTAGGTGTCACTAAGTTGGCATTGTCGCTACCCGAAAATAGTGTCAGAGAAACCTTTCATAGCTTTGGGTTGGGCCAGGCTACAGCGAGTAGTTTTCCTGGTGAAAGTGCAGGTATTTTACCTAGTTATGCTAAATGGAATCCAATTAACTTAGCGACTATGGCATATGGTTATGGCATCGCTGTAACACCTGTTCAATTGGCTCAGGCCTATGCAGTATTTGCCAGTTATGGACTTAAGCGTCCCATTTCTCTTTTGAAGCAAGACCAAGTGCCAGAAGCTCAGCGAGTGATGCCTGAACGTGTGGCTAAGCAGGTGATTGCGATGTTAGAAACAGTAGTTCAAAAAGGCGGCACAGGCACTCGCGCTGGCGTAGCGTCTTATCGAGTTGCTGGTAAAACTGGCACGGTGCATAAACCTTCAAAGGATGGTGGTTATGCCGACGATGTGTATGCCGCAGTTTTTGCTGGCATGGCACCCGCATCTAAGCCACGCTTAGTGTCGGTGGTGATTATAGATAACCCTAAGGGTGAGCAGTATTATGGCGGCGAAGTTGCTGCTCCCGTATTTTCTCGCATTATGGCTGAGAGCTTACGGCTTTTAAATGTGGCACCAGATAATCTGCTGCCACTAGACGGTTAACAGTGAGGTTGGATGTGGATACCAAACGTTTACACGAACTGATGCCCCTGCCAGGGCAAGCCCAACAATGGGCAGACGTTTGTGTGTATGGGGTGTCATCCGATAGCCGGCAGGTAAAACAAGGCGACTTGTTTATCACCTGTTTAGGGGAACCAAAGCGGCAGCGCAGCTATGTAGAGCAAGCGCAGGCAAGTGGAGCCGCGGCGGTAGCTATCGATGAGCAACAGGCGTTGAAAATGGACATATCTAACCTCACTGTCCCCATTATTGGCATACCTAATCTTGCGGCTGTGCAGGGCTCCATTGCTGCCCGTATTAACAATGAGCCTAGTCAGCACATGTCTCTGGTAGGTATTACCGGCACTAACGGAAAAACCAGCTGTAGTCAGTTTATCGCACAGTGTTTTTCGGATCTTGGACAAACCTGCGGTGTGATGGGTACTTTGGGGTATGGCTTGCTTAATACGTTAGAGCAGGGGCCAAATACTACGCCTGATGAAGTCACCATGCAGTGTCAGTTAGGTGCAATGCTGCAAGCAGGGGCAACGGCATGCGCTATCGAGGTATCTTCCCACGGTCTAGATCAGGGGCGGCTTAATGGATGTCGTTTTGAAACTGCGGTATTTACCAATTTGACTCAAGACCATCTTGATTATCATGGCACTATGCAAGCTTATGGTGAGGTGAAAGCTCAGCTGTTTAATTGGCCAAGTTTGCGCCACGCAGTAATTAACTTCGATGATAATTTTGGCCGTGGTTTACTTAACGAAATTGCGCCTTCTGTGCAAACGTACACCTATAGTGCCCAGACTTCAGAAGTGGATTATGTAGACATTGGGGTGTCTTCCATTAGTCAGCACGAACACGGCATTGAAGCCCTGGTGCATACGCCTAAAGGTCAGGTGCTTTTGCAAGTAGGACTGATTGGCCGCTTTAATCTAAGTAATCTTTTGGCTACCTTGGCTGTGCTTTTATTGCACAAGATTGATCTGTCATTAGCGATTTTGGTCATCAATAACCTCACTACAGTTTGTGGCAGAATGCAGTTAATTGCTTCAGAAAGTGGAGAGTTAAATGCCGAAGCATACCCACAGGCCATTGTCGATTATGCACACACCCCAGATGCCTTAGAGCAAGCGCTAATGGCCGCCAAAGAACATGTGGCTGGTGGTCAGTTATGGGTGGTGTTTGGGTGTGGCGGAGATCGAGATACGGGCAAGCGTCCAAAAATGGCAAGCATTGCAGAAGCATGGGCAGACCACGTGGTGGTTACCGATGACAACCCCCGAACAGAGTCGAGTAAACAAATTTTAGCTGACATTATTAAGGGCTTCAAACGCCCAGAAAAAGTAGTAGTAGAAGGCGACAGAAGCCTCGCTATTGCTTCAACTATGGGACGCGCTAAGGCTGGTGATATCGTACTTATAGCAGGTAAAGGCCATGAAACTTATCAAGACATTCAAGGCCATAAACATCACTTTAGTGATCAAGAACAGGTATTGCTTGCTCTTGCGGGAGGGTTGAATTAATGACTGCCTTTAGTTTAGTCGAATTATCTAACAAGGTGCCTTCTA
>JAWUYU010000074.1:0-9699 GCA_034110645.1 Pseudomonadales bacterium
GCACCAAGATAAAATGGCTAAAACCAACCTACTTTACGTTGGAAAACTTGGCAATAGCTAGCTATTACCTGCGTTTCCCGCCTCAATTAGACTGATTTTTCCTCATTTCCCTTTTGTCGCCGCTTTATGCAAAGGTCTCATAGTAAATTATTCTACGTAATGGTTCCCTGGTTATTCTTTTAGGGGGCAGCTCTTTTATGGCATGCATGAGTCAAACGGCCTTAGACAACAATGCTAAATTAACGACTCAACGCGTATTGAACTCCAATAGTTTCCAAGCTGGAAATTAATATGACTGGAGCTTCGCAATACAACTCTTCTCAATATTATCTTTAGGCTTTTAACGATTCTTTTAGACGCGGAGCGCCCATTCATGTCTAACAAAATACCACCAGAGAAGTAATATATGCTGTTACGAAGAAATAGATAGGAACAGGTTTGGTTGTTTATTTGGTCCACACCCACAAGCTAACCTAGATGGAGCCAATTGGGATGAGCCAGCCAAATACTTGGCGAATGCCAGAACCAGAGAGCGATTTAGCAGCGGAAGACTAGTCTTAGACTAATTGCTCATTGGAAATTAATGCAAAAAGAGCTGTGAAATAGCAGATAAGTCGAATATATCCTCTTTTTTGTCGTTCCGTGCTCAAAAACGACACAAGGTGTCGATATATCCTTCTACCCCTAGGCGCAATTATTTTACTTTTTCAACACTAGATAAAGTTCGCATTTTGCATGGTGAGGCTTTAATATTCTGCAAACCAGCCACCAGTGGCTACAACAATAATAGCGGAGGCACACATGGGCCAATATAATGCCCTAAACATCGCTTGGAACGCACTACGAGGCCATAAAAATTGGCAGCGTGCGTGGCGTGACCCAGAGCCAAAATCCAATTACGACGTCATCATTATTGGTGGTGGTGGCCACGGCCTTGCAACTGCTTACTATTTGGCAAAAAATCATGGCATTACTAACGTCGCTATCCTTGAAAAAGGTTGGATTGGTGGTGGTAACGTGGGTCGTAATACTACTATTGTACGTTCTAACTACTTGTTAGATGGCAACGCGCCATTCTATGAGCATGGTATGAACTTGTGGCGCGACATGGCGCAAGACTTAAACTACAACGTAATGTTCTCGCCCCGTGGTGTTATGAACATTGCACACACTAAGTCTCAGTACGACACCTTTGCTCGTCGCGCTAACACCATGCGCTTAAACGGTATTAAATCTGAATTATTGAGCCGCGATGAAGTGTTAGAGCGCGAACCTATTATTGATGGCAGTGCAGATACGCGTTTCCCTGTGTGGGGTGGTATTTTACAGCCAGATGCGGGTAACGCTCGTCATGATGCAGTGGCTTGGGGTTATGCACGTGCCGCCGATCAGTTGGGTGTAGACATTATACAAAACTGTGAAGTGATAGACTTTATTAAGCAAGGCGAACGCATTATTGGTGTTAAAACCAGCCGTGGCGACATTCACGCAGATAAAGTAGGCATGGCCGTTGCTGGTAGTTCTAGTCGTTTGGCAGAAAAACTAGGGATACGCTTACCTGTTGAAAGTCATGTGCTACAAGCTTTCGTTACCGAGCCTTATAAGCCATTAATCAAGGGTGTTGTTACCTTTGGTGCCGGCCACTTTTATGTGTCTCAATCAGACAAAGGCGGCGTAGTATTTGGTGGCGACATCGATGGCTACAACACTTACGCTCAACGCGGCAACTTGCCTGTGTTCGAAGATGTAATTGCTGGTGGTTTAACCATGATGCCATGTCTTTCTCGCCTTAAGTTACTACGTAACTGGGGTGGTGTAATGGACATGTCTATGGACGGCTCACCAATTATTGACGTTGGCCCAATTGACGGTTTATACCTCAACACGGGTTGGTGTTACGGTGGTTTTAAGGCCACACCTGCCTCGGGTTACTGTTTTGCGCATACTATTGCCAATGACGAAGCCCACGAACTTAACAAAGCTTATACCTTAGATCGTTTTGCCAAAGGCTACACGATTGATGAAAAGGGTATGGGTCCATATCCGAAGGCGCACTAATTATGATTAGAATTAATTGCCCCTATTGTGGCGAACGCGAACATAGTGAATTTACTTACGGTGAAGACGCTACTCGAACCACACCAGACAACGACGCTCCTATGGAGGAGTGGAACACGTTTGTTTACGAGCGGGATAACCCCGCTGGTGAACACATTGAATATTGGCATCATGCGTTTGGTTGCAGAGCTTGGTTGAAAGTTCAGCGCAACACCTTAACGCACGACATTTCTTGGGTGGGTTTACCCCATGAAAATCCGGAGGCTGAATCATGAGCGGATTTAGACATGGTGCAGGCCGTTTAGGCGATGCCCAGCTTAACTTTACCTTTGATGGTAAACCAATGCTTGCACGCACTGGCGACACAGTGGCTTCGGCCTTGTTGGCCAATGGTGTAGAAATAGTTGGACGTAGTTTTAAATATCACCGCCCACGTGGTGTAACTTCCAGTGGCCCAGAAGAAACGGGTGCTTTGGTAACGATTGGAGCTGGTGGAAAAGCTGATCCTAATGCCCGGGCAACTATGGAGCCTATTACTGCTGGCTTGGAAGTGTTTTCTCAAAACTGCTTCCCTTCTCCAAAGTTCGACTTAATGTCTATCAACGGTTTGGCCGGTGCAGTTTTACCGGGCTCATTGTTCTCAGCTGGTTTCTACTACAAAACGTTCATGTGGCCAGCGGCTCTATGGTACAAGTTTTACGAGCCAGCTATACGTTCTGCGGCGGGTATGGGTGTACCACCTAAAGTTGCAGACCCAGATATTTACGACCGTATCCAGATGTTCTGTGAAGTTGCTGTTGTTGGCGGTGGTTCTGCAGGTTTGTCTGCTGCGTTGAGCGCGTCTCAAAGTGGTTTACGTGTAGTGTTGTTTGATGAGCATAACGACCTTGGTGGTCAGTTGCTTAACGAAGCTAACAGCGAAGCCAATGCCGATCTAGAACAGTGGCGTGCCGATACTGTTGCCGCACTTCATGCAGCATCTAACGTTAGAGTATTAACGCGTGCCGTATGTTGGGGCCGCTTTGACGGCAACATGCTAGCTGCTCATCAAAGTGTAGATGGCAAAGTACGTCAAAACTACATCAAGGTTCAAGCCAAAAAAATCATCATTGCTGCGGGTGCCATTGAGCGTCCACTCGTGTTTGGTAACAACGACAAGCCTAACGTTATGTTGGCTTCTGGTGCACGTCGTATGTTGAACCACTACGGTACAGCAACGGGTAAAATGATAGCGGTATTTACCAACAACGACAGCGCCTACCAAACTGCATTTGATTACTCAGACGCCGGTATTAAGGTATCTGCTGTAGTTGATAGTCGTCAGTACCCAGGGCAAGCCTTGGTTGATGGCTGTAAATCACGCGGTATTCCATTACACACCCAAAGTGTAGTAACCGAAGCGAAAGGCTGGCAAGCAGTGCGTAGCATTGAAATTGCAGACCTAGCGGCTAATGGCCAAAGTGTCAGTAATCGTCGTCGTGTTGCTTGTGATGTGCTGGCACATTCTGGTGGTTGGACGCCGCAAGTACAAATGGCTTCACACGGTGGTAAGCCGCCTGTGTATGATAAAAAGATTGCTGCTTTTGTAGTAGGCGACCAAGCCCCAGACACCTATTCTGTAGGTGCTGCTGAAGGCGAAAATGGTTTACTAGCGGGTGTTTCACAAGCCATAGAAGCGGCTAAGGCTGCTTGTGCAGAGCTGGGAGGCACTGCAGGTTCTGTAACTGCACCACCACAAGATCGTGATGGCGCGACTAACGTTGTGCCGCTATGGAGTGTACCTGCTAAAGGTAAGCAACTAGTAGATATTCAGCATGACGTAACAGCGGCAGACGTTATTCAGTCTCACCGCGAAGGTTTTGTGTCTGTAGAGCACCTTAAGCGCTACACCACTTTAGGCATGGCCAACGATCAAGGCCGAACGTCTAACGTTAACGCCTTGGCTATTATGGCCCAGTGTCGTGGTATAAGCATTGCTGAAGCCGGTACTACACGTTTCCGCGCACCTATTGCCCCTGTGTCTATGGGTGGTTTTGCAGGCCGCGAAATTGGTAAGCACTTTAAGCCTGTGCGTAGAACTCCTATGCAAGAATGGCATGAAAAAGCCGGTGCTGTATTCGTGCAAGCGGGTATGTACATGCGGCCACAGTATTACCCACAAGCGGGTGAGACGATAGATGATGCCTACGAGCGTGAAACAGCTCATGTACGTCAAAAAGTAGGTATTTGTGACGTTACTTCTTTAGGTAAAATTGAAATTGTAGGCCCAGACGCTGCCGAGTTCCTCGACCGTGTTTATATCAACATGTTCAGCACCCTTAAAGTAGGTAAGGCTCGTTACGGCGTAATGCTCCGCGAAGACGGTATCGTTTATGATGACGGCACCACCTCTCGCTTTGCTGAAGACCGTTTCTTCATGACTACAACTACCGCCAAAGCTGGCCCAGTTATGGCCTACTTAGAGCGGTGCTTGGAAATTGATTGGCCAGAATTGAAAGTACGTGTGAGCTCTGTGAGCGAACGTTGGGGTGCCATGGCTGTTGCCGGCCCTGATTCTCGTGCTACTTTAACGGCTGCCTTCCCATCCGTAGACTTTAGTAACGAAGCGTTCCCATTCATGGGTGTGGTTCATGCTGAACATAACGGCGCTAAAATGGTTCTATTACGTATTAGCTTCTCTGGCGAAATGGCCTATGAAGTGTATGCAGAATCTGAGCACGCTACTGATATGTGGCAAACCATTATAGATGCAGGCCAAGCTTATGACATCGTGCCTTACGGCCTAGAAACACTAGGTGCCTTGCGTATCGAGAAAGGCCACGTAACGGGTGCAGAGCTGGATGGCCGTGTCACCTTAGGTGATGTACACATGGACGGCATGGCGTCTAAGAAGAAGTGGTTTGTAGGTAAGAACTTGAAAGATCGCGAAGGTTTGGTGCATCCAGACCGTCCACAATTGGTAGGTTTAAGGTCGGTTGATCCGCGCACACCTATCTCTACAGGTTCTATCTTAGTAACAGATGCCAACGCCAGTGCCGGTGCAGACAAGCAAGGCTGGGTAAGTTCTATGACTTATAGCCCAGAGCTTGGTAGCTTTATTGCACTTGGTTTCTTACGCGGTGGTAAAGACCGTATTGGTGAGCGCATTTATGCCGCTTACCCAGTAAAAGGTAGAACTGTTGAAGTAGAAGTGGTGAGCAACCACTTTGTTGATCCAACTAACGAAAGGGTGAAAGGCTAATGGCTAATGCACTAAATGGGCACTTTGAAATGCCACAAACTTTCGCTGCAGTTAGCATCGATGTAACCGCCACCAACATGTGGCAACTTGAAGGCTGCGAAAACGTAGATGCTAAAGTGGCAACCATGACCGGTATGGCTATACCAGCGCAGGGTCAAGTAACCGTGCAAGGTGATGAGCGTTTGGTATGGGCAGGGCGCGATCGCTACCTGCTAACCACTAACCGTTCGGACCTAGCGGATAACGACGGGGTTTATGCAACGGATCAAACCTACGGCAAAACTCAGCTGCTAATCACGGGTGAAGATGCCCGTGCCTTATTGTCGCGTGGTTTACCTCTAGACATTGACGAAGGTCAGTTTGCTATTGGCGAAGTTCAGCACAGCCACATTAACCACATTGGTGTTAGCGTTATTCGCAACAACGATGTAAGTGGCCAGCCACAGTTTGAAGTTTGGGTAATGCGTGGTTTCGCTAAATCCCTTACAGATTTCTTGGTACATTCTGCTCATACGTTACGTTAAACCTTGAACCGTAATAAAGGCCGGTAATACTTACTATTACCGGCCTTTATTGTTTATAGGGGGCCTATTAATCCCCAGCGAGCACACGCATAATGTGCACAGATTCCATTACTTTTAGGAGGCACTATGCCAGGCTTATTACCCAATGTAGATCCAGATGGATTGTTAGAATACTCGGTGGTTTATACCGACCGTGCACTTAACCACATGTCTCAGTCTTTTCAAGGCGACATGCGTTATATTGCCAGCACACTAAAGAGCGTTTACGCTGCAGAACAAGTGGCCATTGTGCCTGGTTCTGGTACCTTTGGTATGGAAGCGGTAGCTCGTCAGTTTGCTACAGGTAAAAAGACTTTAGTGATTCGCAACGGTTTCTTTAGCTTCCGTTGGACTCAAATTTTAGAAATGGGCAGCATTTCTTCTAGCTCTACCGTGCTTAAAGCACGCCAAGCGCAAACTGGCGATCAAGAAGCCTTTGCTCCACCACCAATTGCAGAAGTAGTGGCTGCCATTGCTAGCGAAAAGCCAGCCGTTGTTTTTGCGCCACACGTCGAAACATCGGCAGGCATTATATTGCCAAACGATTATATAAAGGCGGTTACTGATGCAGTGCACGCTGTGGGTGGTATCTTTGTATTAGATTGCATCGCTTCTGGTTGCCTATGGGTAGATATGAAAGCCATGGGTGTAGACGTGCTAATTAGTGCGCCACAGAAGGGTTGGAGTGGCCCACCTTGTTGTGGCCTAGTAATGATGGGTGAACGCGGTGTTGCTGCTCTTGAAGCGTCTACCAGCACCAGCTTTGCTTGCGACCTTAAAAAATGGCGCGACATCATGGCAGCCTACATAAATGGCGGCCATGCATACCACGCTACTATGCCTACAGACTCTATTGCCGAATTCGCAGCAGTAATGCGCGAGACAGAAGACTACGGCTTTGCTAAGGTTAAGGAAGAGCAGCAAGAACTAGGCGACGCAGTGCGTGCTTTGTTAGCTTCTAAGGGTATTAAGAGCGTAGCTGCCGAAGGTTTTGGTGCGCCAGGCGTAGTAGTAAGCTACACCCAAGATGCAGCCATTCAGAACGGCAGCAAGTTTGTTGCTTTAGGTATGCAGATCGCCGCGGGTGTACCCCTAATGTGTGACGAGCCAGAAGGTTTCCGTACCTTCCGTTTAGGCTTGTTTGGCCTAGACAAACTACATAACGTAGCGCGTTCGGTAGCTTCTTTAGATGCGGCTTTAGACCAAGTGCTATAGCCCGTCATTGCGAATGCAGTGAAGCAATCCCAAAAGCCGGCATAGCTCGTCATTGCGAATGCAGTGAAGCAATCCAAAAAAAGCCCGCCTAAGCGGGCTTTTTAATGCCCTATTTTTAACACTAGTGTGTTTGGCCAGCTATGAATAACGTATGCCACCAACCCTGCATATGCTCACGTATTGATTAAAAAAAAGGTGAGTTACACACAATGAACTCCTCCTAATCCATACAAAGTAGCTCTATTTTATAAATAAGGTGCGCAAACCGCTCTTTTTTTGTAGCTGGGCAAGCAATGCGCAGAAAAAGAACTACACTTTCAAGACGTTGAGAACTGGAGCCACTAGAACAAATCGTAGATCGGCTCTCTAATAATTATTATGAGGCCTGTTGGCCTCATAAATAGACTGTTAATCGTAAATAGGAGTACTCATTGGAAGAATTTAAATTACTCTCATCCGTAGCCGTTCTTCGTGCTATCTACGACGAGAAAAAAGACATTTACGATGTATTGAGTGAATTCATTCGAGCCTTGATTTCAGAAAGGTCCTTGCAGGCATTAAACTCTCTAGAATGTACAAAATATATTGAAGATGAGTTTGGCTTTCATATTCCAGAGGCAATAATTAAAAGTTGCCTAAGGAAAAGACTGGTTAAATCTGGTGATCTTGTCCTAGAACGTGGTTTGTATACAGTTACTGAAAATTTTAAGAGACATAGTAGCTTTGATGCTGATTTTAGTAACTCTAAGAGTGATTACACCAATGTTATTGATCGTTTATCTATTTATTGTTCAAGCTCAGCTCTTATAGAGATTAACAGAAATGAATTGGAAGCTGATTTCGAAGACTATTTACTAAGGCCTGACAAGAAAAATAAGCATACCAGTGAAATTGCTAACTTCGTTCTTACTAATGAAAATGACCTGGAATTTATTAACAAAATAAATAATATTGAGGAAGGATTGATCCTTTACACAGGAATTAGATATTCACCTGACTTATCCACTCTCGGGCAGTGGCGGGGCGATCTAATTGTATTTTTAGATTCGGAGCATTTATTCAGTGCAGCAGGACTTAATGGTGGTTTATACAAGACCATTTTTGAAGATTTTTATAAACTAGCAGATGAAGCTAGCCGGAACAAAAAGGGAGGGGGAATCACTTTAAGATTTTTTGAGGAAACTGGAGACGAAATTGAAAGATTCTTTTTTGCTGCCCAAAAGATAATTGCAGGAAAATCAAGAATTGATCCATCCAAGACAGCAATGGTAAATATTTGCAATGGCTGTAAATATGAAAGCGATATACTTGCCAAGAAAACGGAATTTTACAATAGCTTGGATACTCTTAAGATATTAAGAGAAAAACCTACAAATTATTACGATAAGCCTGAATTCAATGTCGAAAGTGTGGAAGTGGTAAAATCAATAAAAGAGGAGGTTTCAAGCGAACGCACCCCCGATGATATGATTGCTAGCATATTAAAAGTATTTACTAAAATTAACTATCTCAGGCAAGGTCAAAGCAACATTGGGATTGATCGGGTAGCATCAATATTTCTGACTGAGAGTTGGCTACCACAAAGGATTTCGTTTTCCGACACTATATTTGAAGGGAATGGGTCAATCCCTTTCGCAACTAATATTGAGTTCTTAACAGAAAAGCTTTGGTTTAAATTGGATAAAGGACTTGGCGGGAAGAGTGGTAAACCAGCCTCTTTTGATCCAATAATTAGAGCCAAGTTGATAATTTCGTCACAGATTAGTCGTTCAGTTTCAGAAATATACAGGGAACTATCACATAAACTGAAAACTGGGGAAATGGATAAGGAGTTAGCAGCACGTATACATCATGATATCTGTATTGCGCCGTCAAAGCCTGAAGATGTAAGCATAGACAGTCTCGCGATGTCTAAGGGTATTTTGGATGATTCTTATATTGAGAAGGTTATTAAGGAAAAGACACTACTCGAAATTAGTTTTTCTGAAGGACAAAAAGCAATAGAAGAGTTAAAACAAATTAAATTTCAGAAAAAGCGTGAGTTATTGCAACCCTATAAAAAAATTTCAAGACGCCAGTTTTTTGAACTTAGGGTGTTTACTTACCTCGTTATACCCCTAGTTTTGGTTTCTCTCTTATTCTCAATGTACTCTAAATCAGACACTGCACTATCCTTAGTCTTTGGTTTGTTAACCGTTGTAAGCTTTCTAAATGGAATAATAAGACCTAAAAAAGTCGATAAATTTTTCTGGGCTATATCGAAATCTTATTATCGAAAATCGATTAACAAAGCATTGCAGCCGACAAGCCGCTGAATGTGGCGTTGAGTGCATCGGGAGTATGCAGCAGATGGAAATTTTAGAGTTAGATCCAACTTCAGGGAATGTCATCGAAATAATCTCTGATATTGATAAGCTAATGAGCTCACTTTATCCTCAAGAAAGTAACCAATTATTATCTCTTGAAGAATTAAATGGGAAGAATGTGTACTTTATAGGTATTACTGAAAATAATGAGATTCTTGGATGTGGTGCCATAGTAAATAAAAAAGATGATGGAGTTTACGGTGAGTTAAAACGAATTTATGTTAAATCAAAACATCGTGGTAAAGGACTGTCTAAA
>JAWUYU010000075.1:0-20618 GCA_034110645.1 Pseudomonadales bacterium
AAAAATACAAAATTGCTATTCACTATGGCTTTGCCGAGCGTGATGGAGACAAGCTATACAATGCGGCTCAATGTATAGGGCCAGAAGGTAAGGTGCTGGGCCACTATCGAAAACGGCTATTACCGCCAGGTTTTGAAGCGAGTTACTTTACTCAAGGTAAGGAGGTTGGCTTATTTAAGTGGCGTGGTTTCAACATGGGCATGCTTATTTGTTATGACGCAGAATTTCCAGAACTGGCACGCCAGCTGGCTATGGCAGGTGCAGATATCATACTGGTACCTACGGCGTTGGGCAGTGGTTGGGGCTGGGTAGCACAACAAATGATGCCCACACGCGGTTATGAAAACGGTGTCTATTTTGTATATGCAAATTATTGCGGCGAAGAGAATCAACAAGCCTATTTAGGTGAGAGCTTTATTGGCTCACCTTCAGGTCAAGTAGTTGCTAGGGCAGGTGCTGAGGAAGGGTTAATCGTGGGCGAAGTCCATCTTGAAGGAGTTAAAACAGCTCAGGTTCGTTTGCCATACCTACAAGACTGCAAGGTTTTATGATTTAACATCCTTAGTCAAGGTTTGGGCGCAGAGCTTTAATCCTTCTACCATCGTTAAATAGGAATAAAAAAGATCATCCAAATAAAGCCAATAAATTGCTCAAACGTTGTTTTCGGCTAAAAATTGACTAAACTCGCTAACATGAGGAGTTAAGCAAAGAATAAAACGCGAGGTCTTATGGAAAAAGTAGTCTTACTGGTCGATGTTCAAAACGTTTACTACACAACAAAGCAAGTCCATAAGCATAACTTTGACTACAACTATTTTTGGTTAAAGAGCACATCTAATAGGGAAGTTATCAAAGCGATTGCCTATACAACCGATCGCGGGGATGAAAAGCAAAAACAGTTCCAAAACATTCTCAGGGCCATTGGTTTCGAAGTAAAGCTCAAGCCATTTATTCAGCGCTCTGATGGTTCAGCTAAAGGTGACTGGGATGTAGGAATCACCATCGATGCCATGGATTACTCAGCAGAAGCAGATGTTGTTGTATTGGTGTCTGGGGACGGTGATTTCGCCATGTTAGTTGAAAAAATAAAACGTGATCATGGCGTATCTGTTGAAGTTTATGGAGTCAGGCAACTGACAGCCAATGGGCTGATTAATGAAGCGACAAAGTTTGTACCTATTGAAGGCAAACTTCTCCTGCCAAGAAAATGAACCTTATTGGGAATAATGGCGCCATGATTGAGTGAACGTTGACGTTATAAGTCAAACTAACAAAGGAAATTAAAATGAAACCTGCCTATGTAATAGGGAATATTACCGTTAAAAACCAAGACAAATGGTCTGAATATTGTAACAAAGTCCCTGCTACATTAAGCCCTTGGAAAGGAGAGCTTGTGTTTCGTGGGAAAAAATCAGAAGTACTGGGCGGTGACTTTCAGCATTCCAACACTGTGGTGATACGTTTTCCAAGCATTGAAGCGCTAAATAATTGGTTTAATTCGGAAGACTACCAAGCTTTAATCCCAATCCGTGAACAGGCGGCAGATGTAGACTTGATTAGTTACCAATGAGTAGCCTAACCTACTAACGAGCCAAGTATATGAATGATTACAGCACCACCGCAACGAGAGCAAATTTCGACTATTCTGGTCTAATGAAGCTGGAGGTTCACTTTGATGTTAAAAACAACAGGCCTTTTTGTATTAACCGCACTGGCCGAAATTGTGGGTTGTTTCCTACCTTACCTTTGGTTACGCAAGGGCGGCTCTAGCTGGTTGTTAATTCCTGCTGTAGCTAGTTTATGTTTATTTGTTTGGCTGCTAACGCTCCATCCTGCTGCAAGCGGCAGAGTGTATGCGGCCTATGGTGGCGTTTATGTGGCCACGGCGCTGGTTTGGCTTAGGGTGGTTGATGATATTAAGCCAACAGCTTTGGATTGGCTGGGCGTAGGTGTGGTGCTACTGGGTGTGGGTATTATTGTATTGGGTTGGCGCAACGGATAACTTTTCTTTATCAAGCAGGGCACGCTTTCGCTCTAAGCCCCAGCGATAGCCTCCCATACCAAAGTCGCTGCGTAGCACTCGATGGCAAGGTATTAATACTCCTATGCGGTTTTTTCCACACGCCGATGCCACTGCACGAACAGCTTTTGAAATGCAGTGCTGCGAATGTCTAAAGGTATATCTGGCCGTGGTGCGTGGGCGCTAATGTGTTGATCTAAGGTGTTTATCCAAGCGTTAAGTTCTGGTGTGTTTTGGGCAATAGATTCGGATATGTTGGCGTTAGGGAATTCACTTTTTAATTGCTCTATTAAGGTGGTTTGGGTATCGCCAAACTGCACAAAAAAACGCCTTTTTTAGTCGCTGCCATAGTCATAGGGCCAAGGGCGGTAATGGTTGTGGCGTAAGTGATTTGCTCGCCTGCAGCGCCTGCTCTATAAGCTTTTGGTATCATGCCTGCGTGTATCCTCCCCATAAACTCGGCTAATGGATCCATAATCTGCAGCATATATAGCACCACTAATGTCGCTGCCTTGTTTGAGTGAGTGCTTAAAACGGTTCATTCTAATGGCGTCTTGATATACTTTGGGCGATACCCAATAGTTTGTTTAAATAAGCGTTGGAAACGCGAAGGCGACAAATGCATTTGCTGAGCTAGTGTTGCTAAAGTTAAGGTATGCTCGGTATTTTCCTCTATATAGCGCGCAATATTTATCAATTGTGTTGTTTGCCTATTAATTTTTTCTGCACGTATTTCTTGTTCGGCCAGTACGGAGTTAGTGGGTGAGGCGCTAATGTGTATCGTCATACGGGTTGCCTCTGAGCTACCTATCTGTTGCATATGTTGTCTTAAAAGTGAGGGATTTAAGATAGATTGTATATGAACACCTGCGTGGGTAGATTAACATCCGTTTCTTGCCAAGTGATGTTCCTTTGCTAGTTTGCCTAAAATATAATATCGCGCAATATTCGGATGGTTTGGTACGAAATTTACCTCTAAACTATCTATAAATTATCCTTTCCAGCTAACTAATCGGGTTTTTATAGTGAGATCAAGAATGAAATCAAGAGCCACATCACCTATCAATACTTCCATGGGTGCACGAGAGTGGCTTATGTTGATTGCCTTATCTGTATTGTGGGGCGGTTCTTTCTTCTTTGTGGGGGTTGCCGTTGCTGAATTGCCTCCACTTACCATAGTCACCCTGCGAGTGGGGCTAGCAGCCATTGCTCTGTGGGCTATTGTCTTGGTCATGGGGTTAAGACCCCCTAAAAGCATAAAAATCTGGCTAGCTTTTATTGGCATGGGCTTACTGAATAATGTCATCCCGTTTAGTCTTATCGTGTGGGGACAAACACACATTGCGTCTGGGTTGGCGTCGGTTCTTAATGCCACCACACCTTTGTTTGGAGTAGTTGTGGCTGGGTTGTTGTTAGCGGATGAGCGCGCTACGCCTATGAAGCTAATCGGCGTAGCCATTGGTTTTATGGGTGTGGTGATGATGATAGGCATGCCTAGCTTAGGCATGGCCGGGCAAGGTAGCACTCTTGCTCAGATTGCCATATTGGTGGCCGCATTGTCGTATGCATTCGCTGGTGTTTATGGGCGCCGTTTTAAGGGTATGGCACTTAGTCCAGTAGTTATTGCAGCGGGCCAAGTGACTGGATCAAGTTTGGTATTGGCGCCTATAGCTTTGTATATTGATGGCCCTCTGGCGTTATTTGGCCCGAGTGCGCCAAGTGTTGCTACTTGGGCATCTATGCTCACATTAGCAGTTTTTTCTACCGCTTTGGCCTACGTTTTGTATTTTAAAATACTGGCTTCGTCAGGCGCTACTAATATAATGTTGGTAACTTTGTTAGTGCCTGTGTCGGCCATACTGTTAGGGTCACTATTTTTGAATGAAACGCTAGAGTGGATTCACTTCGTAGGCATAGGGCTTATTGCATTAGGTTTAGCGGCTATCGATGGGCGCCTAATAAAGGCTACTTTAGGGCTGTTACGATGATAGCCAAGCCTTACCTGAGTAATCTAAGCATCACCAATACCAAAGCTAGCAAAAGGTATAAAGTCTACTAAGCTACCTTGGGGTAAGCTGCTTGTGGCTTCGTCTACTTCTACTAAGCCATCTGCACGGGTCATGGAGGTGAGAATGCCAGAACCGTGGGAAGCGCTCCGCTTAAGGCGTATTTCACCATTACTTTGCACCTCTTGGTAAACCCGCAGCCATTCTCTACGGCCTGCTTTCTTTTGGACATCAAAGCCTAATTTTTGAAAATACGACTTAGGACGTTGCCAGCCTCCACCACCTATGGCTCTAATGAGCGGTTGGCCAAACATAAGTGTACACACGTTAGCAGCTACTGGGTTACCAGGCAAACCTAAGAAGAAGGAATTGCCCACTTTGCCAAAGGCGAGGGGGCGGCCTGGTTTAATGGCCAGCCGCCAGCCGTGCACTTCGCCAATGTCTTTTAATACGGCAGCTACATGGTCATGGCTGCCGGTGGAGGCGCCACCAGAGGTAATGATAAGTTGATGATTTTGACTTGCTGCACTTAGAGCATTACTTACTACATCGTAATCGTCGGCTAAAATACCAAGGTCTGTCACTTCGCAATGTAGGCTGGTGAGTAGGGCTTTAAGTAAGTGGCGATTAACGTCGTAAATGCCGTCTTCTGGTAGCTCTTCACCTAATTCATATACTTCGTTGCCAGTGGAAAATAGCGCCACTTTAACTTTAGTGTAAACCTTAAGTTGAGCGTGGCCTGCGGCTGCAGCAAGGCCAATGTCTTGGGGGCGTATTTGCTGACCTTTATTGATAATAATATCGCCAGCTTTAACGTCTTCACCTTTTGGGCGCCAGTTGCCGCCTGCTTTGTGATCCGCAGGCATGGTGACAAGGTTATCAACAATGAGCACGTCTTCTTGCATCACTACAGTGTTGGCACCAACGGGCATTCTGGCTCCGGTTAACACTCGAATACAATGGTTTTTTTCTAGGGATAATTTAGCACTGCCACCGGCATTTGCTTCAGCAGTCATGAGTGGCAGCGCCAAGCTGCTGCTTAATTCTTGGTGATTAAAGGCATAACCATCTACGGCAACGTTATCAAACCGTGGGCTGTCGTATGCAGTGGTGACATCTTCAGCTAAACGTCGGTTAATACATTCGCCAAGAGCCAACGTTTCAGATGGAACTTGGGTGGACACTGCGTCTTGCATACGTTGCCACACGGTAGATGCAGCCAATAGCTGTTGATCTGGACTGTAACAATCGTTGCTGGCTTGTTTTAGATTCGTCGTTTTAGCTACAAGGCCTGTGTGCTGTAAGACAAAATCGGCCACTTGTTGAATGTTGTTAATGTCTAGTTGTGGCAGGTTGATATCTAAATCATCCTTGTCTGTGGCTACGGCCACAATGTTAGGCATTAGATCTGCCAAAAAGCCGCGTTTGTTTAGGTTGCGCACTACTTCTAATTTAGGGTGCTCTGCACCCTTATAGCCTTCCACAATCACTAGGTCGCAGGGTTCAAATAAGTGTAATAACTGGGTTAGTTTAGGCACTTCTTGGTTGCGGTATTCATGCATTAACGCCCAACGTTTTTCTGTGGCTAGCAACGTTTGCGTAGCGCCTGCTGCACGGTGGCGGTAACTGTCGCGGCCTGGTTCATCAATGTCTACATTATGGTGGGCATGTTTAACAGACGATACCTTATAGCCCATCTGAGTAAGCTGGCTAATAAGCCGCTCTACGAGGGTGGTTTTACCGTTATTTTTCCATCCGACAACGCCGAAAACGTGCATGCTGTTATTACCTGCGTTTATGGCCTGAGTTGATGGCCTGTTTTCATGGTCTAAGGTAGTGCGTAATATGGATGGATTGTACTTCATTTTTAGCCTTATGTGGCTTGGTGTAGGCCACATTTTGGGGATTAGACCAGGGCTTTATCCGCATACTTCTATTTGGGTCGCAATTGAATAAGAGCCTAAGGCTGGCTTTTAGCACAATGTGTGCAGCGAACATAAGACTCACTGCAGCATTGCACCGAAACACGTGGATGACACAATGAAAAAATACTCAGGCTTTAGCCTTTTTAAACACTCCCTTAGCCACCATGAAAACTGGCAGGCTGCATGGCGCAGCCCGCAGCCTAAAAAAGAATATGATGTAATCATCGTTGGCGGTGGTGGTCATGGTCTGGCTACAGCCTACTATTTGGCAAAAGTACACGGAATTACTAACGTTGCTGTAGTGGAAAAAGGCTACTTAGGTGGTGGTAACACAGCGCGTAACACTACCATTGTACGCTCTAACTACTTGTGGGACGAAGCGTCTAAGCTTTATGACCACTCGTTAGACCTGTGGAAAGATTTAAGCCAAGATTTAAACTACAACGTGATGTTTAGTCAGCGTGGTGTTTTGAACTTAGGTCACACCTTACAAGACATGCGCGACATTGAACGCCGCGTTAACGCCAACCGTTTGAATGGTATCGACGGTGTAGTACTAGATACTGCAGGCGTTAAAGAAATCGTGCCTATCATTAACGATTCTCAAGACATTCGTTACCCAGTGTTGGGTGCATCTTGGCAGGCTACTGCTGGGGTTGCTCGACATGACGCTGTGGCGTGGGGTTTTGCTCGTGGTGCAGACAGCTTTGGTGTAGACCTTATTCAACAATGTGAAGTTGTAGACATTGTTACAGAAGAAGGCGCTGTAGTAGGTGTTAAAACGACCCTAGGCTTTATTGGAGCCAAAAAGGTAGCTTGTGTTACTGCCGGTAATTCGGGTGTAATGGCAGCGATGGTAGGCCTACGTCTACCGATTGAATCGCGTCCACTACAAGCGCTAGTGTCTGAGCCTATTAAGCCTATTCTTGATACGGTTGTTATGTCTAACGCGGTACACGCTTATGTGAGTCAATCTGACAAAGGTGACTTGGTAATTGGTGCCGGTACAGACTCTTACAACGGTTATGGTCAACGCGGTAGTTTCAATGTGGTAGAGCATACGTTATCTGCAATTTGTGAGTTATTTCCAATGTTTAGTCGGGTACGTATGAACCGTGCTTGGGGTGGTGTTGTAGATACCTGCCCAGATGCGTGTCCTATCATCTCTAAAACTAGTATCAAAGGTTTGTTCTTCAACTGCGGTTGGGGCACAGGTGGCTTTAAGGCTACCCCAGGTTCTGGCCATGTGTTTGCTCACACCTTAGCTCACGATGAAGCGCATCCTCTTGCAGCACCTTTTAGTATTGACCGCTTTAGTACTGGCCACTTAATTGACGAACACGGCGCTGCCGGTGTTGCTCACTAATTTTTGATAATAAGGAGACTTAACCATGCATCATATTTACTGCCCTTATTGTGAAGAAATCCGTGAAGAGGAAGAATATTCCTACACTGGTGAAGCACATATCGAGCGTCCAAAAGATCCAGCATCTATTTCTGATGATGCTTGGGCCAACTATATTTTCTTCCGCACTAACCCACGTGGTATCCACCACGAAATGTGGTATCACGCGGCTGGCTGCCGTCGTTACTTTAACGCAACGCGTGACACGAATAGCTACCAAATTCATGAGACTTATAAAATGGGCGAGCTGCCGACTGTAACTGCGAAAACCATAGCCGCCGATGCCTTAACAGCCTTGCAAGGAGAGGTGTCATGAGCCAAGTTAATCGCTTAGCAACAGGCGGTCGTATAGATCGCTCTAAGCCAATGAGCTTTACCTTTAATGGCAAAACCTTTCAAGGTTTTGACGGCGATACTTTAGCGTCTGCTATGTTGGCAAACGGCGTTAGTATTGTAGGCCGTAGTTTTAAATACAGCCGTGCACGTGGCATCTTAGGCCATGGCGCTGAAGAGCCTAATGCCTTGATGCAGTTACACAAAGGCAATCAAACTATTCCTAACCCACGAGCAACACAAGTTGAGTTGTTCAACGGATTAACAGCCACCAGCACTAATGGTTGGCCCAATGCTGAATTCGACATCATGGAGTGGGTTGGTAAAATTGGTGGCAAGATGATGCCTCCTGGTTTTTACTACAAAACTTTTATGGCACCACAGAAAATGTGGATGACTTACGAGAAGCTAATTCGTAAAGCCGCAGGGTTTGGTAAGTTATCTCTTGATCCAGACCCAGATACCTACGACAAAGTTAACGTTCATTGTGACGTAATGGTAGTGGGTGCAGGCCCTGCTGGTTTAACAGCTGCATTAGAAGCTGGCCGTAGTGGCAAGCGCGTACTCATTGTAGACGAGCAAAACGAATTTGGTGGTACCTTGCTCGCCAACAACCAAACCATTGATGGCGTAGATGCTGCTACTTGGGCAGACCAAGCCACAAGTGAGCTAGTTGGTATGAATAACGTAACAGTTATGCCACGCACCACAGCATTTGGTTACTACGATCACAACTTTGTGTGTGCACTTGAACGCCGTACCGATCACCTAGGTCCAGTAGCCCTAACAGGCACACGCCAGCGTCTTCATCGTATTCGTGCCCATCAAGTGATATTGGCTACGGGAGCTATTGAGCGTCCGTTAGTTTTTGGTAACAACGATCTACCTGGCATTATGCTAGCTAACTCTGTGTCTACTTACATTAACCGTTATGCCGTAGTTCCAGGCCAACGTTGTGTAGTAATGACAACCAATGACTCTGGCTACCAAACTGCGCTAGACATTCAAGCTGCAGGTCGCACAGTTGTAGCTGTAGTAGATTCACGACATGCGCCAGATGGCCGTCTCGTGCAAGCGGCTAAAGCTGCTGGCATTCAAGTGATGGTAGGCCACGGTGTAATTGAAGCCCAAGGCAGCAAAAAAGTGTCTGGTGCTATTGTTGCTCCTTTAGATGAAGCTGGCGACAAGGTAATCGGCGCAAGCAAAACTCTAAGCTGTGATTTAATCGCTGTTGCTGGTGGCTGGAGCCCTGTGGTTCACTTAAGCTGCCACACTGGTAGCCGCCCAGTATGGAAAGAAGACGTTGCAGGTTTTGTACCTGGCCCAACTATTCAAAACCAACATCTTGCTGGTGCTATTGCTGGTGAATACCGTTTATCACAAGCATTAAATGCTGGTGTTCAAGCCGGTGCTGCTGCATCTGGTACAGAATCTGCCCAAGTATTTGATTGTGGTGATGAGTCGGAAGGCGTTGCACAAGCTCTTTATCTAGTACCTCACACTAAGCCTGTGAGCCGAGCACCTAAGCAGTTTGTTGATTTCCAAAACGACGTTACTGCTGCTGGCATAGAGATAGCCGCTCGTGAAGGCTTCCAATCTATTGAGCATGTAAAACGTTATACCGCCATGGGTTTTGGTACTGATCAAGGTAAAACAGGTAACGTTAACGGCATGGCTATCGTGGCTAAGACTTTAAATAAGTCTATTGCTGAAACAGGCACTACCATTTTCCGCCCTGCATACACGCCAGTTACCTTTGGTGCCATGGGTGGCCGAGATATTGGTGTGTTGTTAGACCCAGCTCGTCATACGGCTATGCACCCATGGCACTTGGCCAATGGCGCAGAATTTGAGAACGTAGGTCAGTGGAAGCGCCCTTGGTACTTCCCACAAGCTGGTGAAACCATGCAGCAAACCCTTAATCGGGAATGTTTGGCAGTACGTAACAGTGTGGGCATGCTAGATGCTTCTACGCTGGGCAAGATCGACATTCAAGGTAAGGATGCCCGTGAGTTCCTTAACCGTGTTTACACTAACGCCTGGACAAAGTTAGCCCCAGGCAAGTGTCGTTATGGCTTAATGCTTAAAGAAGACGGCATGATCTTTGACGATGGTGTAACTGCATGTTTAAGTGATACCCACTTTTTAATGACTACCACCTCTGGTGGCGCTGCAGCTGTATTGGGTTGGTTAGAATTATGGCATCAAACAGAATGGCCAGAACTAGACGTCTACTTCACGTCGGTAACAGACCAGTGGGCCACTTGCTCTTTTGCAGGGCCTAATTCGCGTAAAGTGCTTGAAAAATTATGTACTGATGTAGACCTTTCTGCTGAAGCCATGAAGTTTATGGACTACCGCGAAGGCACCGTTGCAGGTATTAAGTCGCGTATCTTCCGCATCTCCTTTACGGGTGAATTGTCCTTTGAGGTGAACGTACCTGCAGACCAAGGGCATTACATGTGGAAGAAACTTATGGAAGCCGGTGAAGAGTTTGGCATTACGCCATACGGCACCGAATCTATGCACGTATTACGCGCAGAGAAAGGCTTCATTATTGCGGGCCAAGACACCGATGGTTCCATGACCCCTTATGACTGTTTAATGGGTTGGGCGGTAGGCAAGACTAAAGAGTTTAGCTTCTTAGGCGAACGCTCCTTTTCCCGTCCAGACACTGCACGTACAGACCGTAAGCAATTGGTAGGTTTAAAGCCTAAAGATCCTACAGTTGTGATTCCAGAGGGCTCACAAATTGTAATGGATCCTAACCAGCCTATTCCCATGGATATGATGGGCCACGTTACTTCTAGCTACTGGAGTGAGTGTTTAGGCCATGGTATTGCCATGGGCACCGTTAAAGGTGGATCAGATCGCATGGGCGAAACAGTATACTGCCCACAAGCAGACGGCCGTGTATTGGCGGCTGAAATTTGCAGCCCAGTGTTCTATGATCCAAAAGGAGATCATCACAATGACTAATGTATCAAATAATTTGTTAGCAGGAGACATGATGGAATCTTCATTACATCACCGTGCAGCGCATACTAACGCTGCTGATGCTGGCGTAGTAATGACAGAAGACAAGTTTCGTGGGCACCTTAACTTACGTGGTAATCCACAAGATACGGCGTTTACCTCTGCTATTGAGTCTGTACTAGGAGTAGCGTTGCCAACCACAGCCAACACTAGCGCACGTAACGGTGATACCGTGGTTTATTGGTTGTGCCCTAACGAATGGTTATTAATTGTAGCTAGGGGCACTCAAGGGCAAGTAGAAACAGATTTAAGAGCTGCCATGGATGGCCAGCACATTGCCATCACTGATATTAGTAGTGCTCAAACACTGGTTAACTTGTCTGGTTCTGGTTTGGCTGAATTGTTGCAAAAGTCCAGCGTGTACGATTGCCACGAATCCAACTTCCCAGTAGGCAAAGTGGTGCAAACTACTTTTGCTAAAACTGGCACTGCCATGTGCAAGCGCGAAGACGGTTCTATGGATCTTGTGATCCGTCGTAGCTTTTCTGATTACTTCTTTCTTTGGCTTAAAGACGCCAGTGAAGAGTATGGTTTACGGGTAGCCTAAGTCTCTCGTGAATATTAAAGGCCAGCATATGCTGGTCTTTTTTTTGTTTATAAATAGCTACATAATTACGGCCTCATTCACATGGTGCCACACTCTGGTGTACTCTAGTGATTGCCAACTACAGATATCGCAACAGACATCACAACAGAGGATTGGTATGCAAGTTCGTGAAATAGTCCAGACCGATCGTGAGGCATATATGAAGCTACGCGCAACGCTTGATGAAGAGTCGATGATGTGGGGTGCTGAACCTGGGGAGCGTGAGCATCTTGGAGCCTGTACCACTACAGTCGGTGCGGGGAGTCAATTCGATGGCGCTCTAGGGCACGTAAAAAGTACCATTTTTGTCGCCGAAAAAAAGGGCGTTCTTGTTGGTTTTTTGTCGTTGGAGACTTCATCTTGGAAAAGCCTTTCATACACCACCACGATAATGGTGGGTGCGCTTTTAGCGTATCAGGGCAAAGGCATTGCCTCACAGCTGTTCGAGCGTTCTGAGCTATGGGCGTCCAATAATGGTATTCACCGTATCGAGCTCTTGGTGCTAGCCGATAACGCCTCAGCGATTAGGCTCTACAAAAAGCTAGGTTACAAGCAAGAAGGTATTCGTCAACAATCCAGCCTCATCAATGGGAAATTTGTGGATGAGGTTTACATGGCTAAATTATTGCAGTGATTATCATGCTGTATTTAATAAACTAGTTCACTAAACTAGTTGCTGCAAATAGCTGTTCAAACTTAATGTTTGGGTAATTTTGTGAACTCCATCTCCGCACCAAAGTGATTGGTATTCTAATTCTCCACATTCTTTTGCATGTTTACGCAGTGCTGAGGTGGCAAAATGCAGAAAAGGAAACCCTGGATTGATCGCTAGGTTAAGGGCAGATATTCGTGTTTCTAGCCCTCGTGCTGACTTTCCTGTAATACTTGTAGTCATTACAGACGTGGTATTGTGAATCAGCGCGTCCTTGTACATCGGCGAAATAGAACATTCCTGGGTCACAAGAAAGCCTGATCCAATTTGCACTCCATCAAAACCCGATTTTAGTGCTTCTTCTATATCGGGCTTATGGACAACTCCTCCTGAAAGGATGCAATAAACATTTTCTAGTGAAGTCATGTATTCGAGAATATCGGACTGTTCGCTGTGTTCAAGGGATGTAAACCCACCCTTATGCCCACCTGCCATTTTATTTTGGTATATCAATATATCTGGACTTTGGGTTTTAACGGCAAGGTCGATTTCATAGACCGAGTTTACTGTGGTCATTATCTTGACGCCTGCAGATTTTAATACTTCCACATGGTCACGTTTGAGTGCTCCGAAAGTGGTGCTTAATATGGGGACCTCCATTGTAACCATAAGGTCTATTAAGGAATCCATGTTGGGAGGAGTCACAACACTATATGTTTCACACACTGCCATGCCTAGCTCTCGTTCGGCTTCTCTTATTTCATCTGGTTTTTTAAGGGCTAGATTACTGTAATCAGCGTAGTCTACAAACACGTTTACGCAAAACGGCCGTTTGGTGCGTTGCTGGACCTCCGCAATAAATTTTTCGATTTGAGGCAGGTGTAAATAACCGGTAGGGATAGAGCCAAGAGCACCGAATTCGCATACTTTAGCAACGAAGTCTGGGCTGAGCATTCCGCCAGCCATAGGCGCTTGAATAATAGGATAATCAAGCCCTAGATATTTTTCTAGTGAAATATTACTCACTGAATTACCTCTAAAAACGTTTTTAATGATGGTCGTGCTTAACTCTATTCTGGCTTAGTTGTTGTCTACAATTCGAAACCTTGAAACTGTTCTAGTTTAGTAGAATTGTTGTAAAAGTCCATCCTGTACGATTGCCTCGAACTCCATTTCCCATTAGTTAAAGTGTTACCTGTAGTGGTACAGTCAGAGGCTTGGTAAATAAGCGTTATGTAAAAGAGATGTATATGAAAATAATTGTATCTGAATTATGTTTGAAAGATAGGGCGCAGTGGGAGGCTCTTTACTATGGTTATGCTGATTTTTATCAAGTGCCTATGAATCAGGAAGTACTGGATACCGTTTGGTCGTGGATTTTCGATAAAGACCATGCGTTTTACGCACTTGTTGCCAAAGATGATACAGGTAACTACCTGGGCTTAATGCATTATAGAGAAATGCCATCCCCACTTAGAGGGAAAATGGTTGGTTTTCTTGATGATCTTTTTATTAAACCCGAATGTCGCGGAAAGGGTATTGTAGAGGCTTTATATCAAGCGCTTAATGACTCTGCCTTAGATAAAGGTTGGCCATTTATGCGCTGGATAACTGCAGAAAATAATTATAGAGGGCGTAGTGTGTACGATAAGTTATCAAGCAAGACTCACTGGGTCACATATCAACTGCCTATAGAATAGAAACTCTTTAGCAGGTTGTCGTCGCTACATTTATCTCATCAGTGATTAGATAATTCTTGCTCAAAAGAGTGGGTTAGTTGCTTTAAAGGATCCATAGTTAGTGTTAAGCAGGGTAACTATGGGACAGTCACACTATAAATAGGTAAAATGGCGCCTCAGTTAAAGTTACTAACTACAGTTAAATAACACCCATATTCCGGAAGTCTTAGATGATACGCATCAGTAATCTACAATTACCCCTTGATCATGATGATCAGGCGTTAAGCCAAGCCATTTTGGCGCGTTTGTCGATCCAAGCCGATGATTTACTGGACTATGTTGTGCATCGCCGTGGGTATGATGCCCGTAAAAAAAGTAAAATTGTACTCATCTACACTCTTGATGTTACGACCAATCAAGATGATCAGCTGTTGGCCACATTTACTGGTGACCAGTTGATCAAAATTAGCCCTGATATGAGCTACAATTTTGTTGCTCAGGCACCAGCTATGGTTACGGACAGACCTATTGTGATTGGTTTTGGCCCATGCGGATTGTTAATCGGTTTAGTGTTGGCGCAAATGGGTTATAAGCCCATTATTTTAGAGCGTGGTGCAGCGGTGAGGCAGCGCACTAAAGATACCTTTGGCTTTTGGCGTAAAAAGATCCTTAACACCGAATCTAACGTGCAGTTTGGTGAGGGTGGGGCAGGTACGTTTTCTGATGGCAAGTTATACAGCCAAGTGAAAGACCTAAATCATTATAGCCGTAAAGTGCTTGCTGAATTTGTAGCAGCCGGTGCACCAGAAGAAATTTTGTTTGTGAGTAAACCCCATATTGGCACCTTTAGGTTGGTGTCTATGGTGGAAAAGATGCGCGCAACCATAGAAGAACTGGGCGGAGAGATTCGGTTTGATACTCGGGTTGATGACGTACACATTGATGATGGGCAGATGACGGGTGTTACTTTGGCAGATGGACAAGTACTTAAGTCTCGTCACGTTGCCTTGGCAATAGGGCACAGTGCCCGTGACACATTTAAAATGTTATTTGATAAAAAAGTTTACATAGAGGCTAAGCCATTTTCCATTGGTTTTCGTATTGAACATCCTCAAGCCCAGATAGACAAGGCTCGATTTGGTGCGAGTGCTGGCAATGAAATTTTGGGTGCAGCAGATTACAAACTAGTACATCACAGCACTAATGGCCGTTCGGTATACAGTTTTTGTATGTGTCCAGGTGGCACTGTGGTGGCAGCAACCTCTGAACAATATCAGGTAGTAACCAACGGCATGAGCCAATATTCCCGCGCGGAGCGCAATGCTAATAGTGCCATTGTTGTTGGTATTGATCCGTCGGACTATCCAGGTGATGCTCTGGCTGGTATTGAACTACAGCGTCAATTAGAACGTAAAGCCTATGTAATGGGTGGTGAAAACTATGATGCTCCTGCGCAAACAGTGGGTGACTTTCTTAAGGGTAAATCATCACAAGAGTTAGGCACTGTGAAATCTTCGTTCAAGCCTGGCATTAAACTAACAGATTTATCTGACGCCTTACCAGATTACTGTATTGAAGCTATTCGTGAAGCTATACCGGTATTTGACCGTAAAGTTAAAGGCTTTGCCTTAGCGGATGCGTTACTTACTGGGGTTGAAACTCGTACCTCTGCACCTATTTGTATTAAGCGTGGTAAAGACATGCAAAGCATCAACACATTAGGCTTATATCCGGCTGGTGAAGGTGCTGGCTATGCGGGTGGCATCATGTCTGCTGCTATTGATGGTATTAAAATAGCCGAGGCCATGGCCCTGAGTATGAATGGGCCCTGAGTATGAATGAGTCCTAACCCTTCAAAAATGCATGTGTGACTCATGAGTGACGTGTGGGATGTGGGCTTAGATTAAGGATATGATAATCCCACACTTACTGTGTTCAGGTTGCCATGTTCAAGTTATTATGTTTCTACATAATCTTTTTATCTTTTTTTCTATCTTACTTAAGAGTAAATAATGCTAGCTTCTTATTCCTTTGCTGTTTTGGGCCTTTGGCTCATATTAATGACCGTTTTTGTACAAGCTATAGTGGCCTCTGCTGCTCATCGTAAACAAAAGCAATATGTGCCCGGTATTGTTAATGACAAACTTAGCCATGAGTCATTTGTATTCCGTAGTCATCGCACATTTTTAAACTCTCATGAAAACTTATTAATGATGTTTGGCCCAGCATTACTGGGTATGCTGGTAGGTATGGATGCCTATTGGTTGGGTATTTTGGTGTGGATTTATGCAATTTCTCGTATATTACATATGGCTCTATACTATGTGATTGCAACAGAATCTAACCCCAGCCCTCGCAGTTATTTCTTTATGGTGGGTTTTGTCGCTAATCTAGTGTTGCTGATTATGCTTGGCCTGCATTTAGTCGCTTAATAAACCGCACTTAATGTTTAAGCTTTGTAATATTCAGTGCCCTTGGCGGGTAATCCCCCATATTTGAATGTATCAAGATAGGTTACAATTTAACTCGTCACCATAGGGCGCTAGGATAACTAGGTCCTACCTAACTTGAGCTACTGAATGTCGTTTAACTGTGTGGACAGTTTTTGCAGAGCGGATCACTTATAAAAAGAGGCGCTCGTAGGTCCAAAAAAGACCGATCATCGATATCAGTGCTGAGGCAGGGATAACCACCCACTGGCGATAACGCTGTTGATTTTTGAGCAACCAAAAGACCAACAAAAACGACACAGCAATAACCGATAACTGCCCAGCTTCCACCCCAATATTAAAAAATATTAAAGCTGTGGCAAAGTCTGATTCGGGTAACCCAAGCTCTGATAAGACGCCAGCAAAGCCCATACCGTGCAATAAACCAAACAAAAATACAATTACCACACGCCTTTTTTTAAGCTCTTTAATAAATATATTCTCAATACCCACAACAACAATAGATAAGGCAATAAGTGGCTCCACGATATTTGATGACAGGCTGATAGCGCCATAAATAGTTAAGCCTAAGGTAATGCTGTGCGCCAGAGTAAATGCTGTGACCTGCAACAATAAAGGGCGAATTTTCACACTGAGTAAAAATAGCCCTAATACAAATAGAATATGGTCTAGTCCCTTTGGTACTATGTGCTCAAAACCTAAAACAGTGTATTCAGCAGCCACTTGAGTAAATGGCTTGGGGGTATAAGTGGTATTCAATTTGAATTGAGGGCTTGTTGCACCTTTAGTTAGCCAATGAGACGTTTTCTCTTTTGGTGTTTTATCATAATAAAAGTGCGCAACATTGTTACCAAATTTTTGTGGATACTGCCAAGTAACGTGTTGATCAACGGACTGAGCAATTTGCTGATGTGTTTGGGGGATCGATGCCAATAAATAAAGCTCAGATAAGCGTGATTTGTCTAAATTTCCGACTTTAGGAATGTCGAGTCTAACAAACGATAAATCACTCTTAACTGAATCAAATGACAAATTAAACTGCGATATTATAGATTCGGCAACAAGTTCAAATTCATTTAGTAACTGCTCTGAAGACAATCCTCTTAACTGGTTGTAGCGCTCGGCTTGGGGTGAATCATTGGTATCATAATGGCTTGAATCTATGCCTGCAATAAGGCTTTCTAAGTTTGTTTGAATGTGTACCTTTACTGAACCATTTTGGGTAAACTCTAAATTCACTATCGCTGGGCGTAATTGATGCGCCTCAGCACTTTGTACCAACGGCAATAGGCTTAACATCAATAATATAGATCGAAAAAAAACCATGAAGCTATTAACCTTTTTATTTTTCAGCATAATTCTAACCATTAGCACAACCATTCGCGCCCACGAATTTTGGTTAGAAGCGACCCCATTCTATCAAAAAATTGACCGTACGACAGAAATTACGCTTAATGTTGGCCAACATATGGATGGTCAATCACTGCCAAATATTCCTGCTTGGTACCATCACTTTGATGTCATTACAAGTGAAGGGCTAAGGCCTGTTGACGGCCAACTAGGAGGTGATCCGGCGGGTTATATAAACATTAAAACGCCTGGAATTTATGCTATTGGATATGAAAGTACAATAAAGACAGTTGATTTAGAGCCAGAAAAATTCACTAAGTACTTAAAAAACGAAGGTTTAGAAAAAATCATAATACGCCGTAATGAACTCAGTGAAAGTAACAAAAATGGATTGGAAATTTATTACCGTAATGTTAAGGCATTGATTAAAGTGGGTGATAAAACCGAAATTAATTACTATAACTATGACTTTAATTACCCACTTAACATTAACCCGTTGAAAAACCCTTACGAACTGACTCAAGGTGATGAGTTACGCGTGCAACTTACCTTTAACCAAAAACCAGCTGCGAATTTATTACTCCATGCTAAAATAAAAAACAAACTCGCTTTTGATTTTAGCGTTCGTACTGACTCCCAGGGTTATGCCACGGTTCCACTAAAGCACAAGGGTGTTTGGTTACTTCATACGGTTGAAATGATACGATCTACGCAACAAGACATTGATTGGGAAAGCTACTGGGGTAGCCTAACCTTTGAAATTCAGTAATATTAAGTGCATATAGACTGTATAACGATAGCCTTAGTTTAGTAGGTTTGGAGTGCCTGACTGGGTTTTTCCTTTATTAGAAATGCTAGAGCGCCTGCAATGGTGGCTAATGAGATTGAACTCATCCAGATAAGGTCGTAAGTTGCGTCTTTATCAAACAAGTACCCCCCTAATGAAGCTGCTATAGCGGCACCGATGGAGTGTCCAGCCGATAATAAACCCATGGTTAAGCCCATCACTTTAAGGCCAATATGACTCGCCACTAAACTGGCGGTAACTGGAACTGTTGAGTAATCCACCACGCCAAAAATAACTGCAAACAACAATAGTGTTTCGTAGCTAGTACCCACATTAAGTAATATCCAAAAGGTTAAACCGCGAATAATATAAATACAGCCAAGTAATAAGGGCCTATTCATTTTATCGGTTAACCAGCCAATGCAAATCATGCCTAGCAGGTTTACCGCCGACAGTAATCCATAAGCAGCAGCACTGGGTATCGGTTTAAAGCCACAATAAGAGGCAAACGGCAGTAAGTGGGTTTCAATAACCCCGGTGGTTGTGTAACCACAAATGAGATAACTCCAAAACAGTAAATGGAAAACTGGAGTGGAGAAAAGTGTCTTAATGGAAGTTTTTAAGTCAGTGGCGTCATTCACTGATGTTGTGGTGCTGATTTCCTTAATGGGTTTGTCACTGGGTACATACCAAACAAAAGGAATCAGGAAAGCAATACCCACTGCAATACCTACAAATCCCCAACGCCAACTAAATGATGCAAAAATGAATGCGATTAAAGGTACAAATAAGAACTGCCCAGCAGAAGATCCTGAGGTTGCAATGCCCGATGCAAACCCAACATTTTCGGGATAGACCCGAGCTACGGCAGAGGCAACGACATGAGTTGCGATGATACCAAACCCAACTCCGCCAATAACTCCAAATCCAACTAATAGTACCCAGGTACTCTCGGCTATGCTGATGACAATGGAGGATATGAAGACGGCAATAAGCCCTAATAGCAAAGTAAACCGAAGTCCTTTACGGTCGAGAATGAACCCAGATACAGGAGATGCAACTGCCATGATTAACAAGGCAACAGCAGCAACATTGGACACATGGCCTCGGCTCCAGCCTAACTCACTTTCCCATATTGGCATTGCCAGCCCTAAAGCAGCACGGGCTGAAAATGCCAAAGCAAGCGCTAAAAAACCCAGTGCTACAACAATGATGGCCCTATGGATCGTCTTACTATCACTTGTCTCAGTCATATTACGTGACCCTTCAAAGGACATTGCCTGGCTTAGGCTGGCTTAGGCGGATTTAGTGCCTGACGGTAGAAATTAACGATCCACTGGAATAACAACTGCGAATCAGGCCTGCCAGCACTGTTAGCCATGCCTTGCGCTCGTATGGCAGGGCTATCATCATAACTCTCCCCAGCAAGAATGCCTTCTATCATTTGGGTATTAAATTCAGGGTGGCCCTGAATACTTAACATGTGGTTGTTGTAATGGACCATGTAGTTGGGGCAAAAATCACTAGTGACAAGTACTTGTGAGCCTTCGGGCAGTTGCACCACTTGATCTTGGTGAAATACCATGACGTCAATGTTAGTGGCTCTAGGTTGCATGAATTGTGTATTGGCCACCACAGTATTATGAGAAATACCAAGCCCCCAACCTTTGTTACTAAGCTCTACCTTACCCCCTAACACTTGTGCCATAAGTTGATGACCAAAACAGATGCCAAATGTAGGTTTTTTAGCAGCATCAAGTTGCTTAATATAGTCACCGAGTTGGTGTATCCACTCAATATCTTCGTAGGCCCCAGCTGGGCTACCGTTCACCAACCACACATCACACTGATCTACTGAATCGGGTAATTCGCCTTTATAGACATTAAAGTCGGTAAAACTAATATTGCTGTCTATGGCCAGGAAATGTTCTCTAAAAATGGCAGGGTAATCTAACTCACCCACGTTACTCAATATAGGTTCAAGGGTGTGGCAAAGTAAAAGTCCAATGTGTAACGGCTGGCTCATAGAGTGGTTGTCCTACACTAGGGATGTATAAAGTACAGGGTATAAAAAAGGCTCCATATAGGAGCCTCTTTAACGGAGTGTATAACTTAACCCGGAGACATACCACGCAGTCTTTCACCACGGCGTCGTAATAGCTCCAATACCGTTAGTAAGACTACCGACATCACTACCAAAATACTTGCCACTGCCAAAATAGTAGGTGATATCTGCTCACGAATACCTGAGAACATTTGGCGAGGGATAGTCCGTTGTTCTACGTCTGCTATAAACAGTACAACTACTACCTCATCCAGTGAGGTAATAAACGCAAATAAAGCACCAGAAATCATTCCAGGTAGAATCAATGGCATAATGATGCGGCGG